>AQOF01000202.1 GCA_000565345.1 Salinivibrio costicola subsp. costicola ATCC 33508 = LMG 11651 | reverse complement strand
CAGACCGCATCGAGGATGCCACGATGCTATCAACAAAGCCACGATGTTCATTCGCCGCTATAGGCTAGACCATGTCGTGGATATGGACCTGTCGAAATGCTTCGATAAACTCGACCATGAGCTTATCATCAAAAGCATTCGCAGACGGGTCACGGATAGCAGCGTGCTAGCGCTGCTTAAGCAGTTCCTGAAAAGTGGGGTAATGGTCGAAGGCAACTGGCAGTCGACAGAAATAGGCAGTCCGCAAGGTGGGGTGATCAGTCCACTGCTCGCCAATATCTATTTGGATGCCTTCGATCAAGCAATGCGAGAGCGAGGGCTCCGAATCGTACGCTATGCGGATGATATTCTGATTTTCTGTCGAAGCCGAGCAGGGGCGGAAAATGCCCTTGTACAAGCGACAAAGATACTGGAGAAAACGCTGAAGCTAAGCGTGAATCAGCAAAAGTCCCACATTGCGCATAGCGATGAGGGGGTGAAGTTCCTAGGGGTAGAGATCGGGCGTGTATATACCCGAATCCAACCAAAGAAACTCGCAAGGTTCAAAGCAAAGCTGAAGCGGATGACGAAACGGAACAGTGGAAAACCGTTGCCGGACATCATCAAGTCACTCAATCCACTCTTACGAGGATTTAGTCAATACTTCAGAGTCGCTAATGCCAGCAGGGAGTTCAAGAAACTAGCTGCATGGCTGAGGCGTAGGCTACGCAGCATACAGCTTAGACTGTGGAAGAAGCCGTCAAGGTTACATCGCAGACTGAGACAGCGAGGTTATAAACCGCCATTAATTAGAGAAGCTACAGCTGGACAATGCAAGCGAGCCGCCTAGCAAGCTCAGTAGCCGCAAATGCCCCAACCAAATTGGGTTCCGAATGAGACTAGGGGTTAGTTAATCTTGAATACGTAAGGGTACAGGGCATGTGTTTAGCAGTTTATGCTGAATGGAA
>AQOF01000201.1 GCA_000565345.1 Salinivibrio costicola subsp. costicola ATCC 33508 = LMG 11651 | reverse complement strand
GATTTTTTACTATACCCAATTAACTTGAAGATGCATGGTTGAACATCTGAAAGTTATCGTTAATACGAGACGTCAAAGACTCTGCGATCTCAGGAAGAGTCACAGTAAAAAATCGGTCAATCGCTTGTGCAAAATCCCGTTTAGTTTTGAAATAGAGATTATTCCTTGCATGCTCGTTCATGACCTTCCATAACCGCTCTATTGGGTTGAGGTTGGGGCTATAAGGCGGAAGATAATGAAGCTCTATATTGAGTACATACGCCGCATCTTTCACTAAGTCAGTGCGGTGATAGCCCGCGCCATCCAAGACAAGGTGCACTTTGTGGTTCAGCGGATAGCGCTCTCTTATTTTGCATAAAAATCGAACAATATTTTCACTGTTAACGGTGTCATAATCATCGATAATAGGGTGACCAAGGTCTGACAAATTAAGTGCGCCAACAATATTGAGGCGACTACGGCTCCCTGTCGTCTCTATTGCTTTATCTTGTCCTGTGCGTATCCAGCCTTGCGTCACTTTTGTCGTTTGAGTCGGATGAACAGCATCCATAAACAGGATGGCTTCATCTTTGTCGCAGCGTGATTTGAGCGCTTCATAGGCGTCGACAAAGGCGTGTTGCTTCGCCTCATCGAATTTATGCGGCACACCTTTAGGCTTTTTATAGCTAAAACCGTTGTGGTGCAGCCATTTGTTCATGCCAGCAACGGAGTAGCGCACACCAAACTGACACTGAACATACGCGACAATTTGGTGGGTGTGGGAGTGGGTGTGTTCGGTCAAATGCTCAATCAAGGCCAATGCTTGAGGAGCGGACAAATGACTGCTTGAGCCACCATTCTCGGGCTTGAGTTTTCAGCA
>AQOF01000200.1 GCA_000565345.1 Salinivibrio costicola subsp. costicola ATCC 33508 = LMG 11651 | reverse complement strand
TCCTACTCGTTTTCACAAATATGGCGCCGTCGGTTACGGGGCTATCACCCTTTATTGCCAGGTTTTCCAACCTGTTCACCTAACGCCAAGTCTGCTTAAGGCTAATCCGGGGGTTCGCTCGCCCGCTACTCGGCCGGAATCTTCAATTTGATTCTTTTCGTTTTCCTTCGGGTTACTTATTCGATGTTTTCACGTTCCCCGTAGTTCGCCTCTTAGCGCTATGTATTCACGCTAAGATACCTGCTTATGCAGGTGGGTTTCCCCATTCGGATATCCCAGATTCAAATGGCTTTTACTGCCTTATCTGGGCTTTTCGCAAGTTAATACGTCCTTCATCGCCTCTGACTGCCAAGCATCCACCGTCTACGCTTAGTCACTTAACCATACAACCCCAAAAGGTCTTGCATGAAAACAACTAAGGTTTTGTTTTTGCCGGACTCAAATAGAAGCTTTGTCGTTATTGATTCAATAAGACAAAGTCCAAGCACACTTGATTGTGTGAGTGACATGATATGTCACTGATTGAGAACTTTACTGTCATTCTTAAAGAATGACTTGTCAGCTTTCCAGATTGTTAAAGAGCATGTCGTTTGTCATTAGACAAACCACTTTGTAATCACATTCGTAAATGCATTTATAAAGTGGCGTCCCATAGGGGAGTCGAACCCCTGTTACCGCCGTGAAAGGGCGGTGTCCTAGGCCTCTAGACGAATGGGACACGCTGATATGTTTGGGAACATATCCTCTTATAACTTCAACCTATACAATCTGTGTGAACACTCGCAAGAATAGCGTCAGTAAGGAGGTGATCCAGCCCCAGGTTCCCTA
>AQOF01000198.1 GCA_000565345.1 Salinivibrio costicola subsp. costicola ATCC 33508 = LMG 11651 | reverse complement strand
ATTAGGGTAGATGACCGAGCGGAAGTTTTTGCACGAATAAGGCAGATGGTTTTGAATTTATTAAAGCAAGAGAAGAGTTTCAAAGCCGGCATTCAACGCAAGCGAATGATGTGCGCGATGGACCAAGAGTACTTAGCGACCGTGCTGGGAAGCCTTTCATGACGCGGATGTTCATGCGTTTTCCGTGGTCTCCGTCCATGACGCCTCGGCCATCGCGCTGTTACCGCAAGTGATGAAGTGCCTGCCATGATCCCGACACCAAGTGGCAATGTGTACCTGGCCACCGGGAGCACCGACATGCGCAAATCCATCAATACACTAGGCTTATTGGTCGAAGACGTACTGGCGCTCGATCCGGTCGGGCCCCACTGGTTCGTGTTCTGCAACCGCCGCCGGGACAAGCTGAAAATCCTACAGTGGGACACCAACGGCTTCTGGCTCCATTATCGCCGGCTGGAAAGCGGCACGTTCAAATGGCCGATGCACCCGAAAGATACGGTCGCGATGGAAATCACGGCCAGGCAACTACGCTGGCTGCTGGATGGCTGAACTGGCAGAATGCCGTGGCACACCAAGCGATAAACGGGCGTAAAATATCATAAAAAAGTGCCAGTAAAAGTGGCAAAAGCGGCTGTTTTTACTATACTTTCTATATGCAAAAGGAACTTGAAAAGCCCTCGGGCATCACCCCGGAAATCCAGACCTACATCGACGGCCTGGTTCAACAATATGAATCCCGCATTGCTGCAATGTGGGAGCAATTCCGGCTAGCCCAGGCCAAAAAGTACCTGCCGCAAAGTGAGAAGTTCCCCGCTCAAGGCTGCTTGTTCAACGAAGCGGAAACCCTGGTCGACATCGGACCATCCGATGACGAGCCGGAAATGGAAACCGTGACCTACACCCGCAAACGGGGCCGCAAGCCCATCAACCCGGACTTACCCCGTGAGGTGATAGAGTACGATTTAGCTGACGATGAAAAGACCTGCCCCTGCTGCCAGGGTCAGCTGCACGCCGTGGGTGTTGAATCGTCCGAGCAGCTCGACATTATCCCTAAGCAAGTTAAAGTACTGCGCCACGAGCGCAAAAAATACGCTTGCCGCCACTGCGAAAACCACGGCGAAGGTAGCAACATTATCACCGCTGCCATGCCCCGCCAGCCGCTGCCCGGCAGTATCGCCACTGCCGGGACCCTGGCCACCGTTGCGGTGAGCAAGTATGCCGACGGCCTACCGTTATACCGCATCGAAAAAGAGCTGGCCCGGGTCGGCGTCGAGCTCCAGCGCACCACCCTGGCAAGCTGGATGATTAAAACGGCTGAGCGGCTGTCGCCGCTGTACCTCGCTATGCAGGAAAGTTTGCTCGGAGAGTCGGTTATCCACGGTGACGAAACGACGCTTCAGGTGCTGAAGGAGCCAGGCAAGACAGCCCAGAGCCAATCCTATCTCTGGGCCTACACCAGCCCGGCGCAAAGCACGACGCCGGTGGTGCTGTTCGACTACCAACCAGGCCGGGGGCACACTTACCCCAAGGCCTTCCTCAATGGTTACCAGGGCACGGTCATGACCGACGGCTACTCAGCCTGGCGGATGCTAGAAAACGTGACCCACCTCGGATGCTGGGCGCATGCTCGGCGCAAGTTCAAAGATGCCCTCGACCTGAGCCCGAAGAAAGGAGGACAGGCCAAACAGGCCTTGAGTTATATCCAGAAGTTGTATGCCGTGGAGAAAAAGGCAAAATCCTTGTTGCCAGCAGACAGGCATGCGATGAGGCAGCAAGACAGCATTCCGATTTTGAACGCCTTCCATAAGTGGCTGGATAAGCCGCCGCCAGAACTGTTACCCGAACACGCCGATGGGAAAAGCCGGTACAGCCTATGA
>AQOF01000197.1 GCA_000565345.1 Salinivibrio costicola subsp. costicola ATCC 33508 = LMG 11651 | reverse complement strand
GATATTATTTTGATAACGATTTGTGCGGTGTTGTCTGGTCATGATACCTGGAAAGGTATTAGTGATTATGGACGTAAGCAGCGTGATTTTTTATTACGCTTTGGCTTCTCAGGTAAAACATCACCCTCGGCAGATACGATTGCAAGAGTGATGGGAACCATCAGTACAAAAGCATTACAAAAAGCCTTCATAGAATGGATGAAGTCGTGTCATGAATTAACGGATGGTGAAGTCATTGCCATTGATGGAAAAACACTGAAAGGATCGTATAACAGAGCAACAGACCAAGCTGCGATTCATATGGTTAATGCGTTCGCAACCGCAAATGGTGTATGCCTTGGACAGTCAAAAGTAAATAGTAAAACCAATGAGATTACTGAAATACCTAAGCTGCTGGAATTGCTCGATATTTCTGGGTGTTTAATTACTATAGATGCCATGGGGTGTCAGCGAAAAATCGCACAGAAAATCATTAATAAAAATGCGGACTATTTGCTCGCTGTTAAAGGAAACCAAGGTAAGTTAGACAAAGCGTTTGATAATTATTACCGACCTTCAATGCTTCAACATTTTGATGGTGATAGCTACTCATCACAAGAGAAATCGCATGGACGTTTAGAAACACGATGTGCACTCATCAATACCGATTTAAGTGTATTAGGTGATTTGGCTTATGATTGGCCTGAATTAAAAACGATGGGCATCATGGTCAGTGTTCGACAAGAAGGCAAACATGCCGACGAATCCGATATTTCTGTGCGCTATTATATAAGTTCAAAAGCACTGACAGCGAAAGAGCTTCATGATGCCACTCGCTCGCACTGGTTAATTGAATCAATGCACTGGCAACTCGATGTTGGATTAAAAGAAGACGCATGCCGAATTAGGGTAGATGACCGAGCGGAAGTTTTTGCACGAATAAGGCAGATGGTTTTGAATTTATTAAAGCAAGAGAAGAGTTTCAAAGCCGGCATTCAACGCAAGCGAATGATGTGTGCGATGGACCAAGAGTACTTAGCGACCGTGCTGGGAAGCCTTTCATGACGCGGATGTTCATGCGTTTTCCGTGGGAGCTATATCAATATCAGGTCATCGTAGTTATCTGAATGTGGGGAAAATGGCCGCTTACATATAAAATATAAAATATAAAATATGAAAGTGAACCTATGTTTAATTGTTGTATTAGATTAATAAATAGGACTTGTTGTAGTAGGTGAAGCAGAGATGATATTCACTTTAAATAAAGGTTGATATTATACTAGCTATACCCAATTAACTTGAAGATGCATGGTTGAACATCTGAAAGTTATCGTTAATACGAGACGTCAAAGACTCTGCGATCTCAGGAAGAGTCACAGTAAAAAATCGGTCAATCGCTTGTGCAAAATCCCGTTTAGTTTTGAAATAGAGATTATTCCTTGCATGCTCGTTCATGACCTTCCATAACCGCTCTATTGGGTTGAGGTTGGGGCTATAAGGTGGAAGATAATGAAGCTCTATATTGAGTACATACGCCGCATCTTTCACTAAGTCAGTGCGGTGATAGCCCGCGCCATCCAAGACAAGGTGCACT
>AQOF01000196.1 GCA_000565345.1 Salinivibrio costicola subsp. costicola ATCC 33508 = LMG 11651 | reverse complement strand
GCATGAGTGCCAGTCGATCAGCTAAGGTTTTTTTCTTCTTAGCTCCGCAGTCTGGGCAGGTTTGACTTGGCTTAACTTGCTTTGTTGGTACTTCAACGTATTCGCTACCAGCTTCTTCCGCTTTATAGGACAGCAAATTAAGAGTCATGGCTGGCGCGGTATTCAGGATTTCCCGATTCAAGCCAGCCTTTTGTTTTACGTTCTTCCCATGCTTCTCAGCAGCCCCTTTGGCGGTGCTGGTCATGTTCTTAACGGTTAGTTTTTCAGTGGCAATTAATGCCGCCACTTTCACTAATTTTGCAGTTTCTTTATGCGTAAAATCGAGTCGTTGACGGGCGATTTTTTGGTGCAATTTAGCAATTCTGTGCTTCAGTTTGCGATGGGCGCGAGTCCCCCTTTTTGCTAACGCAAGGTCGCGTTGCACAGACGCTAGTTGCTCTTTGCTGTTTCTCAGGTAGCGAGGGTTTTCGACTTGCTCAAAATGACCATCTTGATCGATGGTTGAAAAATAATGAGAAACACCCCAATCAAGACCAATAGCTTTAGTGCCACACTGTCTTTCAATGGAATCGTATTCCATTGAAACCGAGATAAACCACTCACCATTCTTGCGAATGATCTCGGCAGTTTTTGGCTTACCGCCAGCGTTTCTGGCTTTGCCTCGGATCTTAACGATGCCGACATTAGCCAGATAAACTGCGTCCATGTTTTTTCTCTTTTAGGTGAAGTTTCCATCCATCACCATGCGCTTTGTAACCCCAGCCTTTAAATCGTTGAAATGGCTTAAAACGTGGAAAGCCAGCTTTCTTATCGCCTTTCTTCAATCGACGAAAAAATCCGTCAAAAGCCAGTGCAACACGCTTTAAAGTGACCTGCTCGCTCTGAGCGTTGGCATTGAAAATGCCATGCGCTTTGCGATTGTTGCGCCACAGTGTGTTAATTTTGCATTGCTCTGAAAAGTTAAGTCCGTAATTAGAATCACGGTATGTTTCGATGCGATCACGTAAAGCCCAGTTGTACAACTGGTGATGATGTACAAACAAATCCATCAGCGATTCTTCTTGAGAAGCAGATGGTTTTAATTTGAATGTGACTTTACGGATTGCTTTTTTCATACAACCGATTATATTTAGTTGTTATGAAAAAACAAGCCATGAACACGCTAAATCACAGCGTATATAACATTCACTACCATTTAGTTCTTGTAACTAAATGCCGTCGTCGCTGTATTACGCCAGAGGTTGCCGCGTACTTAGAGCTTCAGTATAGAAGGTTGTTGGAAACTTGGGATTGTGAGCTTTTGGAGTGCAACGGTGAACCAGACCACCTACGCCTTTTAATTTCTGCGAACCCCAAAATACAACCAAGTAAAATGGTGAACAGCTTAAAAACTGCCACATCAAGACTTGTTAGAAAGGAGTTTTCTGAGTACTTGGGTAAGTTTTACTGGAAGCCAGTTTTTTACAGCAGAAGTTATTGTCTGGTTAGTTGCGGAGGTGCGCCACTTGAGATTGTGAAGCAATACCTAGATCGTAAGCGGCCATTTCTCCCCACATTCAGATAACCACGATGACCTGATATTGATATAGCTCCTTCACTATCGGAGCGATATCATGACACGCGAAGACAAGATGAAACTCTGGCAGGAGCGCCTGCAGCATCAAAAAGACAGCCAACTCTCCATCGCCGCCTGGTGCGAACTGCACCAAATTGCCCAGTCGCAGTTCTATTACTGGCAGAAAAAGCTCACAACATCATCCACCGAGCCCGAGAGCGTCATTGTTCCCGTGTCAATGTCTTCATCGCCGATGACGTTGGTGGTCGAAACCCCCGGCGGCTACCGAGTCTCCGTCCATGACGCCTCGGCCATCGCGCTGTTACCGCAAGTGATGAAGTGCCTGCCATGATCCCGACACCAAGTGGCAATGTGTACCTGGCTACCGGGAGCACCGACATGCGCAAATCCATCAATACGCTAGGCTTATTGGTCGAAGACGTACTGGCGCTCGATCCGGTCGGGCCCCACTGGTTCGTGTTCTGCAACCGCCGCCGGGACAAGCTGAAAATCCTACAGTGGGACACCAACGGCTTCTGGCTCCATTATCGCCGGCTGGAAAGCGGCACGTTCAAATGGCCGATGCACCCGAAAGATACGGTCGCGATGGAAATCACGGCCAGGCAACTGCGCTGGCTGCTGGACGGGCTGAACTGGCAGAATGCCGTGGCACACCAAGCGATAAACGGGCGTAAAATATCATAAAAAAGTGCCAGTAAAAGTGGCAAAAGCGGCTGTTTTTACTATACTTTCTGTATGCAAAAGGAACTTGAAAAGCCCTCGGGCATCACCCCGGAAATCCAGACCTATATCGACGGCCTGGTTCAACAATATGAATCCCGACATTGCTGCAATGTGGGAGCAATTCCGGCGTAGCCCAGGCCAAAAAGTACCTGCCGCAAAGTGAGAAGTTCCCCGCTCA
>AQOF01000195.1 GCA_000565345.1 Salinivibrio costicola subsp. costicola ATCC 33508 = LMG 11651 | reverse complement strand
TTCTTAGCTCCGCAGTCTGGGCAGGTTTGACTTGGCTTAACTTGCTTTGTTGGTACTTCAACGTATTCACTACCAGCTTCTTCCGCTTTATAGGACAGCAAATTAAGAGTCATGGCTGGCGCGGTATTCAGGATTTCCCGATTCAAGCCAGCCTTTTGTTTTACGTTCTTCCATGCTTCTCAGCAGTCCCTTTGGCGGTGCTGGTCATGTTCTTAACGGTTAGTTTTTCAGTGGCAATTAATGCCGCCACTTTCACTAACTTTGCAGTTTCTTTATGCGTAAAATCGAGTCGTTGACGGGCGATTTTTTGGTGCAGTTTAGCAATTCTGTGCTTCAGTTTGCGATGGGCGCGAGTCCCCCCTTTTGCTAACGCAAGGTCGCGTTGCACAGACGCTAGTTGATCTTTGCTGTTTCTCAGGTAGCGAGGATTTTCGACTTGCTCAAAATGACCATCTTGATCGATGGTTGAAAAATAATGAGAAACACCCCAATCAAGACCAATGGCTTTAGTGCCACACTGTCTTTCAATGGAATCGTATTCCATTGAAACCGAGATAAACCACTCACCATTCTTGCGAATGATCTCGCAGTTTTTGGCTTACCGCCAGCGTTTCTGGCTTTGCCTCGGATCTTAACGATGCCGACATTAGCCAGATAAACTGCGCCATGTTTTTC
>AQOF01000194.1 GCA_000565345.1 Salinivibrio costicola subsp. costicola ATCC 33508 = LMG 11651 | reverse complement strand
GAAGGCGTTTTCTGAGGTCACTAAGAAGCATATTCACTGTTTAAAAGCGGCTCAAAATAGTCGCTATTTTATCGCCGATGCCGCCCTGTACACGGAAGACAGCATTCGCTCTTTGGATGAACAAAAACAGAAATTCATTACTCGTGTGCCAATGACGATTAAGTCTGCCAAAGAAGCCTTGCTGGCGCTTAGAACTGAGCAGTTAACCCATATCGGTAACGGCTATTCAGGTTGCTGGATTGACGCTAACTATGGCGCAGTCACTCAAAAATGGTTGTTGGTTCATAGCGAGCAAGCGACGAAGCGAGAAGAAATAACGTTCTACAAGAACTTAGATAAAAATGCCGCCAAAGAGCTGAAAGCCCTGGGCCAACTTATGAAAAAAGAGTTTGCTTGTGCAATGGATGCCGAACAGGCAATGGATGACTTTGCAAGCCAATGTCACCTCATTGGCTTTGCACAAAAAAACATCATTAAAGAGGCTGTCTATGCGGGTCGTGGTCGCCCTAAAAAGGAAGCTAAGCCAACAGGATATCGCTATTTTATTGATGCCACGCCTTATACCGATCTAGATAAAGTGAAACTGGCTAAGCTTAAAGTGGGTATGTTTATCCTTGCTACCAACGATACTAACAGTACGGATCTGACCATGGTTGCATTGCTTGAACATTACAAATCCCAACAAAAAGTAGAGCGCGGCTTTCGTTTTTTGAAAAGCCCCGAGTTCTTAACGTCTTCGATCTTCTTAAAAAAACCTCAACGCATTGAGGCTCTGCTCATGATAATGACGCTTAGCCTTCTTGTTTACGCAAGTCTAGAGCACAAAATCAGAGAGCAACTTAACAAGACAGAAGCGTTCTTCCCAAGCATGGTGAAGAACAAAACAACGAACTAAACCGACGGCACGTTGGGTATTCTTAAAATTTGAA
>AQOF01000193.1 GCA_000565345.1 Salinivibrio costicola subsp. costicola ATCC 33508 = LMG 11651 | reverse complement strand
GGGGAACACCAAAAGAAACCTTTAAAAACCGGCGGGGTATTCGGTTCATCCCCGTGGGCACGGGGAACACGGATTATTATAATGATCTTGCTGACAAGCTGGCGGTTCATCCCCGTGGGCACGGGGAACACCCAATCATGGGCAATATCGATCCGCAATCACGCGGTTCATCCCCGTGGGCACGGGGAACACGGAAATTTAACAAAACAAAACGAGGCGGCAAGCGGTTCATCCCCGTGGGCACGGGGAACACACCCGCCCACTGGTAAAGTGACATGCATCACACGGTTCATCCCCGTGGGCACGGGGAACACTCCCAAAGAATCTTTTCGATTTCTTCAAAACGCGGTTCATCCCCGTGGGCACGGGGAACACCGACGTGTACGGCTCTGTGTGGCGTTTTCTACCGGTTCATCCCCGTGGGCACGGGGAACACGATTCGCGCTGCTCGTCGATTGAATCGGTGAGCGGTTCATCCCCGTGGGCACGGGGAACACTCGGCTCAATGCAAAGACGTTGCAATAGTTCGCGGTTCATCCCCGTGGGCACGGGGAACACGCGATCTAGTGATACCCCATCAGTACCTTTTACGGTTCATCCCCGTGGGCACGGGGAACACATTGTGACGCTAATCACGCTTTTCCATTAGCTCGGTTCATCCCCGTGGGCACGGGGAACACTGATCGTTGTCCAGATAATACAAGGGCAAGGGCGGTTCATCCCCGTGGGCACGGGGAACACTAATGTATAAAATAAAGGGCGCTTTGTGCGCCCGGTTCATCCCCGTGGCACGGGGAACACTTTATCTATCTGATCGGCTGTATCTGCCCACCCGGTTCATCCCCGTGGGCACGGGGAACACTTTACCGCGTTGATCGGGTATTATAAAAGCCCCGGTTCATCCCCGTGGGCACGGGGAACACCGTAAACCTATCACCGAAATTTCTATGCCAGGCGGTTCATCCCCGTGGGCACGGGGAACACAACACACTACCACGTACACAACAGATAGACCACGGTTCATCCCCGTGGGCACGGGGAACACGGCTCTGACATCCAGCCGCATACTTTCCACGGCGGTTCATCCCCGTGGGCACGGGGAACACAACCTAGGTGATAGCATTCGGATCCCTTTCCCCGGTTCATCCCCGTGGGCACGGGGAACACTGTGCGTTAGATGCTGCGAACATGTTTTAATCCGGTTCATCCCCGTGGGCACGGGGAACACATCACAAGCCGCAAAAGTGGTGGCCTCTGATTCGGTTCATCCCCGTGGGCACGGGGAACACGTCAGTGATTAGAGTTGCAATCTCGTCATACAT
>AQOF01000192.1 GCA_000565345.1 Salinivibrio costicola subsp. costicola ATCC 33508 = LMG 11651 | reverse complement strand
TAAGCGCCAGTGGCGCACACGTAAAGATCCACTGGCGCCAATATGGGAAAGCATTGTTGTTCCCATACTTGAACTGGATAAAGACATCACGCCCGTAGGCGTTTTTGATTACCTTTGCGAATATCACACCGATAAGTTCAGCCCGGGATCGCGCCGAACACTTGAGCGCCGGATCCGTAAATGGCGCTCTTTACACGGGCCTGCTAGAGACGTTGTGTTTATACAAACCCATGAATATGGTGCGCTCGGTATTACCGATTTTACTCATGTGAAATCGCCGGTCGCCATTGCCGGTGAGCCATTAAAGCACATGCTGTTTCATTACCGGATGCCGGCCAGCGGCTGGGCGTTCATCCAGGTTATCTATGGCGGCGAAAGTTTTGCGGCCTTCTCTGATGGATTACAAAATGCGCTACATGCCGCCGGCGGTGTGCCCAAAGAAATCCGTACCGACAGCTTGAGTGCGGCTTATAAGAATCACTCATCGGCTGATGATTTAACGGAGCGCTTCAACGACCTTGTTAAGCACTATGGTTTTAGAGCAACCCGCAACAATCCGGGTGTTGCGCATGAGAACGGTGCTATCGAAAGTCCGCACGGGCACACCAAGTCCCAAGTCGAGCAGGCACTGAAAATCCGCGGTAGTTACGACTTCGACAGCCGTAATGCGTATGAAGCCTTTGTTGCCAGCGTGGTAGCTCGGCGTAATCGTCGCGTCAGCGACAAATACCAACTCGAGCAGCGACAATTACAGGCACTGCCCCGGGCAATGAGCGTCAATTACACCGAGCATTATGTCACGGTGTCGCGGACAAGCACGATCCGCCTCAAGCGCGTCACCTACACGGTGCCATCACGGCTTATTGACAGTCGATTGCTGGTACGGCTTTATGATAACCGGTTAGCCCTATTTTACGGCACCGACTTCGTGCTTGAGCTCGAGCGTGTCTATGCCGACAAAGGTGGCCGCGCCCGCAGCGTCAATTACCGGCATGTTATTGATGCACTGGTTAAGAAACCGCGTGCGTTCCGGCACTCACAGCTGCGCGATGACTTATTACCGGACGACAATTACAGAACCATCTGGGAGTATGTCGACGACACGCTAACGGCCGATAAAGCCAGCTATTACATGGTAAAACTGCTTCATWTAGCCAAWCAAAGCGGTTGTGAACG
>AQOF01000191.1 GCA_000565345.1 Salinivibrio costicola subsp. costicola ATCC 33508 = LMG 11651 | reverse complement strand
TTGCGGTCGAGCAAGAAGTTGCAAGGTAATTACAAGTAAAGTTGATCATGTTAAAATAATTAAAATAAAACTTGGCATGCTTTTCGCACTATGACCATTACCACAGTGAATAGGCTGTGCTTAATGATTAAACGTTTATAGGAGCGATTATGCCAACGCCATGTTATATCTCGATTGAAGGGGAAACCCAGGGACTGATTACTGCCGGTGCGTGTACCGCTGACTCTATTGGTGATTCTTTCGTCGAAGGTCATGAAGATGAAATGCTGGTTCAGCAGTTTGACCACAATGTAACCGTCCCCACCGACCCACAGTCAGGCCAGCCTTCTGGCCAACGTGTTCACAAGCCATTCAAATTCACTGTTGCGCTCAACAAAGCGGTGCCGCTGCTTTATAACGCGCTGTCTTCAGGTGAGAAAATGTCTACCGTCGAGCTGAAGTGGTACCGCACCTCGATTGAGGGCAAACAAGAAAACTTCTTTACCACTAAGCTGGAAAGCGCCTCTATCGTAGACATCCATTGCGAAATGCCACACTGCCAAGACCCTGCCAAGTCTGATTTCACCCAGAACCTTACGGTCTCTATGTCATACCGTAAAGTTATCTGGGAGCACGTTAACGCGGGCACCTCTGGCTCAGACGACTGGCGCAAGCTATCGAAGCCTAACCCTCGCCTTGATGAGGAAACCGCAGCCTGCCTATTGGGCGGGCTGCATCGCGTTCAGCCATGTGCGCATTGAGAGTATCGACTTGTTTCGACAGAAAGGAAGGTAAGTGATGGCAACACTTCATTATACATTCAGTATTAAAGGCCTAGCGGATGAATGCTTTGTCGTGAGAGGGTTTGAGGGCCAAGAAGTCCTTTCTGATGATAACCGCGTTGGTGGAGGATGCCACGGCTTTCGCTACGATATTGAGCTGGCAAGCCGACATACCGACCTAAAACCGGAGCAAGTCATTGATGCAACGGCAGTACTTACCCTATACCGCAATGGTGAGGTGGCGCAGCGCTGTCATGGTGTTGTCAAGCGCTTCACTCAAGGCGATATTGGTCACCACCATACCTTTTACTCGCTCACCTTGGTCCCAGCCCTCGAGCGACTTGCACTTCGTCATAATAGCCGTATTTTTCAACATAAGACGGTACAAGACATTATTGCTGAGCTGCTGCTGGAAA
>AQOF01000190.1 GCA_000565345.1 Salinivibrio costicola subsp. costicola ATCC 33508 = LMG 11651 | reverse complement strand
TCGAATCTCGTACCATCCTTTCCGACCCGAAATCACCGCGCACAATGAAGCAAAAAGCAGGTCGAATAGCGGGTAGGTTATCTTGGCACTCTGGCGGTTATCATCAACGGCGCTGAAGTAGTCTTTAAATGTATCGATATCCACGGTATCTATCCCGAACTATTTTAGAATCGGCCTATATGATCACAGCCAGAGGTGATCGTCAAACCGATCCTGTTTTGGTCAAAAAACGTTCGCGATCTCGCCCTGACACATGACCAAACCAACATTCGATATGGATACCGCCTTGCAAGCTTTGCGTGAAGGTAAAGACCTCACTGGCAAAGACGGTATCTTAACCCCTCTCATCAAGCAGCTCACTGAAGCAGCCATGCAAGCTGAGCTTGATGAACACCTCGCTGATGAAAAGCAGCCTAATCGTAAGAACGGCTCTACATCCAAGTCCGTTAAGAGCCCTGCTGGCAGCTTTGAACTCAGTACACCACGCGACCGAGCAGGCTCATTCGAGCCGCAATTAGTGAAAAAGCATCAAACGCATTTAACCGATGAGCTGGAGCGTAAAATCCTTACGCTGTTTTCGCTGGGTACCAGTTACCAAGATATCCGCATGCACATCGAAGAGTTGTACGGTATTAATGTATCCAACGGTACCATCAATGCCGTGACTGATAAGCTATTGCCTGAGCTTCAGGCTTGGCGCGAGCGGCAATTAGAAGCTGTCTATCCGATTGTCTGGTTCGATGCCATTCACTATAAAATCAAAGAGAACGGACGCTTTATCACTAAGGCGGTGTACACCATTCTCGGCCTCAACGTTGAGGGGAAAAAAGAGCTGCTGGGCCTTTACCTGTCAGAGTCTGAAGGTGCCCACCACTGGCTCAGCGTGCTGACCGACCTGCACAACCGTGGTGTACAAGATATCCTTATTGCGTGCGTTGATGGCCTTAAGGGCTTCCCTGAAGCGATTGAAAGTATCTATCCGAAGACGGAAGTACAGCACTGCATTATTCATCAAATTCGCCACTCAATGAAATACGTGGCCAGTAAGCACCAAAAAGCCTTCATGGCCGATTTGAAGTGTGTGTACAAGGCAGTCACATTATCCGCCGCAGAGAGCGCGCTAGATGACTTAGAAGCCAAGTGGGGTGACAAATACCCCATCGTTATTAAGTCCTGGCGCAATAAATGGTTCACACTCTCTACTTACTTCAAATATCCGGAATACGTGCGTACCGCCATTTATACGACGAACGCCGTTGAGGCCGTGCACCGCCAGTTCCGCAAACTGACCAAAACCAAAGGCGGTTTTGCCAATGAGAACAGCTTGCTCAAGCTACTCTACGCGGGA
>AQOF01000189.1 GCA_000565345.1 Salinivibrio costicola subsp. costicola ATCC 33508 = LMG 11651 | reverse complement strand
GGTGTGAGGTGCAGATGAATCGTAGTAGTGAGTAAGGCTTGGCCTAAGAAAGCCAGTAATGGTGTGGAGGAGAAAACCGAGCTGACCATCAGCACAGCGTCTGATGGAGCACCGTTCAGCCAAAAGCGAATAGGTGTTGCGAAGGGAGGAAGTACACTTTAAAGACTGTGATGAGCAGATGTTTTTTTTTGATAGTACCCAAATCGATTAGCTATCGAGGTATTCCGAACCGGTCACCTTAGGAATAAGGCTCTGGAACGAGAAACCGTACAGGGGAGTAACTCGGACATTGTTTAGTAAATTGCCCTTGAGCTAGAAGGCTAAACGACCAAGTGAAACAAACCCATATCGACAAAGCGCATCTTGCCCCCACACAGCACACAACCCAAGAGGACAGAGTGAGAGTTTATTACAGCCTGTATGGTCACCTGCTGGACAAGCAACGACTGTACAACGGATTTAAAAAGGTGTGGAAAGCAAAAGGCGCGGCCGGAATAGATAGGCAGAGCCTGAGTGACTTCGCCTCGGATCTGAGTAATCAACTCGACCAACTGCTCCTTGAGCTCCAAACCAAGCAATACAAACCACAACCGGTCAGGCGGGTAGAGATCCCCAAAGACGACGGTGGTGTTAGGTTGCTTGGCATCCCGACGGTTCGGGATAGAGTTGTCCAGCAAACCCTGAACGACCTACTCACGCCCATCTTCGAAGCGCAGTTCCACCCATCAAGTTTTGGGTACAGACCGCATCGAGGATGCCACGATGCTATCAACAAAGCCACGATGTTCATTCGCCGCTATAGGCTAGACCATGTCGTGGATATGGACCTGTCGAAATGCTTCGATAAACTCGACCATGAGCTTATCATCAAAAGCATTCGCAGACGGGTCACGGATAGCAGCGTGCTAGCGCTGCTTAAGCAGTTCCTGAAAAGTGGGGTAATGGTCGAAGGTAACTGGCAGTCGACAGAAATAGGCAGTCCGCAAGGCGGGGGTGATCAGTCCACTGATCGCCAATATCTATTTGGATGCCTTCGATCAAGCAATGCGAGAGCGAGGGCTCCGAATCGTACGCTACGCGGATGATATTCTAATTTTCTGTCGAAGCCGAGCAGGGGCGGAAAATGCCCTTGTACAAGCGACAAAGATACTGGAGAAAACGCTGAAGCTAAGCGTGAATCAACAAAAGTCCCACATCGCGCATAGCGATGAGGGGGTGAAGTTCCTAGGGGTAGAGATCGGGCGTGTATATACCCGGATCCAACCAAAGAAACTCGCAAGGTTCAAAGCAAAGCTGAAGCGGATGACGAAACGGAACAGTGGAAAACCGTTGCCGGACATCATCAAGTCACTCAATCCACTCTTACGAGGATTTAGTCAATACTTCAGAGTCGCTAATGCCAGCAGGGAGTTCAAGAAACTAGCTGCATGGCTGAGGCGTAGGCTACGCAGCATACAGCTTAGACTGTGGAAGAAGCCGTCAAGGTTACATCGCAGACTGAGACAGCGAGGTTATAAACCGCCATTTAAATGGATAAGCATGACCAGCTGGAGAAATGCAG
>AQOF01000187.1 GCA_000565345.1 Salinivibrio costicola subsp. costicola ATCC 33508 = LMG 11651 | reverse complement strand
TGGGGGGACCATCCTCCAAGGCTAAATACTCCTGACTGACCGATAGTGAACCAGTACCGTGAGGGAAAGGCGAAAAGAACCCCTGTGAGGGGAGTGAAATAGAACCTGAAACCGTCTACGTACAAGCAGTGGGAGCCTCCTTTGTGGGGTGACCGCGTACCTTTTGTATAATGGGTCAGCGACTTAATGTTAGTAGCAAGGTTAACCGCATAGGGGAGCCGTAGGGAAACCGAGTCTTAACTGGGCGTGTAGTTGCTAGCATTAGACCCGAAACCGAGTGATCTAGCCATGGGCAGGTTGAAGGTTGAGTAACATCAACTGGAGGACCGAACTCACTAACGTTGAAAAGTTAGGAGATGACCTGTGGCTAGGGGTGAAAGGCCAATCAAACTCGGAGATAGCTGGTTCTCCCCGAAAGCTATTTAGGTAGCGCCTCGGACGAACACTACTGGGGGTAGAGCACTGTTAAGGCTAGGGGGTCATCCCGACTTACCAACTTGCAAACTCCGAATACCAGTAAGTGCTATCCGGGAGACACACGGCGGGGTGCTAACGTCCGTCGGTGGGAGAGGGAAACCAACCCAGACCGCCGAGGCATGAAACGGATCCCCAAAGCTTAAGTCCGCTAAAGGTTGGGAAAACGATGTGGGAAGCGTCAAGA
>AQOF01000186.1 GCA_000565345.1 Salinivibrio costicola subsp. costicola ATCC 33508 = LMG 11651 | reverse complement strand
TCGGTTACGGGGCTATCACCCTTTATTGCCAGGTTTTCCAACCTGTTCACCTAACGCCAAGTCTGCTTAAGGCTAATCCGGGGTCGCTCGCCGCTACTGCCGGAATCTCAATTGATTTCTTTTCCTTCGGGTACTTAGATGTTTCAGTTCCCCGAGTTCGCCTCTTAGCGCTATGTATTCACGCTAAGATACCTGCTTATGCAGGTGGGTTTCCCCATTCGGACATCCCAGATTCAAATGGCTTTTACTGCCTTATCTGGCTTTTCGCAAGTTAATACGTCCTTCATCGCCTCTGACTGCCAAGCATCCACCGTCTACGCTTAATTACTTAACCATACAACCCCAAGAGGTCTTTTTTGCTCGATCTTTCTCTTTTATGCTGCCTCTTGCTTAACTTTTGCTTGGTCACGTAACACGTTACGCTCCCGGCGGCAAAAGTCTCGCGCGCGTTGCCTAAAAAAGAAATCTACGTCGCAAAACCACTGAGTGTTGAATCATCAACCAATTAAGGTTTTGTTTTTGCCGGACTCAAATAGAAGCTTTGTCGTTATTGATTCAATAAGACAAAGTCCAAGCACACTTGATTGTGTGAGTGACATGACATGTCACTGATTGAGAACTTTACTGTCATTCTTAAAGAATGACTTGTCAGCTTTCCAGATTGTTAAAGAGCATGTGTATTTATCATAACGATAAACCACTTTATTATTCGCTTTCAGACACTCGTCGTCGCAACAGGGGATAACTGCTGTCTAAAAACGTATAATGAAATGGTGGAGCTAAGCAGGATCGAACTGCTGACCTCCTGCGTGCAAGGCAGGCGCTCTCCCAGCTGAGCTATAGCCCCAGTAACGGTTTTCTCTATTGAGAAGATGGTGGGCGATACCGGGCTCGAACCAGTGACCCCCTCCTTGTAAGGGAGGTGCTCTCCCAACTGAGCTAATCGCCCATCTTTCAGACTTGGTGGAGCTAGGCGGGATCGAACCGCCGACCTCTTGCATGCCATGCAAGCGCTCTCCCAGCTGAGCTATAGCCCCGCGTCTGAGAAATGGTGGGTTGTACAGGATTCGAACCTGTGACCAATTGATTAAAAGTCAACTGCTCTACCAACTGAGCTAACAACCCAATGGCGTCCCATAGGGGAGTCGAACCCCTGTTACCGCCGTGAAAGGGCGGTGTCCTAGGCCTCTAGACGAATGGGACACGCTGATATGTTTGGGAACATATCCTCTTATAACTTCAACCTATACAATCTGTGTGAACACTCGCAAGAATAGCGTCAGTAAGGAGGTGATCCAGCCCCAGGTTCCCCTAGGGCTACCTTGTTACGACTTCACCCCAGTCATGAACCACACCGTGGTAAACGCCCTCCCGAAGGTTAAGCTATCTACTTCTGGTGCAGCCCACTCCCATGGTGTGACGGGCGGTGTGTACAAGGCCCGGGAACGTATTCACCGTGGCATTCTGATCCACGATTACTAGCGATTCCGACTTCATGGAGTCGAGTTGCAGACTCCAATCCGGACTACGACAAACTTTAAGGGATTCGCTAAACATCGCTGT
>AQOF01000185.1 GCA_000565345.1 Salinivibrio costicola subsp. costicola ATCC 33508 = LMG 11651 | reverse complement strand
TTACCCCACTTTTCAAGAACTGCCTGAGCAGCGCTAGCACGCTGCTATCCGTGACCCGTCTGCGTATGCTTTTGATGATAAGCTCATGGTCGAGTTTATCGAAGCATTTCGACAGGTCCATATCCACGACATGGTTTAGCCCATAGCGGCGAATGAACATCGTGGCTTTGTTGATAGCGTCGTGGCACCCTCGATGCGGTCTGTACCCAAAACTTGATGGGTGGAACTGTGCCTCGAAGATGGGCGTGAGTAGGTCGTTCAGGGTTTGCTGGACAACTCTATCCCGAACCGTCGGGATATCAAGTAACCTTACACCACCGTCGTCTTTGGGGATCTCTACCCGCTTGACCGGTTGTGGCTTGTATTGCTTGGTTTGGAGCTCAAAGAGCAGTTGGTCGAGTTGATTACTCAGATCCGAGGCGAAGTCACTCAGGCTCTGCCTATCTATTCCGGCCGCGCCTTTTGCTTTCCACACCTTTTTAAATCCGTTGTACAGTCGTTGCTTGTCCAGCAGGTGACCATACAGGCTGTAATAAACTCTCACTCTGTCCTCTTGGGTTGTGTGCTGTGTGGGGGCAGGATGCGCTTTGTCGATATGGGTTTGTTTCACTTGGTCGTTTAGCCTTCTAGCTCAAGGGCAATTTACTAAACAGTGTCCGAGTTACTCCCGTGTACGGTTTCTCGTTCCAGAGCCTTATTCCTAAGGTGACCGGTTCGGAATACCTCGATAGCTAATCGATTTGGGTACTATCAAAAAAAACATCTGCTCATCACAGTCTTTAAAGTGTACTTCCTCCCTTCGCAACACCGATTCGCTTTTGGCTGAACGGTGCTCCATCAGACACTGTGCCGATGGTCAGCTCGGTTTTCTCCTCCACACCATTACTGGCTTTCTTAGGCCGAGCCTTACTCACTACTACGGATTCATCTGCCACCTCACACCAACGTTCACCTTGAGTTGCCTCTTGATGAACGCTTCCAGTGTTTCTCTGGATGGGGTGCCAGGCTTCCCCAGTTACTGCACTGGCTCCCTGTCAGAGACGCCACCCTCAAGCACTTGAT
>AQOF01000184.1 GCA_000565345.1 Salinivibrio costicola subsp. costicola ATCC 33508 = LMG 11651 | reverse complement strand
TGACGGTGGAACGCGATTTTTTGTCGCGCAAGCTCGATCAGTAAGCCGTCAACGCCGCTTGACGATGATCGAGCATGGTCATCCCCAAGTCAGCATTGTGCGCCAGTGCGAGCTGCTTAAACTGAGCCGCTCGTCGGTGTACTACGTCCCTCGTGAACAATGTCAGGAGGATCTAGATCTGATGTATCTGATTGACCAGCAGTATATGGAAACGCCGTACTATGGCTCTCGTAAAATGCGTGTCCACCTGGAACGCAAAGGTCACCTGATAAACCGCAAGCGGGTGCAGCGCCTGATGCGCACTATGGGCATCCAGGCGGTGTATCCTCGCCCTAGAACCAGCATTCCGGGCGACGGGCACAAGATTTATCCGTACCTGCTCAAAGGGCTTAATATCAATCGCCCCAACCAGGTGTGGGCAACAGATATTTCGTACGTGCCGTTGGCCCGAGCTTCATGTATCTGGTCGCCATTATCGACTGGTACAGCCGTAAAGTACTGTCTTGGCGGGTCTCCAATACCATGGATACAGACTTCTGTATTGATGCCCTGGAGGAGGCTTTACAGCGCCATGGAGCGCCGGAGATCTTCAACACCGATCAGGGTGTCCAGTTCACCAGTGAGGCCTTCACAAGTGTTCTCAAACATCACGGCATTCGGATCAGCATGGACGGCAAGGGCTGCTACCATGACAACATCTTCGTGGAACGACTTTGGCGCAGCGTCAAACACGAGTGTGTCTACCTCACAGCTTTCGAGAATGGACAGCACTTGAAACAGGCGCTCCACCGGTACTTCCGGCATTACAATCAGAGCCGATATCACCAAACCCTTGATTACCAAACACCCGATGAGGTGTACTACGAGCAACCCGTAACCGTGGCAGCCTGAGCCAGTGAAACAACAGGATCCTAGCTTAGGAACACCATCAGGTTATCCAACTGATTGGGTCCACCTCACGATCTCAAGTGGCGCACCTCCGCAACTAACCAGACAATAACTTCTGCTGTAAAAAACTGGCTTCCAGTAAAACTTACCCAAGTACTCAGAAAACTCCTTTCTAACAAGTCTTGATGTGGAAGTTTTTAAGCTGTTCACCATTTTGCTTGGTTGTATTTTGGGGTTCGCAGAAATCAAAAGGTGAAGATGATCTGGTTCACCGTTGCACTCCAAGAGTTCACAACCCTAAGTTTCCAGTAATCTTTTATACTGAGACTCTAAGTACGCAGCAACTTCTGGCGTCATACAATGACGGCGATATTTAGTCACAAGAACTAAATGGTAGTGAATGTTATAAACGCTGTGATAAAGCGTGTTTAGAGCTTGTTTTTTCATAATAACTAAATATAATCAGTTGTATGAAAAAAGCAATCCGTAAAGTCACATACAAACTGAAACCATCGGCTTCTCAAGAAGAATCGCTGATGGATTTGTTTGTGCATCATCACCAGTTGTACAACTGGGCTTTACGTGATCGCATCGAAACTTACCGCAATTCTGATTATGGCCTTAGCTTTTCAGAGCAGTGCAAAATTAATACTCTCTGGCGCAACACTCGCAAAGCGCATGGCATTTTCAATGCCAACGCTCAGAGCGAGCAGGTCACTTTAAAGCGTGTTGCACTGGCTTTTGACGGATTTTTTCGTCGATTGAAGAAAGACGATAAGAAAGCTGGCTTTCCACGATTTAAGCCATTTCAACGATTTAAAGGCTGGGGTTACAAAGCGCATGGTGATGGATGGAAACTTCACCTAAAAGAGAAAAAACATGGCGCAGTTTATCTGGCTAATGTCGGCATCGTTAAGATCCGAGGCAAAGCCAGAAACGCTGGCGGTAAGCCAAAAACTGCCGAGATCATTCGCAAGAATGGTGAGTGGTTTATCTCGGTTTCAATGGAATACGATTCCATTAAAAGACAGTGTGGCACTAAAGCCATTGGTCTTGATTGGGGTGTTTCTCATTATTTTTCAACCATCGATCAAGATGGTCATTTTGAGCAAGTCGAAAACCCTCGCTACCTGAGAAACAGCAAAGATCAACTAGCGTCTGTGCAACGCGACCTTGCGTTAGCAAAAGGGGGGACTCGCGCCCATCGCAAACTGAAGCACAGAATTGCTAAATTGCACCAAAAAATCGCCCGTCAACGACTCGATTTTACTCATAAAGAAACTGCAAAATTAGTGAAAGTGGCGGCATTAATTGCCACTGAAAAACTAACCGTTAAGAACATGACCAGCACCGCCAAAGGGACTGCTGAGAAGCATGGGAAGAACGTAAAACAAAAGGCTGGCTTGAAT
>AQOF01000183.1 GCA_000565345.1 Salinivibrio costicola subsp. costicola ATCC 33508 = LMG 11651 | reverse complement strand
AAAAAGGTTTTGCCAATAGTCGTTCGAGATGGCTGTCGTTTTTCTACTTGAAGTGAAGCCAAGCTCAAATTCAGTTGCAACATCAGATCACCTTTTTGTATATTAACAACGGTCACCTCTTTTTGGACTAATCTTTTATGATTAATAGCAACTGTTGAAGTATCAACTAAACAGCGCTCTGTATAGTCATAGTAAGTGTTCAGAGGGTGATTAAATGGCTTAGGCTCTCAGGTGGTAGCTCATAAATAGATTTCTTTTCAATGTTTTGTGGTTGCGAACCCTTCACAGTTAGCAAATCACCTACCGCCAATGCCATTGGTTCAGCGTCATACTGCGGATTCAACTCCAACAGCTGCTTAGCGGACAGGCCATATTGTGCGGCAATAGTAGGCCATGATTCACGTTGGCGTGTGGCCGGATCGGTTTTGACCGTGTGGGTTGTCGGCTGCTTTGACTCATCACGTTTATCGGTATCCTTTTCAGAAGAGGATTCATCTCGTTTGGCGATAGCTTGCTTCGGCGCAGCGAGTAATTCATTAATAGACAGTTTAATACCGTTTTCTTCCAGCCATTCGTCGTCCAGGTTATCAAGCGCGTCTTGCGTGATAGGCTCTTTGAGATAGACAAGATGTTGGTCTTCGACCTCTTTGCCGCCAATCTTCCAGTACACCAGAATGGCGCTTTGATAACGATTAAAACCTTGCGCCTGGTTGAGTCTGTCATGTTTAGAGCGCGTGGCGAAAAACTGCCATTTGCCATCACCCAGCAGCTTATACTCTTGCACTAAGCGCTTTTGGTGAAAATGGTAGTAATAGCCTTCGGTGGGTAGGCCCAGCCGCTCGCCGAGTTGAACGGAGGGGGTTACAGGAATAAAGGCTTCTTGGATGATACCTGAACCAATCGACTTGACCTGCACGGGCTCAGGCACGCTGATGCCCATTGAAGCCGATGCAATTTTAGCGATAAGCTTTTTGGGCTCGTTGAATGCGGTATAAGTGGTGTACTTAGTGCCGTGTTCAGTGGGCGCGGTTTGCCAATCATCCTTCACGCCTTCTTGTTGTGTTTTGGCTAATTGAAACTTGCACCCCACCGTTTTGCTAAATACCTTATCCGAGCTAGTAATCTCAAAACAGTACTCGTATTTAAGTGGCGGCGGCGCATTTGAGCGGTCAGGTTTTACCGGCTCAGGCACATAGGTGTCTTCGATATTGATTGCAGCATGCGCACTGTGACTGCTACCACCAGCGCCGCCGGCCGCACTGCCAGATTGATTGGCTCTGGCGGCAAGTGCTGAACGGGTTTGTGGTGAGAGAGTCCTTTCAGTATCTGGCGAGAGGGACCAGAGCTTATTCGTATTATCATGCACCATCGCGGGCCGCATTGGGGTATCAGTCAACAGGGCAAATTCACCGCTATCAAGCTTTTCTTTAAATTGTGAAAAGCTCACTCCATCG
>AQOF01000182.1 GCA_000565345.1 Salinivibrio costicola subsp. costicola ATCC 33508 = LMG 11651 | reverse complement strand
TATTCCTGGGAAGTTTGAGCGTGCTGATGATGTCCATGTGAAGCCAAGACGAGGAATGGCAWGAATATACAGAGTGAAAAGGCGTABATGGAATGGACGTTTGATCAAGCTCGAGGATGAAATAGGTGAATCACCTCTCAGAATTTCTTCTAAAGAGAAGGACTTCCGTTATATAACTAATCCATTATTCGCTATCATTGATGGCCGTATGGTCATTGCACGCTAAGGAGGGGCTATGCCAGGGGCAGCACGATTAGGCGATACCGCCGGCGGACATGGTTGTTTTCCACCCACCGCAGTGACCAGCGCCAGCGCTGGGGTGATGATTAATGGCAAGCCGGCGGCAAGAGTGGGGGATACAGCCGCCCCACACGGCTGTCCGTGCCCGAAAACCCCACATGGCTTTCATGGTCGCCAGATTGCTGCGGGCGCATCTGGGGTACTGATTGATGGTAAACCTGCCGCCCGTATTGGCGATGCGCTTAACTGCGGTGGCGTACTGGTGTCAGGCTCCGGGGATGTCATTATTGGCTAGGGGCGGCAATGTCTCTAGCTACTTCACTATTAGACATAAGCGAGTCGAGATGAAAAAGATAGCCGCTGTACTCTGCCTGTCTTTACTGACCGGCTGTTGGAGTGATTCAGACATGATGCAAGCGAGAGAGCAGGTGTCGACTGTTGATATCGATATTGATAATGAAGGCGAAAATCCACCCGTGTTATACACCGCCAATATCCGTTCGCAAACCATGTATTGCTTTGGTGTCATCAATAACATAGATGCCATAGACAACCTAGGCTCGACCGCGGCCACCTTCTCATCGGGGTTTAACGCTACCGCTTACTTACAGCCGGGAGAGAACCACCTAGAGCTCGGTACGGTACCATCAGGTGCGTATGAGGATGACTTTACCTATCGCGCGGACGATACCTGTCAGGTTACTCTGTATGGTGCATTCCCGGATGGCACTAAAAAAGAGATGTCCAACCTGACCGTCACGGTAGAAGACGGGAAACCGACAATTAAAGACTCCACCATCTATCCGGCAAAACACCGAACGCCACTGGTGAATGTGGATGGAACGCTTGATGGCCGTTTAACCATGTTCTCACGCCCCCTCCATATAAAAACCCTGCCACGTTGGCGTTGGGTGGATGCCACCCCGTTCGATGAAAATAACCCCAAGCACATGAAAATGCTGCGCCGTGCTTACAGTCACCTTATCACCTTACTCGAAAAGCGTGACTTTGAAGGGTTAAAAATGGCGTGGTCACTCTCGAATCGAGAGAAAGCGAAAGCCGAAGCCTATATGACCGAGCCGGATGAATTTTTTGATGTAATGGATTTGCCTGGAGATTTTGAACGGGCTTCTGATGTCCAAGCAGAGCCAAGGCGCGAATGGCATGAGTACTCACTAAAGAGCCTTATGGATGGACGTTTAGTCAGATTAGAGGATCAACGTGGTATGTCTCCAATCAGATATGGCTCGGATGAATTAGATTTAATTACGAGTCTGGATCCGTTCTTCGCCATCATTGATGGACGTATGGTCATTGCACGTTAAGGAGGCGCTATGCCAGGGGCAGCACGATTAGGCGATACCGCCGGTGGGCATGGCTGTTTTCCGCCCACCGCAGTGACCAGCGCCAGCGCTGGGGTGATGATTAATGGCAAGCCGGCGGCAAGAGTGGGGGATACCGCCGCCCCACACGGCTGCCCGTGCCCGAAAACACCACATGGCTCTCATGGTCGCCAGATTGCTGCGGGCGCATCTGGGGTACTGATTGATGGTAAACCCGCCGCCCGCATTGGCGATGCGCTCAATTGTGGTGGCGTACTGATATCAGGCTCCGGGGACGTCATCATTGGTTAGAGGCGGCAACGCCTCTAGCTACTTCACTATTAGACATAAGCGAGTCGAGATGAAAAAGATAGCCGTTGTACTCTGCCTGTCTTTACTGACCGGCTGTTGGAGTGATGCAGACATGAGGCAAGCGAGAGAGCAGGTGTCAACCGTTGATATCGAGATTGATAATGAGGGCGAAAATCCCCCTGTGTTATACACCGCCAATATCAGCTCACAAACCATGCATTGCTTTGGTGTCATCAATAACATAGATGCCATAGACAACCTAGGCTCGAGCGCGGCCACCTTCTCCTCGGGGTTTAACGCTACCGCGTACTTACAGCCGGGGGAGAACCAGTTAGAGCTTGCCGTGGCTCCATCAGGGGTATACGACGATGACCTTACTTATCGGGACGATGATACCTGTCAGGTCACCCTGTATGGTGCGTTCTCGGATGGGACTAAAAAAGAGATGTCGAACCTGACCGTCACGGTGGAAGACGGTAAACCGACGATTAAAGACTCCACCACCTATCCGGCAAAATACCGAACGCCAACTGGTCGAATGTCGGGTGGCAGTGTGCGTGGCTACTTGACCGAATTTCACGCCCC
>AQOF01000181.1 GCA_000565345.1 Salinivibrio costicola subsp. costicola ATCC 33508 = LMG 11651 | reverse complement strand
TTTTACGCCATGCAACCTGATTTAGCTCTGGAAAGTGCCTTTTCATTTCACGGCTTGTTATTCCCTTTAGTGCGTTCGTTAATTTAGACAATGACGTTGCTGGGTGATAATTAATCAGCAAGTGTACGTGGTCTGATTCACCATTAAATTCAGTTAACGTTGCTTGATGATTTCTGCAAATGTCGTCCATCATCTCTTTTAGCTTATTTAGGTGCTCATTGGTGAAAACCTTTCCCCTGTACTTTGTGATAAATATCAAATGAGCGTGGAGCATGTAAACGACATGCCTACCTTTTCTTAATTCCATAATTAGACCTTGACCGATTTAATGCTTTAACTATATATTAAACCTATTACTTGCTCAAATAGACCATGATGATGAGAAGCAAGTTAAAAGCGATAAACGGACAGCGAATGAGATTTATCGCTACCGTTGAACGGTTTGGTGAAAAATCAGCATTCAAAGGTGCTCCGATTCCAACGGTTTTGTTAAAAAATGTTCGCGTGTTGGAGACTAACGAGCAAGTCACAGATCATTTATGGTTTACCAAAGGTAAGTCATGGGGAAAATGCATTATTGGTGGTATTGTTGAGTTTGATGCCAGAGTGACCACGTATGAGAAAGGCTATAAAGGCTATCGTGACGATGTTTATGATGCGCCTGTGAAAACAGATTACAAATTAGAACGTCCAACTAAGGTTGAAGTTAAGTGAAAATTGAAAAAGCCTACAAGTTCAAACTAGAACCAACGTCAGAGCAAGCTGAAAAACTGGCTCAAATGGCGGGGTGTGGGCGCGTCGTTTTCAATGATAGCCTTGAGTATGTGCTTAACATCATTAAAAAATCGGTTCCTATTACAGAACAAAAAAGCACTTTATAAGCACCTCAATGATTTGCCTTATAAA
>AQOF01000180.1 GCA_000565345.1 Salinivibrio costicola subsp. costicola ATCC 33508 = LMG 11651 | reverse complement strand
ATCCCCCGGTCGAGGCGTGTCATTGCAATCGCACGAGCCTTGCCTGATTGGTTATGCGGTGACCGCGGGCGATAGCACACAACAATACCGTGGTGGTGAAGTGATTGGCGAGCCGGTTGTTGTGATTGATGAAGGCGAGGGCGCAGAGGTTGACATTCCCCTTGAAGGGAGTTGCCAAGACGCAAAACCGACCTGCCCGAACGGCTATGTGACCGATAATGACGCCTTTGCAAAAGATTTATCGGTTGGGCAGAACAGTGGTATTACTGTGCGCTCCCCACAGAAGGGCGCCTTTGGGTTGTGGGATGCCTTCATGCTGATGTTGGCGGAAGAACCCCAGGATGCGTTGCCTTGCAAGGAATATCAAATTTGTGTGACACAGTGCGCAGGGGAGCCGCAGGAGGAAAGCCAGATCCTCTACACGCCCGCCTGGCTTGATAGCATCGTGTCCGCTATTTTAGGCAAGCTACTTGACGATAGCCTGTCTTTTAAGGTTTATCCCAAAGTCGTATTAGAAAGTGACCTGACACTTTCCTTTAAAAAAGAGACAGAAGAAAAATCGGATGAAGAGCGTTATGACGAGCGCACCGCGCGGTACGAGGAATATCTCAGAAACGGCGGCGCGGAAGCGCATCACCGCACCGAGATCCCCAAGGATGAAATCAAAAATAAGTTTTCGCTGGAGGGAAGTCTCTCGATCAAAGAAGGCAGCACGGAAACGAAGTTTGGCACCGGGTTAACGTACGAAAATAGCAACTATTTACACACACGTGACGTGCAAGATGAATTTGAAAATATACGCGACCAATTAAAACTCATCTCCAGCATTATCGACACCGTCGGTATGATCAAGTCAGGCATGTATCGAGACACGGGCGAAGAAGACATTAAGCTGGTGACTTGGGAGTTTAAACCGCCGGTGCTCAAATTGGGTGGCAGTCAAACCACCACACTCAGTGATAAAGGCCAGCTCATTACCATGGGTAAAACCACATTGGGTCTCGATCCCCTATTTGACTTTTCCATCACCTTAGACTTGATACTTGCGGCAGCCGCGTATTTTAAAATCAAAAACCTGGTGCAAAAGCTTCGCGAGGAGGCGCAAAAGCTGGAAGACAAGGTGAAAGCCGGTCAGCAAGGCGCCTACTTTGGCGCTGAGTTTTTTGTCATGGCCTCAACCAAAATCAACACTCAAGGCAGCATTGAGTTTATCCCAGATGCCAAGCCAGCCTATGCCTTTGATGCCCAGCAGGCCGTCACAATGACCACCGAGATAGGGATACGAGGCGGCGTTAAGGTCTGGGTGTTAGAGGGGCTGTTTGAATTGAAAGGCGGTATTGTCGCCAATGCCAAGTGCGTACTCACAGGCGGAGAGGATAAAACCGAGCTTATCTTCTGCCATGAAGGCATTAAGGCCTATGTCAAAATGAAGGTCACGTTTAGTATCGATGGGCAGGGCGAAGATTCGTCAAACAACCAAGGCGGCTTTGATGGCTGGGAGAGTGAGAACTCAGCAACCACAAGCGAAGAAGAAACACAAGAATGGGTGTGGGTTGAGCCTTTAAGTGCTGATGACTCCCCGCACCGCACCACATTATTCGGTGGCGACTAGCA
>AQOF01000179.1 GCA_000565345.1 Salinivibrio costicola subsp. costicola ATCC 33508 = LMG 11651 | reverse complement strand
GTTTGCTCAGGTGGTCAATTTTAAATCGGACGTTAGTGGGTCATGTTTACATCGGCGCTGACACTGCTGAAGTTTGGCGATTTCTATCAGCGAGAACATTCGTTCGCGGAACTGGTCGCTCGATATGAGCGAGTCACGTAACAACACTTCCTCATCAGTATGTAATTACGGAGAACTCGCTCCGCTGCGTTGTTTGTTAACGGGCACTCGGAGTCGTCCATAAACCGCCAGACCATGGCATCATCAGCGATGAGGTTTCGACATCTACCTCGATATCGTTTTGAGCATTGATAACGGCGTTGTTGATCAAATCATTCATCTAACGCACTGATCCCAATGGGATTACTCCCATCAGTCAACTCGGTAACTAACAGGCATACCAAGTCTTATGACTTTGTTCATCGCTTTCACGTTGGCCAATGCTTCGCCAACTTGTGCATTGTAATCACGCAGTGTCAGTTGTGGACTGAGTAATTTTTTGTATCGATACATCCCAGTTTCTGACAGAGAGCGTTGGTGATAACCCTCTTCTTGTTTCCAGTCTTCCAAGTCACCGGATTTCAATGCGCTGACCGCTGCATTGCGAGGATGGCCGTCCTCCCAGTAACCCGCATTGCTGCGCGGTGGAATGGTCGGTTTGATGCCTTTTCTCCTGAGCACTTGATGGCATGCCTTGGTATCATAAGCGCCGTCAGCACTGACTTGGGCGATTTTTCGGCGTAATGGGTTGAGCAGCGTCGGTAGAGCTTCATTGTCGCCGACAGACGCTAAGCTAACGACGGCAGAAATCACTTCATGTGTACTGTCGTCAATCGCGAGATGCAGCTTTCGCCAAACACGGCGTTTTTCCTTGCCATGCTTGCGCATTTTCCACTCTCCCTCGCCGAACACTTTTAAACCGGTGGCATCAATGACGACGTGAGCAACGGGCCCACGACTGGGTAATCGGTAGTTAACCTCAACCGTCTTTGCTCGTTTGCTGATACAACTGTATGACGGCGATTTTAGCGGTACGTCCATCAGACCAAATATCGAGTCGAGAAAGCCTTGCAGGGCGCGTAAAGGAAGCTTGAAAATGCCTTTTATCATTAGGGCCGTTTCAATGGCACCATCGGTAAACGTAAAGCCTCTGCCTCTGTTTGCATGATGCTCTTTGCAGTGCCAAGTCTGGATAGCGGCGTCATCAACCCAAAAGGTAATCGAACCACGGTTAATCAATGCTTGATTGTATTGCTTCCAGTTGCTGATTTTGTACTTGGCTTTGCTCATCATCTGAGACCTGTTTTGAGGCTTTGATGATCTGATCGCAGCTAGAGTGATAAGTTCAATGATTTAGGAAACAACGCCATTGATAACTACCCAATTTGAGCCAATGAAGCCAGCTCTTTCGTAATCGCCTGAGTCGGCGGTAATATTGGCTTTCGGTAATTTTTTCTTCGATATATCGGTGATGACACCTGAATACGCTATACCCGTGATCATTGAAGATGCTTGATTTTACGTAGAAACAGGGCGTTGTTGATCAAATCATTCACCTAAGGCACTGATCCCAATGGGATTACTCCCATCAGTCAACTCGGTAACTAACAGGCATACCAAGTCTTATGACTTTGTTTATCGCTTTCACGTTGGCCAATGCTTCGCCAACTTGTGCATCGTAGTTACGTAGGGTCAGCTCAG
>AQOF01000178.1 GCA_000565345.1 Salinivibrio costicola subsp. costicola ATCC 33508 = LMG 11651 | reverse complement strand
ATAGTGGTGAACTTGTTAAACAAGAGGAAATTGAAAATATAAAAGTCAAGGCTAGAGAAAAAGCTAAAGCTTATAAAGCAAATCTCTATTTAGACGAAACAACAGTTGAATTCTTTAAAGGTTATAGTAAAAATATATAAATGGCTATATTGATTCTGGTTGTTAATATAAAAGCAACCAGAATTGATACATATATTACCGAGTTTCCGCACCTAATTTAGGAATAAACCGCTTCGTATAACTGGCCCAACAATTTCAGTAATCGTCGTTGATGCTCTCGTACACCGGTTATGAAGCTCTGACCGTTGAGTTCGAGTGTGTCGATCCCTTCAAATTTTAAGAATACCCAACGTGCCGTCGGTTTAGTCGTTGTTTTGTTCTTCACCATGCTTGGGAAGAACGCTTCTGTCTTGTTAAGTTGCTCTCTGATTTTGTGCTCTAGACTTGCGTAAACAAGAAGGCTAAGCGTCATTATCATGAGCAGAGCCTCAATGCGTTGAGGTTTTTTTAAGAAGATCGAAGACGTTAAGAACTCAGGGCTTTTCAAAAAACGAAAGCCGCGCTCTACTTTTTGTTGGGATTTGTAATGTTCAAGCAATGCAGCCATGGTCAGATCCGCACTATCAGTATCGTTGGTAGCGAGGATAAACATACCCACTTTAAGCTTAGCCAGTTTCACTTTATCTAGATCGGTATAAGGCGTGGCATCAATAAAATAGCGATATCCTGTTGGCTTAGCTCCCTTTTTAGGGCGACCACGACCCGCATAGACAGCCTCTTTAATGATGGTTTTTTGTGCAAAGCCAATGAGGTGACATTGGCTTGCAAAGTCATCCATTGCCTGCTCGGCATCTATTGCACAAGCAAACTCTTTTTTCATAAGTTGGCCCAGGGCTTTCAGCTCTTTGGCGGCATTTTTATCTAAGTTCTTGTAGAACGTTATTTCTTCTCGCTTCGTCGCTTGCTCGCTATGAACCAACAACCATTTTTGAGTGACTGCGCCATAGTTAGCGTCAATCCAGCAACCTGAATAGCCGTTACCGATATGAGTTAACTGCTCAGGTCTAAGCGCCAGCAAGGCTTCTTTGGCAGACTTAATCGTCATTGGCACACGAGTAATGAATTTCTGTTTTTGTTCATCCAAAGAGCGAATGCTGTCTTCTGTATACAGGGCGGCATCGGCGATAAAATAGCGACTATTTTGAGCCGCTTTTAAACAGTGAATATGCTTCTTAGTGACCTCAGAAAACGCCTTCGCATCATTGGTGTTACCACTGAGTGCTTGCATGTAAACAGGCAGGCCTGCTTGATTTTCACAAATCAGCTCAAGGACCACTTGGTTTAGCTCTGGACGGTGGTCTCGGCTGTAGCCTTTTACCAGTTTAATCGCATTGATATCGTCGTCTTGGGCGTATTCTCCATCAACATGAAAGCTTGTGATATCAAGATGGACAGAGTCCGTTTTAAGTCCCAGTTTATCAACAACATGCTCAGCAATCGCTTGATAAAGTGCGGACACATCCGCTTCATATAAAGCATCAAGCGCGCGCCCAAGGACATCATCCGTTAAATGGTGCGCTTCAATGTCTTTGGCTAGCAATTTGGAAACAGGCTTCGTTTCGAAAAAGTCGGAAAACATATGCAGGGTTCTACTGTGAAAACCCAGCCCATTTAGGATCATCGCTAAGACGGCATCACCATGTGAAACCTTGTGCTCGGAGA
>AQOF01000177.1 GCA_000565345.1 Salinivibrio costicola subsp. costicola ATCC 33508 = LMG 11651 | reverse complement strand
ACGCGAACGTGGCAGGGTTTTTATATGGAGGGGGCGTGAAAATTTAGTGACAGGACCACGAACCGTTCCGTCACCATTCACCAGTGGCGTTCGGTGTTTTGCCGGATAGGTGGTGGAGTCTTTAATTGTCGGTTTCCCGTCTTCTACCGTGACGGTCAGGTTGGTCATCTCTTTTTTGGTGCCGTCTGGAAAGGCGCCATACAGGGTGACCTGGCAGGTATCATCTGCGCGATAAGTAAAGTCATCCTCGTACGCCCCCGAAGGTAAAACTCGCATGTTTATTTGATTTTCACCCGGCTGTAAGTAGGCGGTAGCGTTAAACCCCGAGGAGAAGGTGGCCGCGCTCGAGCCAGGTTGTCTATAGCATCAATACCATTAACCAACCCATTGCAATACATGGTCTGTGAGCTGATATTGGCGGTGTATAACACGGGTGGATTTTCGCCTTCATTATCAATATCGATATCAACGGTCGACACCTGCTCTCTCGCTTGCCTCATTTGTTTATCTCCAAAACATCCGGCTAATAAAATGACAGTTAAAATTAACGTTATGGCTCTCATGGTATCCTCTGCTAGTCGCCACCGAATAATGTGGTGCGGTGCGGGGATCATCAGCACTTAAAG
>AQOF01000176.1 GCA_000565345.1 Salinivibrio costicola subsp. costicola ATCC 33508 = LMG 11651 | reverse complement strand
CTTATGACTTTGTTTATCGCTTTCACGTTGGCCAATGCTTCGCCAACTTGTGCATCGTAGTTACGTAGGGTCAGCTCAGGCTGATTAACGTTTTGTATCGAGACATGCCAGTTTCTGACAGAGAGCGTTGGTGATAACCCTCTTCTTGTTTCCAGTCTCCCAAGTTACCCGATTTCAAGGCGCTGACGGCTGCATTGCGAGGGTGGCCGTCCTCCCAGTAACCCGCATTGCTGCGCGGTGGAATGGTCGGTTTGATGCCTTTTTTCTTGAGCACCTGATGACAGGCTTTTGTATCATAAGCGCCGTCAGCACTGACTTGGGCAATTTTTCGGCGTAATGGATTGAGCAGCGTCGGTAGGGCTTCATTGTCACCGACAGATGCCAAGCTAACAACGGCAGAAATCACTTCATGTGTACTGTCGTCAATCGCGAGATGCAGCTTGCGCCAAACACGGCGTTTTTCCTTGCCATGCTTGCGCATTTTCCATTCTCCCTCGCCAAACACTTTTAAACCGGTGGCATCAATGACGACGTGAGCAACGGGCCCACGACTGGGTAATCGGTAGTTAACCTCAACCGTCTTCGCCCGTTTACTGATACAACTGTATGACGGCGATTTGAGCGGTACGTCCATCAAACCAAATATCGAGTCGAGAAAGCCTTGCAGGGCGCGAAGAGGGAGTTTGAAAATACCTTTAACCATCAGCGCTGTTTCAATGGCACCATCG
>AQOF01000175.1 GCA_000565345.1 Salinivibrio costicola subsp. costicola ATCC 33508 = LMG 11651 | reverse complement strand
CGTGAACGACGGGGATTCCTGATTACAGGCGATAATAAATTACTCTATTATCTACTTTCTGCTGCTGGCGGCTAATGCCACTCACTTCACAGACGCTACGGCTCTGCCCGAACCTGATTAATTACTTATGCCGCTTGTTCTAACTCGCGCAAATAGCGATTTAAGATCACTTTAGCAGCGTTTTTATCCGCATTATCTGAATGACCGCATGATTGACAGATAAATTCTGCCTGAGTTTTGCGATTATCCTTTTCAATATGACCACAACAAGCACATTTACGGCTGGTATTGCGTGGGTTTACTTCTCCGTAAATCCCACCTTTCCAGCTCATTTTATACTCAAGCTGGCGGCGTAATTCATGCCAACCCTGATCTAAAATAGACTTATTAAGCCTAATTTAGCTGCGACATTCTTGCCGTGATTTTCGCTGTCACCTTTCGCTGATTTACTCATATTCGCAACTTTTAAAGCTTCACAGATAACCATTGCGTGGTTCTTGCAGATCTCAGTGGTAGCTTTATGTTGATAGTCATTGCGAATATTAGCTATGCGTTGATGTAGCTTACTTACTTTGAGTTTTTGTTTCTTCCAGTTCTCAGAGCCTAAAACCTTTCGAGATAATTTGCGTTGCTCGGTAGCTAACTTATCTTGATAAACCCTGAAAGAATGGACACCCTCAAAAACACCCTTATTACCACAACAATCCGTGGATAAGGTCATGTTTTTGGCGATACCCATATCAATACCTGTCATTTCACCCTGTACGTGCGTTGGCAACTCAATATCAACTAAACACATAATAGAGATATGCCATTCACCTACAGCATTAAGCGACACGGTAGCGTTACGCAATTCACCAATTACAGGTTGGCTATTGTAGTAACGAACTAAACCCAAGCCGTTAGGTAACTTGATATGCTTATTTTGAATACTGATTTGCTTTTTGGGTGCAGGAAACCGCATCGTTGAGTGATGAGCCAGCTTTCGAGTTCGCCAGACGGGGAAACCTCGCTTACCTTTTGACCATTCATCCAACGCTTTTACAAAATCACGCTGACGTTGCTGCAAACAATCCGTAAACGCATCATCCAACCACACCCGATGATTAAGCTTTTTCCATGACGTTAATTGTTTGTTTAGAAAAGCAGAATTGGGGAAAGACTTTTTAAGCAATTTGCGATCTTTATAAGGCAAATCATTGAGGTGCTTATAAAGTGCTTTTTTGTCTGTAATAGGAACCGATTTTTTAATGATGTTAAGCACATACTCAAGGCTATCATTGAAAACGACGCGCCCACACCCCGCCATTTGAGCCAGTTTTTCAGCTTGCTCTGACGTTGGTTCTAATTTGAACTTGTAGGCTTTT
>AQOF01000174.1 GCA_000565345.1 Salinivibrio costicola subsp. costicola ATCC 33508 = LMG 11651 | reverse complement strand
GAGCAACAAGCTGAGCATTACCTTAAACACTTAAACTATTATCGTCTCAGCGGCTACTGGTTGCCTTTTGAGCAAGACCATGCCTCGCATCGTTTTAAACCTGACGCGCGCTTTGAAGACGTACTTAATCTTTATGTGTTTGACCGCGAACTTAGGTTGTTGCTGCTCGATGCCATTGAACGTATTGAGATCTCGGTGCGTGCTACATGGGCTTATGTTCTGGCCAGCAAATACGGCGCACATTCTTATTTAGACTCCGGCCATTGTCATCGCACCGACTGGCACCAGTCCAATCTGAGTAAACTAGCCCGTGAAATTGAGCGCTCCGATGAGCTTTTTATTACCCATTACAAGGCCAAATACACTGAGCCACAAATGCCGCCTATTTGGAGCGTGGTGGAGGTTATGTCCTTGGGCATGTTGTCACACTGGATCACCAACCTAAAACCCAGTGACCGGGCCGATGTAGCCTTAAACTACCAACTGAATGAACAGGTATTAAAAAGCTTTATTCGCCACCTGACCTATGTCAGAAATCTGTGCGCCCATCACAGCCGCGTCTGGAACCGCAAATTAACGGTGACCACAAAGCCGCCGAAAAAACCTCAGAGACTTAAAGCCAGTTGCAACCTGGAGCAGCCTAGGCGTATTTACAATACTCTGGTGATTTGCCATCACTTTATGGGCCAGATAAGCCCCGGCTCTACCTGGACCCAACGCTTGTTGAAACTGTTAGAGCAGCACAATATCGATCCAAAGGCGATGGGCTTTCCGGCCAACTGGCAAAGTCTCGAACTATGGAAGGAGGCTAACGCACAATGACCATCTCCGACTACCAAAGCCTTTTACTGCCATTGCTTAAAGTCGTCGCCTACCAGCAGACTAATACACTGCGCTTTATTTGCAAGCGGCTGAAGGCTCTGATGATCGACTTTGGCGTGTCCACCGGACAGGTGTTTGAAGTGAAGCAATTAGATTGGGATTATTTTTGTGAGTAGAGGAAGCGATATGACGTTAAAGCAAACTACCAGCAAGGACAGTTGCCATAATTTAGTTGTAGGCCTGTCATCTGCTCATAGGCCTGAAAATTTCAAATGGATGATTGAGGAGTTGTCGGCGTGATTAGAAATAGTGAAGACGAAGTTCACGAAACTCGTTCACGCTGGAAGCTAAAAACTCCAGAA
>AQOF01000173.1 GCA_000565345.1 Salinivibrio costicola subsp. costicola ATCC 33508 = LMG 11651 | reverse complement strand
CTTGCGCTGTTTTCGCTGGGTACCAGTTACCAAGATATCCGCATGCACATCGAAGAGTTGTACGGTATTAATGTATCCAACGGTACCATCAATGCCGTGACTGATAAGCTATTGCCTGAGCTTCAGGCTTGGCGCGAGCGGCAATTAGAAGCGGTCTATCCGATTGTCTGGCTCGATGCCATTCACTATAAAATCAAAGAGAACGGGCGCTTTATCACTAAAGCGGTGTACACCATTCTCGGCCTCAACGTTGAAGGGAAAAAAGAGCTGCTGGGCCTTTACCTGTCAGAGTCTGAAGGTGCCCATCACTGGCTCAGCGTGCTGACCGACCTGCACAACCGTGGTGTAAAAGATATCCTTATTGCGTGCGTTGATGGTCTTAAGGGCTTCCCTGAAGCGATTGAAAGTATCTATCCGAAGACGGAAGTACAGCACTGCATTATTCATCAAATTCGCCACTCAATGAAATACGTGGCCAGTAAGCACCAAAAAGCCTTCATGGCCGATTTGAAGTGCGTGTACAAGGCAGTCACATTATCCGCTGCAGAGAGCGCGCTGGATGACTTAGAAGCTAAGTGGGGTGACAAATACCCCATCGTTATTAAGTCCTGGCGCAATAAATGGTTCACACTCTCTACTTACTTCAAATATCCGGAATACGTGCGTACCGCCATTTATACGACGAACGCCGTTGAGGCCGTGCACCGCCAGTTCCGCAAACTGACCAAAACCAAAGGCGGTTTTGCCAATGAGAACAGCTTGCTCAAGCTACTCTACGCGGGTATGTTAAGGCGTCTG
>AQOF01000172.1 GCA_000565345.1 Salinivibrio costicola subsp. costicola ATCC 33508 = LMG 11651 | reverse complement strand
CTCGGCAAACTTCTCAACTTCTGACCATTCGTAGATCTGCTCGTCATCCAGTTTGCTCATAATGTCGAACAAGATATGTGGATCCGTCACGCCATCCAGCTCTGCGGTGGTGTAATAGGGCTTGAACGATTCCAGTATGTCTTCTTCGCTGTTGAAAAAGTCGAGGACGAAGGTTTGGTCTTTGCCTGGGAAGGTGCGATTTAAGCGCGACAGCGTTTGCACACACTCCACACTTTGTAATTTTTTATCAACGTACATGGCACACAGCTTCGGCTGGTCAAAGCCGGTCTGATACTTGTTGGCGACAATCATCACGTTAAAATCGTCGGAATCGAGCGCTGTATCGTGCTTGCGGCTATTCAAACCCGGGTTTAATTGACTATCGTATTCGGTCACGTTCTCGGGAATGTAATCATCAGCAGGCACCTCGCCAGAAAACGCCACCAGTGCATGCACATCCTGATAGCCTTTATCGATAATGTACTGGGTCATGGCCAGTTGATAGCGCACCGCTTCTTGACGGCTGGCAGTAACAACCATGGCTTTCGCTTGGCCGTTGAGTAAATGGCGGACATTTTCGCGAAAATGCTCCACAATAATTTCAACCCGCTGATTGATGTTGTACGGATGCAGCCGCACCCACTTCGCCAGCTTAATCCGCGCCTTTTTGCTATCGACTTCTTTATCTTCACCCTCAGGGTGTGCAATTTTCCAGGCGGTGGCGTAGGTGGTGTAGTTCTTCAGCACATCAAGGATGAAGCCTTCTTCAATCGCTTGGCGCATGGAGTACACATGAAACGGCTTGGGTTTATTGTCATCGCTAATCGGCGCATGCGGATCATCGGGGCGTCCGAACAGCTCTAGCGTTTTGCCTTTTGGGGTCGCCGTAAACGCATAGTAACTGATGCGCTCGTTTGGCATCCGCGCCTGAACAGCGGCATCTAACAGCTCTTCAGCGCTCACTTCATCGCCTTCGGGGCGCTCCGAGCCTAGCAGGGCTTTGAGCTTACTGGCTGATGAGCCGGTTTGTGACGAGTGCGCTTCGTCGGCAATAATCGCATAATTGCCTGCTTTCAACGCCGGGTGTTTATCAATGGCATCGTACAAGGCAGGGAAGGTCTGAATGGTCACCACGATAATCCGTACTTGCTCTTGCAGCGCCTCGGCCAATTGCTCCGATTTGCTTTTATTTCCCACATCACGGGTGATGGCACGCACCACCCCATCGGCATGTTCAAACTGACGGATGGTGTTTTGTAACTGTGAATCGAGCACAGTACGGTCTGTCACTACCACAATGGAGTTAAACAGCTTAGTGCCATCGGCCGCGTACAGTGACGAGAGCTGATGCGCCGTCCAGGCAATGGAGTTTGATTTACCTGAGCCAGCACTGTGTTGGATCAGGTATTTACTGCCCGGGCCTTCCCCGCGTGTGGTCTCAATCAACTGATTGACCACGTCCCACTGATGATAGCGGGGGAATATCAAGGTTTCTTTTTTGTCGATGCGTCCGTCGAAGTTTTCTTTCTCTTCCACTTCCAGGTGCATAAAGCGGCCAATGACGTTTAACCAGGCGTCTTTGTTAAATAACCGCTCCCACAGATAGCTGGTGGCGTAGCTGTTTTCCGACGCTGGTTGCGGGTTACCGGCGCCACCATCTTCGGTGCCTAAGTTAAACGGCAGAAAGAAGGTCTCTTTCCCGGCTAACTTGGTGGTCATCGCCACTTGGTCTTGGCTCACCGCAAAGTGCACCAAGGCACCGCGTTTAAAGGTTAATAATGGCTCTGGCTTGCGGGTTAGCGGATCTTTTACTGGGCGATCGTTTTTATACTGGCGTTTGGCATGCTCCACGGTCTGCTTAAACTCGCTTTAAGCTCCATGGTGGCG
>AQOF01000171.1 GCA_000565345.1 Salinivibrio costicola subsp. costicola ATCC 33508 = LMG 11651 | reverse complement strand
CCAAGGTTTTTTCCAGCCGGTAACTTGGCGTCTTTCAGCAACCGCTGTAAGCGTTTATCTTCGCGGTTTGCCAGCTCGATATGGCAGAGCTCGGATAAGTACTGCTGAGGGCTCCATTGCTCTTTAACCGCTTTATTGCCCAGCGCGTCCCATTCTTTAACCATGGTGGCGAGCTTTAGCTGCTTGAGCATGAGTGATAATGAGGCCGTTGTGTTATCCATGCAGGCCTCCCGGTATCATACTGGCATACGAGCTTAGGCTGTGTTGTTTGATGGTAAGTGACGGCTTTTTTGGCTCGATAACTAAAAAGCGTTCTTCGCATTCCCGGATGGCCGGTAATTGTCGCTGGGTAATTGACGCGGCAATAAATCGGCCTAATTGACGTTCACAACCGCTTTGTTTGGCTAAATGAAGCAGTTTTACCATGTAATAGCTGGCTTTATCGGCCGTTAGCGTGTCGTCGACATACTCCCAGATGGTTCTGTAATTGTCGTCCGGTAATAAGTCATCGCGCAGCTGTGAGTGCCGGAACGCACGCGGTTTCTTAACCAGTGCATCAATAACATGCCGGTAATTGACGCTGCGGGCGCGACCACCTTTGTCGGCATAGACACGCTCGAGCTCAAGCACGAAGTCGGTGCCGTAAAATAGGGCTAACCGGTTATCATAAAGCCGTACCAGCAATCGACTGTCAATAAGCCGTGATGGCACCGTGTAGGTGACGCGCTTGAGGCAGATCGTGCTTGTCCGCGACACCGTGACATAATGCTCGGTGTAATTGACGCTCATTGCCCGGGGCAGTGCCTGTAATTGTCGCTGCTCGAGTTGGTATTTGTCGCTGACGCGACGATTACGCCGAGCTACCACGCTGGCAACAAAGGCTTCATACGCATTACGGCTGTCGAAGTCGTAACTACCGCGGATTTTCAGTGCCTGCTCGACTTGGGACTTGGTGTGCCCGTGCGGACTTTCGATAGCCCCGTTCTCATGCGCAACACCCGGATTGTTGCGGGTTGCTCTAAAACCATAGTGCTTAACAAGGTCGTTGAAGCGCTCCGTTAAATCATCAGCCGATGAGTGATTCTTATAAGCCGCACTCAAGCTGTCGGTACGGATTTCTTTGGGCACACCGCCGGCGGCATGTAGCGCATTTTGTAATCCATCAGAGAAGGCCGCAAAACTCTCGCCGCCATAGATAACCTGGATGAACGCCCAGCCGCTGGCCGGCATCCGGTAATGAAACAGCATGTGCTTTAATGGCTCACCGGCAATGGTGACCGGCGATTTCACATGAGTAAAATCGGTAATACCGAGCGCACCATATTCATGGGTTTGTATAAACACAACGTCTTTAGCAGGCCCGTGTAAAGAGCGCCATTTACGGATCCGGCGCTCAAGTGTTCGGCGCGATCCCGGGCTGAACTTATCGGTGTGATATTCGCAAAGGTAATCAAAAACGCCTACGGGCGTGATGTCTTTATCCAGTTCAAGTATGGGAACAACAATGCTTTCCCATATTGGCGCCAGTGGATCTTTACGTGTGCGCCACTGGCGCTTACCGTCGTTTGTTTGTTGATTGGCTTTATCAAGACGCCGGGCTGACCGCTCTGAAATACCTGCTTTAGCAGCAGCAACAGCTTGGCTTTTTTGTTTTCTGTGAGTCATATAGATCGTGACCTGTTGATCCGTGATTCGTGTTCCCGGCACAGTGAACTCCCTCCGTTCTGCTGTACCGAACCTTATCAGATCAACCGGCCA
>AQOF01000170.1 GCA_000565345.1 Salinivibrio costicola subsp. costicola ATCC 33508 = LMG 11651 | reverse complement strand
GTGCTTAATGATTAAATGTTTATAGGAGCGATTATGCCAACGCCATGTTATATCTCGATTGAAGGTGAAACCCAGGGACTGATTACTGCCGGTGCGTGTACCGCTGACTCTATTGGTGATTCTTTCGTCGAAGGTCATGAAGATGAAATGCTGGTTCAGCAGTTTGACCACAATGTAACCGTCCCCACCGACCCACAGTCAGGCCAGCCTTCTGGCCAACGTGTTCACAAGCCATTCAAATTCACTGTTGCGCTCAACAAAGCGGTGCCGCTGCTTTATAACGCGCTGTCTTCAGGTGAGAAAATGTCTACCGTCGAACTGAAGTGGTACCGCACCTCGATTGAGGGCAAACAAGAAAACTTCTTTACCACTAAGCTAGAAAGCGCCTCTATCGTAGACATCCATTGCGAAATGCCACACTGCCAAGACCCTGCCAAGTCTGATTTCACCCAGAACCTTACGGTCTCTATGTCATACCGTAAAGTTATCTGGGAGCACGTTAACGCGGGCACATCTGGCTCAGACGACTGGCGCAAGCCTATCGAAGCCTAACCCTCGCCTTGATGAGGAAACCGCAGCCTGCCTATTGGGCGGGCTGCATCGCGTTCAGCCATGTGCGCATTGAGAGTATCGACTTGTTTCGACAGAAAGGAAGGTAAGTGATGGCAACACTTCATTATACATTCAGTATTAAAGGCCTAGCGGATGAATGTTTTGTCGTGAGAGGGTTTGAGGGCCAAGAAGTCCTCTCTGATGATAGCCGCGTTGATGGAGGGTGCCACGGCTTTCGCTAATATTGAGCTGGCAAGCCGACATACCGACCTAAAACCGGAGCAAGTGATTGATGCAACGGCAGTACTTACCCTATACCGCAATGGTGAGGTGGCGCAGCGCTGTCATGGTGTTGTCAAGCGCTTCACTCAAGGCGATATTGGTCACCACCATACCTTTTACTCGCTCACCTTGGTCCCAGCCCTCGAGCGACTTGCACTTCGTCATAATAGCCGTATTTTTCAACATAAGACGGTACAAGACATTATTGCTGAGCTGCTGCTGGAAATGGGGGTGGAAGACCACCAATTCTCACTGTCTCGCAAGCTTGAAGAGCGTGAGTTCTGTGTTCAGTATCGTGAGACGGATTTAGCCTTTATTGAGCGTCTTGCCGCCGAAGAAGGCTTGGTCTACTACTTTGCGCATAGCCAAGACAAGCACATGCTCATCTTTTGTGATGACAACAGCGCACTGATGGCTTTAGAGGCACCGATCATTTACAACAGCACCGCAGGTGGTGAAGCCGATACGCCTTATGTCTGGTCTTTCGCCAAGCAAACTCAAACCGCGGTCTCTGATGTATACCTCAAAGACTATAGCTTCAAAAAGCCTGCCTATAGCTTTATGCAACAACAGGTCGGTGATGATATGGCTTACCAGCGGCAAACCTATCAACACTTTGATGCGCCAGGCCGTTATAAAGATGATGCCAATGGTCGCGCCTTTAGCCAAGCAAGGCTCGATTATTTACGCCGCGATGCGCGCCTAGCAACCGGGCAAAGCAATCAACCGTTACTGCGTGCAGGTACTAAGTTCACACTCAGTGAACACTTAGCCGATGAGACGAACGCCGATTGGTTGGTGGTCTCTATCACGCGCAAGGGCGAGCAACCTCAAGCGCTAGAAGAGGCCGGCAGCGCAGGGCAAACCACCTATTCTAACCAATTTAAAGTCGTGCCTGCCGCCACGCCTTGGCGGGCGACGCCACAGCCTAAACCTCAGGTGGATGGACCAATGATGGCGACCGTTGTTGGACCGGAAGGCGAAGAAATCTTCTGTGATGAACATGGTCGAGTGAAGGTGCATTTCCCTTGGGACAGAGAGTCAGAAAGAGACGAACATAGCTCGTGCTGGGTGCGCGTGTCGCAAGGCTGGGCCGGGGCGCAGTACGGCTTTATGGCCATCCCGCGTATTGGCCATGAAGTGA
>AQOF01000169.1 GCA_000565345.1 Salinivibrio costicola subsp. costicola ATCC 33508 = LMG 11651 | reverse complement strand
AAAGCGCATGGTGATGGATGGAAACTTCACCTAAAAGAGAAAAAACATGGCGCAGTTTATCTGGCTAATGTCGGCATCGTTAAGATCCGAGGCAAAGCCAGAAACGCTGGCGGTAAGCCAAAAACTGCCGAGATCATTCGCAAGAATGGTGAGTGGTTTATCTCGGTTTCAATGGAATACGATTCCATTGAAAGACAGTGTGGCACTAAAGCCATTGGTCTTGATTGGGGGGTTTCTCATTATTTTTCAACCATCGATCAAGATGGTCATTTTGAGCAAGTCGAGAATGCGCGCTATCTCAGGAATAGCAAAGAGCAACTAGCGTCTTTGCAACGTGATTTGGCTTTGGCTAAAAAAGGAACTCGCGCCCATCGCAAACTGAAGCACAGAATTGCTAAATTGCACCAAAAAATCGCCCGTCAACGACTCGATTTTACTCATAAAGAAACTGCAAAATTAGTGAAAGTGGCGGCATTAATTGCCACTGAAAAACTAACCGTTAAGAACATGACCAGCACCGCCAAAGGGACTGCTGAGAAGCATGGGAAGAACGTAAAACAAAAGGCTGGCTTGAATCGGGAAATCCTGAATACCGCGCCAGCCATGACTCTTAATTTGCTGTCCTATAAAGCGGAAGAAGCTGGTAGCGAATACGTTGAAGTACCAACAAAGCAAGTTAAGCCAAGTCAAACCTGCCCAGACTGCGGAGCTAAGAAGAAAAAAACCTTAGCTGATCGCTGGCACTCATGCGATTGTGGCTGTGAGAAGCCCCGAGATGTAGCCAGTGCGCAAGT
>AQOF01000168.1 GCA_000565345.1 Salinivibrio costicola subsp. costicola ATCC 33508 = LMG 11651 | reverse complement strand
AAGCGCTCAAATCACGCTGCGGCAAAGATGAAGCCATCCTGTTTATGGATGCTGTTCATCCGACTCAAACGACAAAAGTGACGCAAGGCTGGATACGCACAGGACAAGATAAAGCAATAGAGACGACAGGGAGCCGTAGTCGCCTCAATATTGTTGGCGCGCTCAATTTGTCAGACCTTGGTCACCCTATCATCGATGATTATGACACCGTTAACAGTGAAAATATTGTTCGATTTTTATGCAAAATAAGAGAGCGCTATCCGCTGAACCACAAAGTGCACCTTGTCTTGGATGGCGCGGGCTATCACCGCACTGACTTAGTGAAAGATGCGGCGTATGTACTCAATATAGAGCTTCATTATCTTCCACCTTATAGCCCCAACCTCAACCCAATAGAGCGGTTATGGAAGGTCATGAACGAGCATGCAAGGAATAATCTCTATTTCAAAACTAAACGGGATTTTGCACAAGCGATTGACCGATTTTTTACTGTGACTCTTCCTGAGATCGCAGGGTCTTTGACGTCTCGTATTAACGATAACTTTCAGATGTTCAATCATGCATCTTCAAGTTAATTGGGTATATTATATAAGTTCAAAAGCACTGACAGCGAAAGAGCTTCATGATGCCACTCGCTCGCACTGGCTAATTGAATCAATGCATTGGCAACTCGATGTTGGATTAAAAGAAGATGCCTGCCGAATTAGGGTAGATGACCGAGCGGAAGTTTTTGCACGAATAAGGCAGATGGTTTTGAATTTATTAAAGCAAGAGAAGAGTTTCAAAGCCGGCATTCAACGCAAGCGAATGATGTGCGCGATGGACCAAGAGTACTTAGCGACCGTGCTGGGAAGCCTTTCATGACGCGGATGTTCATGCGTTTTCCGTGCGTAGGAGCTAGTGAAAGTATACAGTGTCACATAGCGCAATTGCTCACGTATATCCGACAGGGAAAACGCATGAGTGTGCCGTGGAGCACAGAGGTTGACTTAAGGTTAACCATTCGAGCGTAAGCTTAAGAAGAGATGAAGGTAGGCCCTTCAAAGTCTACTGTCGGAAGTCGGCTTTAAACCGCCTGTAAGTGGCTGTTATTAAGAGTAATGGTCAGAAGCGTTGCAGGAAAGTCAGGAAGAAATCTTGGTGAGGTGAGTTGTAAGGAGATGAGTAAACCCGAACTTGTGTAGACGCGTCGTTAATCCCTAACTAGCATCAAAACTGAGGTCGTCGTGTAATCTCAGGAGCAGCATACTGGCGAACTCCGAATGTTGAGTATGTGGTGCTCGGCGTATAGCAAGCATGAACTTACAACAGGCTCTTTTTAGGAACCACGGGAACCAGTCATCATGATGACAAGGGAGAAATACAAATGACTAAATTCATGAGTATGAGAGTACCAACGCATGATACTGGGGCGGAGTTGTTCGTAGTAGTGAAGAAGTATTTGTAATGAATACGGAGCGAAGGGGCAACGTTAAGCCGTCTCCAAGTCAGTCCAACTGTGATAAACAGGAGGAGACTGGTCTTGAAGAGACAAAACCTTTTCAAATCAATAAATGGCAAGTAGCTGAAGCTTATAAGCTCGTGAAAGCCAATAGAGGGTCTGCAGGAATTGATAATCAAAGTCTGCAGGATTTTGAGCAAAACTTAAAAGGTAATCTATACAAAATCTGGAACCGCCTTTCTTCAGGGAGTTATATGCCACCTCCAGTAAAAGGAGTTGCCATACCAAAGAAAAGTGGTGGAGAAAGATTGCTTGGAATACCCACAGTTAGTGACAGAGTGGCGCAAATGACTGTTTTACTGTCGTTTGAGCACAAGGTGGAGCGACACTTTCTAGATGATTCATATGGATACAGGCCTAAGAAATCTGCGCTAGATGCCATAGCGGTAACTCGTAAAAGGTGCTGGCGCTATGACTGGTGTCTTGAGTTTGATATCAAAGGTTTATTCGATAACATTCCGCATGAATTATTACTTAAAGCTGTCGATAAACACATCACAGATGAATGGGTTAGGTTGTACATTCGTCGTTGGCTAGTTGCTCCAATGCAAATGCCAAACGGTGAGCTACAAGAGCGAAGCAAGGGAACGCCACAGGGTGGGATTATCAGTCCAGTGCTTGCAAACTTATTCTTGCATTATGTGTTTGATAAGTGGTTAAGCAAACACTATCCAAAAGTGCCTTGGTGTCGATATGCAGATGATGGGTTATTGCATTGCAATAGCTTATTTGAAGCACAAGAAATGTTCAAAGTACTTAAGCTACGTTTTAATGCCTGCGGTTTGGAGCTGCATCCAACCAAAACCAAGATAGTTTACTGCAAAGATACCAGTCGAAAAGGCAGCTATGAGACAACGAGCTTTGATTTCTTAGGGTATACATTCAGAGCCAGAAGAGTGAAAGGAAAGATTCGAAATAATCTATTTATGAGTTTTTCACCTGCGGTAAGCAAGTCTGCTCTAAAGACCATGAGGTATAGGATAAGAAAGTTAAGAGTTCGCTGTCGTACAGAGATGAGCATTAACGAAATGGCTAAGTGGCTAAATCCCATCATACAAGGTTGGATTTACTACTATGGTCGGTTTCACCGCTCAGCGATGGCTGCCATTGGTCGTCATATAAATCTAACGTTAATCCGTTGGGCTCGACGAAAATATAAGAGGCTGAGGAAGCACAAAATCAACGCCTGCAAGTTCATAGGTAACTTGATAGAGCAGGCACCTCATTTGTTCGCTCATTGGCGGGCAGGATTAGGAACAGCGTTGGCTTAATGGGAGCCGTATGAGCTGAGAGGTTCACGTACGGTTCTGCGAGAGGCTATCGGGGAGGTTCCGGTGGTCTACTCACCAGATCCGCGCCACGCCTGGGCTAGCAACTTAATGACTGAATTGTCACTTAGGTCTGAAAACCGTGCGTTATGCCATGTTTATTAATTAAAATAAGTGAAAATAAAGGATCAATTTGTTGATCATTTTCAGTGCGATTTAATGGTCTCCTAACGTTTAGGAGATTAAAAATGACAGAAGATAAAAGTCCATTTATGCATTTCGTTTCCATTAGAGACATTCGCCAAGAAGGTAAAGTTGAACATACGTTATCAGATATTATTTTGATAACAATTTGTGCGGTGTTGTCTGGTCATGATACCTGGAAAGGTATTAGTGATTATGGACGTAAGCAGCGTGATTTTTTATTACGCTTTGGCTTCTCAGGTAAAACATCACCCTCGGCAGATACGATTGCAAGAGTGATGGGAACCATCAGTACAAAAGCATTACAAAAAGCCTTCATAGAATGGATGAAATCGTGTCATGAATTAACGGATGGTGAAGTAGTTGCCATTGATGGAAAAACACTGAGGGGTTCATATAACCGAGCAACAGACCAAGCTGCGATTCATATGGTTAATGCGTTC
>AQOF01000167.1 GCA_000565345.1 Salinivibrio costicola subsp. costicola ATCC 33508 = LMG 11651 | reverse complement strand
AGACTTGCGTAAACAAGAAGGCTAAGCGTCATTATCATGAGCAGAGMCTCAATGCGTTGAGGTTTTTTTAAGAAGATCGAAGACGTTAAAAACTCGGGGCTTTTCAAAAAACGAAAGCCGCGCTCTACTTTTTGTTGGGATTTGTAATGTTCAAGCAATGCAGCCATGGTCAGATCCGTACTGTCAGTATCGTTGGTAGCAAGGATAAACATACCCACTTTAAGCTTAGCCAGTTTCACTTTATCTAGATCGGTATAAGGCGTGGCATCAATAAAGTAGCGGTATCCCGTTGGCTTAGCCCCCTTTTTAGGGCGACCGCGACCCGCATAGACAGCCTCTTTAATGATGGTTTTTTGTGCAAAGCCAATGAGGTGACATTGGTTTGCAAAGTCATCGATTGCCTGCTCGGCATCCATTGCACAAGCAAACTCTTTTTTCATAAGTTGGCCCAGGCTTTCAGCTCTTTGGCAGCATTTTTATCTAAGTTCTTGTAGAACGTTATTTCTTCTCGCTTCGCCGCTTGCTCGCTATGAACCAACAACCATTTTTGAGTGACTGCGCCATAGTTAGCGTCAATCCAGCAACCTGAATAGCCGTTACCGATATGGGTTAACTGCTCAGGTCTAAGCGCCAGCAAGGCTTCTTTGGCAGACTTAATCGTCATTGGCACACGAGTAATGAATTTCTGTTTTTGTTCATCCAAAGAGCGAATGCTGTCTTCCGTGTACAGGGCGGCATCGGCGATAAAATAGCGACTATTTTGAGCCGCTTTTAAACAGTGAATATGCTTCTTAGTGACCTCAGAAAACGCCTTCGCATCATTGGTGTTACCACTGAGTGCTTGCATGTAAACAGGCAGGCCTGCTTGATTTTCACAAATCAGCTCAAGGACCACTTGGTTTAGCTCTGGACGGTGGTCTCGGCTGTAGCCTTTTACCAGTTTAATCGCATTGATATCGTCGTCTTGGGCGTATTCTCCATCAACATGAAAGCTTGTGATATCAAGATGGACAGAGTCCGCTTTAAGTCCCAGTTTATCAACAACATGCTCAGCAATCGCTTGATAAAGTGCGGACACATCCGCTTCATATAAAGCATCAAGCGTGCGCCCAAGGACATCATCCGTTAAATGGTGCGCTTCAATGTCTTTGGCTAGCAATTTGGAAACAGGCTTCGTTTCGAAAAAGTCGGA
>AQOF01000166.1 GCA_000565345.1 Salinivibrio costicola subsp. costicola ATCC 33508 = LMG 11651 | reverse complement strand
CGAGACCATCACGGTCACCGGCAGCGCGAGCGGCGGCGACATCGCCGAAGGCGATACCGTTGCGATGACCATCAACGGCGAAGACTACACCACCACCGTGGATGAAAACGGCGAGTGGAGCGTGGACGTGGCCGGCAGCGACCTGGCGGCGGACACCGAGTTCGAGGTGGTCGTGAGCTCGTCGGATGACGCGGGCAATACGGTAGACAGCACCGCGACCTCCACGCACACGGTTGACCAAACCGCGGATGCCGGCACGGTCAGCGTGAACAACATCACCAGCGATGACGTGATCAACGCGCAAGAAGCGGGCGAGACCATCACGGTCACCGGCAGCGCGAGCGGCGGCGACATCGCCGAAGGCGATACCGTTGCGATGACCATCAACGGCGAAGACTACACCACCACCGTGGATGAAAACGGCGAGTGGAGCGTGGACGTGGCCGGCAGCGACCTGGCGGCGGACACCGAGTTCGAGGTGGTCGTGAGCTCGTCGGATGACGCGGGCAATACGGTAGACAGCACCGCGACCTCCACGCACACGGTTGACCAAACA
>AQOF01000165.1:2500-3896 GCA_000565345.1 Salinivibrio costicola subsp. costicola ATCC 33508 = LMG 11651 | reverse complement strand
AATCCTTAAGTTGTCGTAGTCCGGATTGGAGTCTGCAACTCGACTCCATGAAGTCGGAATCGCTAGTAATCGTGGATCAGAATGCCACGGTGAATACGTTCCCGGGCCTTGTACACACCGCCCGTCACACCATGGGAGTGGGCTGCACCAGAAGTAGATAGCTTAACCTTCGGGAGGGCGTTTACCACGGTGTGGTTCATGACTGGGGTGAAGTCGTAACAAGGTAGCCCTAGGGGAACCTGGGGCTGGATCACCTCCTTACTGACGCTATTCTTGCGAGTGTTCACACAGATTGCACGGTCAAAATGTCAAAGAGATATGAGTTCCTTAGTTTGGGGCTCGTACCTTAGATGGGTCTGTAGCTCAGCTGGTTAGAGCGCACCCCTGATAAGGGTGAGGTCGGTGGTTCAAGTCCACTCAGACCCACCACTTCTACTTATCCTGCGTCATCTTTGATAGCTGCGATGCTCATGTGCTAAAGCACACTGCGCGTCTCACTTCAAATCTGACTGGGTTAAGCGAAGTGGACTTCTATAAAGAAGTCCGTCTAAGGATATCATGATGGGGCTATAGCTCAGCTGGGAGAGCGCCTGCCTTGCACGCAGGAGGTCAGCAGTTCGATCCTGCTTAGCTCCACCACTTTTTAAGCGTATTTATATTGATAAGTGCCTTTAAAAAGTGGTTTATCGTCGTGATAAATACACATGCTCTTTAACAATCTGGAAAGCTGACAAGTCATTCTTTAAGAATGACAGTAAAGTTCTCAATCAGTGACATATCATGTCACTCACACAATCAAGTGTGCTTGGACTTTGTCTTATTGAATCAATAACGACAAAGCTTCTATTTGAGTCCGGCAAAAACAAAACCTTAGTTGTTTAAACCGTTTGTTTTCACTTTTTAAAAGTGAAAGTAAATAAGCAAGACCTTTTGGGGTTGTATGGTTAAGTAATTAAGCGTAGACGGTGGATGCTTGGCAGTCAGAGGCGATGAAGGACGTATTAACTTGCGAAAAGCCCAGATAAGGCAGTAAAAGCCATTTGAATCTGGGATATCCGAATGGGGAAACCCACCTGCATAAGCAGGTATCTTAGCGTGAATACATAGCGCTAAGAGGCGAACTCGGGGAACTGAAACATCTAAGTACCCGAAGGAAAAGAAATCAATTGAGATTCCGGCAGTAGCGGCGAGCGACCCCGGATTAGCCTTAAGCAGACTTGGCGTTAGGTGAACAGGTTGGAAAACCTGGCAATAAAGGGTGATAGCCCCGTAACCGACGGCGCCATATTTGTGAAAACGAGTAGGACGGGACACGTGATATCTTGTCTGAACATGGGGGGACCATCCTCCAAGGCTAAATACTCCTGACTGACCGATAGTGAACCAGTACCGTGAG
>AQOF01000164.1 GCA_000565345.1 Salinivibrio costicola subsp. costicola ATCC 33508 = LMG 11651 | reverse complement strand
TCGCTGTGAGGCGTTGAGCTAACCTGTACTAATTGCCCGTGCGGCTTAACCATACAACACCCAAGAGGTTTTGGGTTGGACTCGAAATAAGCCAGTTGATTGTGGCGAGAACGAAACAGCTTTCTAGATACGTGTTTTGACTGAAAAGTGAAGACACACCAAATTTTGCTTGGCGACCATAGCGCTTTGGACCCACCTGACTCCATGCCGAACTCAGTAGTGAAACGAAGCAGCGCCGATGGTAGTGTGGGGTCTCCCCGTGTGAGAGTAGGACATCGCCAGGCTCTCATTATCTAATTAGAGCTTAATATTGGGCTTTAGTTAGCAAATATTTAAGCATCAAAGCAATTAAGTGTAAGACTTTGATGAGACAGAATTGGTGCGGAGTGGTAGTTCAGTTGGTTAGAATACCGGCCTGGTCACGCCGGGGGTCGCGGGTTCGAGTCCCGTCCACTCCGCCACTACTTAGAAGCCCTAGCTAAAAAGCTGGGGTTTTTTGCGTTTAAGCCCTGAGTAAATAGCTGCCTATGTTAACCCCTAGGGTACCAATTGCGACATGTGCGAGCCTGAGTGCCTGAACGCAACCCCTTCATATTAGACTGTCATCTATTACTGTTAAGCACTTAGCGTTAGCTAATCGTTGTAGATGATGCAGACATAAAAAAGCGCCTTGCGGCGCTTTTAATGGTTTAGGCCATGCCTTGGATGACCACAAACTTTTCTAGGAGCTGATCCTCGGTCTCGACATTATCGGGATCGGTGATAATGCACTTGGAGATCGGGCAAACCGACTGGCACGTCGGTTTGTCGTAATGGCCTTTACACTCGGTGCATAAATCGGGCTCGATCTCAAAGATCTCGGAACCCATCGAGATAGCCCCGTTAGGGCACTCGGGCTCGCACATGTCGCAGTTTATGCATTTATCGGTGATGAGTAGTGCCATATTACTTACCGATGGTTKACGCGTATCTTGGCCTGATTGTAGGTTACGCATCAGTAGCGCGTACTCTAGGTCCATATCAGCAGGCACAGGAATAAACACGAAATGGCCGCTGCCTTTGGCATCGTCGATCGCTTCTGATTTGC
>AQOF01000163.1 GCA_000565345.1 Salinivibrio costicola subsp. costicola ATCC 33508 = LMG 11651 | reverse complement strand
TCGCACATGTCGCAGTTTATGCATTTATCGGTGATGAGTAGTGCCATATTACTTACCCGATGGGTTACGCGTATCTTGGCCTGATTGTAGGTTACGCATCAGTAGCGCGTACTCTAGGTCCATATCAGCAGGCACAGGAATAAACACGAAATGGCCGCTGCCTTTGGCATCGTCGATCGCTTCTGATTTGCGGTTTTCCATCGCTTCTAAGGTGAAATGCACATTGCCGCGTGGCGTCATTAGCTCCATGCTGTCACCGAGCATAAATTTATTCTTCACTTCCACTTCAGCCAGATCGCCTCGACGCTTGCCAGTGAATTCGCCGACAAATTGCTGCTGCTCAGAAATCGAGTAACCATAGTCGTAGTTTTGATAGCTATCGTGGGTATGACGGCGCAAAAAGCCTTCGGTGTAGCCTCGGTGTGCAAGGTTCTCGAGGGTATTCATCAGGCTCTCATCGAATGGTTTACCGGCCACGGCATCATCAATCGCTTGGCGATACACCTGTGCTGTGCGTGCGCAGTAATAGAACGACTTAGTACGGCCTTCGATTTTGAGCGAATGAACGCCCATTTGCGTAAGCCGTTCAACGTGCTGAATGGCGCGCAAGTCTTTTGAGTTCATGATGTAGGTGCCGTGCTCATCTTCGTATGCCGCCATTAACTCACCGGGACGTCCACCTTCTTCGAGCAATACTACGTCATCAACCGGCTCGCCTTTACCAAGTGTGGGAGTCACTTCTTGAACTTGTACCACCTGGCCAGCATCGTCTTCTTTGCTTGATGGACTTTGTAGTCCCAGCGGCAAGCATTGGTGCAGGTACCTTGGTTTGGATCGCGCTTATTAATATAGCCTGATAGCAAACAACGACCAGAATACGCCATACAGAGCGCACCGTGAACAAACACCTCAAGCTCCATTTCAGGGCAGTGTTGGCGGATGTCTTCGATCTCTTCCAGTGATAA
>AQOF01000162.1 GCA_000565345.1 Salinivibrio costicola subsp. costicola ATCC 33508 = LMG 11651 | reverse complement strand
TTGATACGCTTTGTCTGTATGTTTCTAATATATCCTGGCTTTCCAATCTCCGTCAGTATTAACTTCATCTCTTGCTGAAATGTGCGGGCTTCTTTTCTCCATGCTTTGTAGTCAGGGTGAGAGTATAGCTTTGGTCCTGACAGCCCCTCCGTTCGAGAAGCTACGTGACGAGAGTAGTCAGCAAAGGACTTCATTTTTTTGCTTATTTTGTCACCTTGGACCTGAGCGCCGGCAATCACAGCGCCAGAGCCAGCCAAAAGGTGGTTAAGATCTAGCTCGGCCAGCATAGATGTGTTTGCGTCCTGCTGGTGAATATCTAGGCCAGATGTTGCACTCAAAAGTAGCGCATTCGTTGTTGTTTCGTGATGCTCTGCGAACCACTTTTTCTGTTCACTTGAAAGGGTGAGGAACTCAGTCATTAAGTCGTTAGCCTGTTTGATGGCAAACTCTTCATCCGGATGGACTTCAGACCAAGGCGACACGACAAGGGGCATTCCTTCAATAATCTGGCTAAAACTACGTCTCAAATGAGGATTTGAATTAAGAACATGCTCGATTATATGTTCTTGATTTGATAAATATGTTTCAAGCGCAAAATCCTCCATGCTCATTCGTTTGTCAGCAAAAACAAGATACACATCATCAACGTCTTGAGGGGATAGCTGAGTTAAATTGACAACTGAAATTTCAGCGCTCAGCATTTTGTCACGATTTATTGGTTTGACCGACGTCCCCTGCAAAATGCCATCAAATGTGTAGTGGGTATTAGCAGCAAGGTTATATTTCTGTGGTTTTTCTGGTGGTAAATTACGCGTTATTGATTGCCTTTCTTTTTTCGCCGCCGGCTGACTGACCGTTAGGCTATCACCCACGGCTAACGACATCGGATCGGCGTCATACTGCGGGTTCAAATCCAATAGCTGCTTGGCGGATAAGCCATGTTGTTCGGCAATGGCGGGCCATGATTCACGTTGTCGGGTAGCCGGATCGGTTTTGACCGTGTGGGTTGTCGGCTGTTTTGACTCATCACGCTTATCGGTCTCTTTTTCAGATGAAGGTTCATCTCGTTTGGCGATAGCTTGCTTGGGCGCAGCGAGTAATTCATTGATAGACAGTTTAATGCCGTTTTCTTCCAGCCATTCATCGTCTAGATTATCAAGCAAGTCACGCGTGATCGGTGCTTTGAGATAGACAAGATGTTGGTCTTCGACCTCTTTGCCGCCAATCTTCCAGTACACCAGAATGGCGCTTTGATAACGATTAAAACCTTGCTCCTGGTTGAGCTTGTCATGTCTAGAGCGCGTGGCGTAAAACTGCCATTTGCCATCACCCAGCAGCTTGTACTCCTGCACTAAGCGCTTTTGGTAAAAATGGTAGTAATACCTTCGGTGGGTGAGCCCAGTCGCTCGCCGAGTTGAACAGAAGGTGTCACAGGAATAAAGGCTTCTTGGATGATACCTGAGCCAATCGACTTGACCTGCACGGGCTCGGGCACGCTAATGCCCATTGAGGCCGATGCAACTTTAGCGATAAGCTTTTTGGGCTCGTTGAATGCGGTATAAGTGGTGTACTTGGTGCCATGCTCAGTGCGCGCGGTTTGCCAATCATCCTTCACGCCTTCTTGCTGTGTTGTGGCTAATTGAAACTTACACCCCACCGTTTTGCTAAATACCTTATCCGAGCTAGCAACCTCAAAACAGTATTCGTATTTAAGGGGTGGCGGCTCATTTGAGCGGTCAGGTTTTACCGGCTCGGGTACATAGGTGTCTTCGATATTGATTGCAGCATGCGCACTGTAACTGCTACCACCAGCGCCGCCGGCCACACTGCCAGATTGATTGGCTCTGGCGGCAAGTGCTGAACGGGTTTGTGGTGAGAGAGTCCTTTCAGTATCTGGCGAGAGGGACCAGAGCTTATTCGTATTATCATGCACCATCGCGGGCCGGCATTGGGGTATCAGTCAACAGGGCAAATTCACCGCTATCAAGCTTTTCTTTAAATTGTGAAAAGCT
>AQOF01000161.1 GCA_000565345.1 Salinivibrio costicola subsp. costicola ATCC 33508 = LMG 11651 | reverse complement strand
TTAGATTGGGATTATTTTTGTGAGTAGAGGAAGCGATATGACGTTAAAGCAAACTACCAGCAAGGACAGTTGCCATAATTTAGTTGTAGGCCTGTCATCTGCTCATAGGCCTGAAAATTTCAAATGGATGATTGAGGAGTTGTCGGCGTGATTAGAAATAGTGAAGACGAAGTTCACGAAACTCGTTCACGCTGGAAGCTAAAAACTCCAGAAAAATGGGACTCATTTAAGATAGCTCATGCTTTCGAAATGATTGGAAGCGGGACGACGCCGTCATCGCTAGACGAGAGTTATTTCAGCACAAATAAGGGCATTCCATGGGTTACCACCGGTGAGCTTCGAGAGAGCGTGATTAATAATACGGCGAAACATGTTACGGATGACGCCCTTGCAAAGTATTCAGCTCTTCAAATACACCAAAGGGCTCATTATTAGTAGCGATGTATGGAGCAACAATAGGAAGGCTTGGCATACTAGGTATACCAGCGACAACTAATCAGGCATGCTGTGTTTTAAGCTACCCGCGTATGCTTGACCCTAAATTTCTGTTTTTTTGGTTTATAGCTTTCAAGAGGGATTTAATTGCAATTTATTCAACTGGTGGGGGACAACCCAATATTAGCCAATCAGTAATCAGCAGTTTAAGAGTCCCCGCTCCGTCAATTCCCGAACAACAAAAAATCGCCCAGTTCCTCGACTATGAAACCGCCAAAATCGATGCGTTGATTGACGAGCAAAAGCGGCTGATTGAGTTGCTAAAAGAAAAGCGCCAGGCAGTGATCAGCCATGCGGTGACCAAAGGGCTTAACCCAGACGCACCGATGAAAGACTCAGGTGTGGAGTGGCTTGGGGACGTGCCGGAGGACTGGCAAGTCAAATCATATAAATATGCATGTAGAATATATAGAGGGAAATTTACGCATCGTCCAAGGAATGACCCAAAAATGTATGATGGGCAATACCCATTTATTCAAACTGGTGACGTGGCGCGTGCTCAAAAAACAATCGAAACTTACTCGCAAACCTTAAATGATAGAGGGATTGCAGTTAGTCAAAAGTTTCCAGCTGGTACGTTAGTAATGGCGATAGCCGCTAACATTGGTGATACAGCCATCCTTGGTTTTGAAGCATATGCACCAGATAGTGTTGTTGGGTTCAAGCCGACTAATGATACAAACTTAGAATTTTTAAGATACAGTCTCATTTCAGCGCTACCCGCACTTGAACAAGCGTCAACACAAAATACTCAGGCTAATTTGAACATTGATAGAATTGGCTCCTTGGTTGCGACCTTTCCTTCTTTTGATGAACAAGAGAGGATAGTTGAACACATTGAAAAACAACTTTGTGGGGCCAGTGAGTTGGTAAAGGAAGCATTAAAAACGGAAAAACTACTCAAAGAACGCCGTTCCGCCTTAATCTCAGCCGCTGTGAC
>AQOF01000160.1 GCA_000565345.1 Salinivibrio costicola subsp. costicola ATCC 33508 = LMG 11651 | reverse complement strand
TTGGAGTTTTTGGGAATTGTTGGAGTTGGTATTTGGTCCTCGGGGAGTTTGAACGGGACCTTCTGGATGTCCGGAAGCCAGAACCGAAGGCGCGAATGGCATGAGTACTCAGTGAAGAGCCTTATGGATGGACGCTAGTCAGGTTAGAGGATCAACGTGGTATGTCTCCAGTCAGATATGGCTCGAATGAATTAGATTTAATTACGAGTCTGGATCCGTTTTTCGCCATCATTGATGGACGTATGGTGATTGCACGTTAAGGAGGCGCTATGCCAGGGGCAGCACGATTAGGCGATACCGCTGGCGGACATGGGTGTTTTCCGCCCACCGCAGTGACCAGCGCCAGCGCTGGAGTGATGATTAATGGCAAGCCGGCGGCAAGAGTAGGGGATACCGCCGCCCCACACGGCTGCCCGTGCCCGAAAACCCCACATGGCTCTCATGGTCGCCAGATTGCCGCGGGCGCATCTGGGGTACTGATTGATGGTAAACCCGCCGCCCGTATTGGCGATGCGCTCAATTGTGGTGGCGTGCTGATATCAGGCTCCGGGGACGTCATCATTGGCTAAATCGAATCAGGGGCGGCAACGCCCCTGAAGTAAGCCACTGGATAAATGAAGTAGGCAGCAGAAATGAAATGTGTGGGCGTGATACTTAGCCTCTTTTTACTCACTGGATGTTTTGGAGATAAACAAATGAGGCAAGCGAGAGAGCAGGTTTCAACCGTTGATATCGAGATTGATAAAGAAGGCGAGAATCCCCCTGTGTTGTACACCGCCAATATCAGCTCAAAGACTATGTTTTGTGGTGGGCTAATCAACGGTATCGAGGCTATTGATAACTTAAGCTCGAGCGCTGCCACCTTCTCTTCGGGGTTTAATGGCACTGCCTACTTACAGCCAGGGAAAAACCAATTAGGAATCATGGTATCTCCATCAGGTGTTTACGACGATGACTTTACCTATCGCGCGGACGATACCTGCCAGGCCACCCTGTATGGTGCCTTTCCAGACGGCACCAAAAAAGAGATTTCCAACCTGACGGTCACCGTAGAAGACGGCAAACCGACAATTAAAGACTCTACCACCTATCCGGCCAATCACCAGTCACCACTGGTGAATGTGGATGGCAGTGTGCGTGGCTATTTGAATGAGTTTGCACGCCCCATTCATATAAAAACCCTGCCACGTTGGCGTTGGGTGGATGCGACCCCGTTCGATAAAAACAACCCCAAGCACATGAAAATGCTGTATCGCGCTTACAGTAACCTTATCATCTTGCTCAACAAGCGGGATTTTGAAGGCTTAAAAATGGCGTGGTCATTAGCCAGTCGCGAGCAGGCTAAAGCGGAAGCCTACATGGTTGGGCCGAATGAGTACTTTGAAGTAAAAGATATTCCTGGGAAGTTTGAGCGCGCTGATGATGTCCATGTGAAGCCAAGACGTGAGTGGCATGAATATACAGTGAAAAGCTACATGGATGGACGTTTGATCAAGCTCGAGGATGAAATAGGTGAATCACCTCTCAGAATTTCTTCTAAAGAGAAGGACTTCCGTTATATAACTAATCCAATTATTCGCTATCATTGATGGCCGTATGGTGATTGCACGCTAAGGAGGCGCTATGCCAGGGGCAGCACGATTAGGCGATACCGCTGGCGGACATGGGTGTTTTCCGCCCACCGCAGTGACCAGCGCCAGCGCTGGGGTGATGATTAATGGCAAGCCGGCGGCAAGAGT
>AQOF01000159.1 GCA_000565345.1 Salinivibrio costicola subsp. costicola ATCC 33508 = LMG 11651 | reverse complement strand
TGGACCAATGATGGCGACCGTTGTTGGACCGGAGGACAGAGAATCTTCTGTGATGAACATGGTCGAGTGAAGGTGCATTTCCCTTGGGACAGAGAGTCAGAAAGAGACGAACATAGCTCGTGCTGGGTGCGCGTGTCGCAAGGCTGGGCCGGGGCGCAGTACGGCTTTATGGCCATCCCGCGTATTGGCCATGAAGTGATTGTGTCGTTCTTAAATGGCGATCCCGACCAGCCCATTATTACCGGGCGTACCTACCACGCCACCAACACCCCGCCGTATCCATTGCCTGAGCATAAAACCAAAACGGTATGGCGCAGTGACAGCCATCAAGGTGAAGGCTACAACGAGCTCAGTTTTGAAGACCAAGCCGACAGTGAGCGTGTGTACCTAAAAGCACAAAAAGACAATCAAGTCGATGTCGGAAACTCACAGCAGATCCGTGTCAATTATGACCACAAGCTCGACATTGGTCATGATGAAAACCACGTGGTTGCCAACGATCGCACGTTAACCGTTGAAGGGTCACAATCGCATGCCACGAAAGGGAGTCATGTGAGCGAGGTCAACGGCGATAAGCACCAAAAAGTCGATGGCGACTGGGCGGCCAAAGTCGCGAGTGCGATTGGCTTTAATGCCGACGGCGACATCACCATTAAAAGCGGCGCCAAAATCACCCTGCAAGTGGGCGGCAGTTTTGTGGTGATTGATAGCAGTGGCGTGGCCATTGATGGGGCCAAAATCCTGATCAAGTCAGGCGGCTCACCAGGCGGGATCCCTCTGCCTTCCAGTCCGGCTACCCTCAGCGCCGCAGCCGCAGAAGGCAGTGCGTTTGTTGCTAATTGTCCGCCAAGTGAGGCTAAGCCATGAACGAATACCGGTATGCAGTGGTAGACCGCGCGGTGGTGACCCACATCCTCTCCTTAGCTGACGCCCATGAGGCAGCGTCGTGGTGTGTCTTTCTGCCTCCGGTGGATGACGCCTTTGCCAAGGTTGCCCCTTATTTGGTCGAGCTTCCTCCCGCGCTTGAGGATGACCTGCAAGCGTGCCGTGAGCCGTGGGGATTTATCTTTACCACCGAGCAACCGGCGAAGGTTGTGCTCAACCACCTAAGAGCCTTGCTCTCGGTGTACAAAGAAGGCAATCCGGCCCCCATTTTCTGTCGCTACTACGATCCGCGGATCATCTGGGCGCTGTTAGATGCCTGCAAGGTGGCGCAACAGTATTATGTGTTTGGTCCCATGACAGCGATACAAACCGGGTACCCACAGGCGCGTGAGATGGCGCTCACGCCCATTAAAGTGCATCGCCCGCTGACCGAGTTGGTGTTATCTGACACGCAATATCAAGCGGTGCTCGACCAGTGCATGGTTAACCTCAAGCAAGATGTGCAAGAGATATTACAGGCGCTGCCCACACCTGCCTCAGACGATGACCCAGACAGAGGCGTATTCGCCGATACCCTCGTGACGCAATTAACCCAATGGGGCGTCACCGTCGTGACCGATATCAAAACCATCGCATCCTTGTGTGTCTCACACAATATTTCCGATCGGGAGGCTTTGCCCGCCGCATGGTACGCCGAGCTCTCTCATTCCCAACGACCTGGCAGCTACCGCGTGAAAACATTGGTAGCCAAATTAGGAGGCCAACATGAGCTGTAATCATCCCCCCGGCGAGGCGTGTCATTGCAATCGCACCGAGCCTTGCCTGATTGGTTATGCGGTGACCGCGGGCGATAGCACACAACAATACCGTGGTGGTGAAGTGATTGGCGAGCCGGTTGTTGTGATTGATGAAGGCGAGGGCGCAGAGGTTGACATTCCCCTTGAAGGGAGTTGCCAAGACGCAAAAC
>AQOF01000158.1 GCA_000565345.1 Salinivibrio costicola subsp. costicola ATCC 33508 = LMG 11651 | reverse complement strand
TGGAKCCAGAAGCCGTTGGTGTCCCACTGTAGGATTTTCAGCTTGTCCCGGCGGCGGTTGCAGAACACGAACCAGTGGGGCCCGACCGGATCGAGCGCCAGTACGTCTTCGACCAATAAGCCTAGTGTATTGATGGATTTGCGCATGTCGGTGCTCCCGGTGGCCAGGTACACATTGCCACTTGGTGTCGGGATCATGGCAGGCACTTCATCACTTGCGGTAACAGCGCGATGGTCGAGGCGTCATGGACGGAGACTCGGTAGCCGCCGGGGGTTTCGACCACCAACGTCATCGGCGATGAAGACATTGACACGGGAACAATGACGCTCTCGGGCTCGGTGGATGATGTTGTGAGCTTTTTCTGCCAGTAATAGAACTGCGACTGGGCAATTTGGTGCAGTTCGCACCAGGCGGCGATGGTGAGTTGGCTGTCTTTTTGATGCTGCAGGCGCTCCTGCCAGAGTTTCATCTTGTCTTCGCGTGTCATGATATCGCTCCGATAGTGAAGGAGCTATATCAATATCAGGTCATCGTGGTTATCTGAATGTGGGGGGAAATGGCCGCTTACATTTGAATGTGGGGGGAAATGGCCGCTTACGTTCAAACCAATAGGGTTGGTGTCGAACGCGTAATCATTAAACATGATCAGTGGCCAGCCGACGGCGGCATCAACATGAATATGTGGTTTCACCGTGACATTAAAACGTTGGCAAGCTTGCTCATTAATGCGACAGACACGCTCAACATCGTCAATCGCAAATGTATCTGTCGTACCAAAGGTGAGTAAGACAATGAACAACTCCCACTAAACGCTGCGCGTTTTGAAGGAGTTTCAAAAAGAAAGCCTAAGCTGCCTCTTTAGGCTGGTTCCCAGCCTGAATACCTAACGCCCAGTTTAAATTAACTTGCGCACTGGCTACATCTCGGGGCTTCTCACAGCCACAATCGCATGAGTGCCAGCGATCAGCTAAGGTTTTTTTCTTCTTAGCTCCGCAGTCTGGGCA
>AQOF01000157.1 GCA_000565345.1 Salinivibrio costicola subsp. costicola ATCC 33508 = LMG 11651 | reverse complement strand
CATAAGTTAACGGCAGAAAGAAGGTCTCTTTCCCGGCTAACTTGGTGGTCATCGCCACTTGGTCTTGGCTCACCGCAAAGTGCACCAAGGCACCGCGTTTAAAGGTTAATAATGGCTCTGGCTTGCGGGTTAGCGGATCTTTTACTGGGCGATCGTTTTTATACTGGCGTTTGGCATGCTCCACGGTCTGCTTAAACTCGCTTTTAAGCTCCATGGTGGCGGTTGGTATGCCATTGACAAAAAACACCAGGTCGATGCGTGGGTTATAACTCCCCTCTCGGGCATGCGGTGAGTAAGAAACCTCCTCGACCACCCTTAAACGGTTGGCTTGATAACGGCGCTCGGTATCCGGTTCATGCATGATCGGGGCGAAAAGCACAGACTTTAATGGTGCCGCCAATCGCTTTAAAGCCGTGGCGCAACATATGCAGCGCGCCGTTACGGGTCATGCCTTTTACCGCCGCGTGGACCAGGAGTTTTTCCGGGTCACCCGGGTTAGATTTGCAAAAGCGCGTCCAACGGTCAGGGTAGGCGTCTTTCACAAAGCCGATTAAGTCTTCGGTATACACCGCGTTGGCTTTATCGTAATTGGCTGCCGAGCCAATTAACCAGCCATCTTTTTCTAGGCTGTTCAATATGTCCGTCTGAAACTGACGCTCTTTGGTATCAGCCATCCTGCCTCTCCATTTGCACTGCCGCATTTGAATCGATTAAATCAGCATCTTCAGGCGGTTGCCAATCACGCACATCAATTTTGCCGGTCACAGCGGCTGAGATTAAGGCGGAACGGCGTTCTTTGAGTAGTTTTTCCGTTTTTAATGCTTCCTTTACCAACTCACTGGCCCCACAAAGTTGTTTTTCAATGTGTTCAACTATCCTCTCTTGTTCATCAAAAGAAGGAAAGGTCGCAACCAAGGAGCCAATTCTATCAATGTT
>AQOF01000156.1 GCA_000565345.1 Salinivibrio costicola subsp. costicola ATCC 33508 = LMG 11651 | reverse complement strand
TACGGTCGATAATATCTGGTAAGCCAACTTCAACGACAGAAAGTCAGCGATTAGCTAGATGATCGAGACGTTTGATGACGGGTTGAGGAGCAGGCATAGTAAGCGACCGTTAAATAACAGTAATAGATCAAAGCTGGGGATCACGGTCAAGACATATGTGACACTAAAAGCTGCAAATGATCGCTGGATCACACTATTTTAATTCATTAATTGGCTGCGGAATGACGGATGGAAAGTAATTTATCTTGGCTTGCTGCGAGTTGCTTTGCGTTTGAGATCTTTGGGTATGTGATGCTCAGGTATGCTTGGAGAATTTCTCAGTCAGATATATATCTTTGGAGAAAAAGCATTCAGTCTATATTGGGAAAGAATTTCCCTCTTTATTTTATCAAGACACGCTTAATGGATATCTGCCTGGCAAGCCTATTAATAGTATTGATAAGCATGTTGCTTCGCTAAAAATAATGCAATAGGACTTATAGGTGCTCCTGATGCTGTGAGATGCGCTATTGACTATGGTTTAGCTTTAGCACCTGTGAGTCTGAGTAGGGAGATAGGTACACAAGCCCCGGCAAGATGTTGGATAAGTACACATTGCCAACGGGCTCCTGTCACGTTTGGCGCCAAATTTAACATCGGGGTTAATCTTTGGCTTTGATGTCCGATGGCGCCGTGCAACGGGCGCGCGGCCCACATCGTGATAATGATTGGCATTGTGCTGGCGCTTATACCGACCTACGCCCGATTTATATGTCGGTGGTCATATTTAATTTCGATGGTGCCACTGGCGACGATGACACAAGCCCCGGCACCATGATGGATAGGTACACATTGCCAACGGGCGCCAGTTGCACTGCGCCTGTTACGATCGGCGCAAATTTAACATCGAGGTTAATCTTTGGCTTTGATGTCGGATGGCGCGCGGCCGGTGTGGGTATGCATGATTGATATTGTGCTGGCGCTTATGCGACCTACGCCTGATTTATATATCGGTGGTCATATTTAATTTCGATGGTGCCATTGGCGTAGGTGACACAAGCCCCGGTAAGATGTCAACGATGATGCACTGTGCTTCCTGGGCGCCTGTCACGATCGGTGCCAAATTTACCACCAATGTCGGATGGCGCGCGGCGGAAATCACACCAAGCTTGCGCGATCGAGAAGGCGCTTATGCCGACCTACGCCTGGTTTATATATCGGTGGTCATATTTAATTTCGATGGTGCCATTGGCGTCGATGACACAAGCCCSGG
>AQOF01000155.1 GCA_000565345.1 Salinivibrio costicola subsp. costicola ATCC 33508 = LMG 11651 | reverse complement strand
CATAAGCCCATGTAGCACGCACCGAGATCTCAATACGTTCAATGGCATCGAGCAGCAACAACCTAAGTTCGCGGTCAAACACATAAAGATTAAGTACGTCTTCAAAGCGCGCGTCAGGTTTAAAACGATGCGAGGCATGGTCTTGCTCAAAAGGCAACCAGTAGCCGCTGAGACGATAATAGTTTAAGTGTTTAAGGTAATGCTCAGCTTGTTGCTCATCATCAATGACTAGCCCTCGAGCTTTAAGCTGGCTAATTTGCTCTTGGTAGGACAGTGGCGGTTTATTAAACTGCATAGCCGCCCCGCAGAAAAAAGTAACCCACCAGTTTGAGGGTACGCCGAAGCGCATAGCCTTGGTGGGTTTTGTTAATGCCGAGTATAGTGTTACTGAAACGGTTTTTCAATGCTGAAAAAGTCGCCATCACGCCGACAGCTCCTCAATCATCTGTTTGATCTTATCCGTGCATAGCTTGAGGTCTGCGTCAATCTCCTCGAGCGGACGAGGCGGCTCGAAGACGTAAAAGTGGCGGTTGAATGGAATTTCAAAGCCCACGAGACCCACTTCGCCGTCTTGCTCGTCGCGCTTGCTCTCATCTATCCAAGCGTCGGGCACATGCGGTTTCACTTCACGCGTAAAGTAGTCGTCGATGTTTTCTGTCAGGGGCACGTTTTCGTAGTCACGTAAACTGGTGTCTGCCTCTGAGTTGCCTTTTTTGTCGGTACAGATATCCGCATCACTGTCACGCTCGCTTAAGGCATTCAGCACGGCCTTCAGTTGCGCGGCGGTGAGCTTGATGCCACTGGCTTTAAGCTGGGCGTTCAACGTTTTTATGAAGTCATCACGGTTGGTAAACAGGGTGTCGGCGTCAATGTGCTGAATCGCCTGCTTGAGCTGGTCAAACACTTCAGCGTTCAGCTTTTGTAGCGTCTTTTCCTCATCTAACTGGGCGATACGTGCTTCACTGGCCTGGAAGTTAAGCCGTAATGGACGCTCGATGGTGATGCGACGATAACCGAATGCCTCGTTAGGGAACACTTTACTATTTTGGGTTTCTTCCATCGCGCCGTATAAACGCACCAAATCGTTGATGTTCTCGTCAGTCAGGTATTTACGCTTGCTACCGAGTGATTTGCGCATTTTGGCAAAGGCGTCACTGCCGTCAATGAGTTGCAGCTTGCCTTTACGCTCAGGCTTTTTGTCGTTGGACAAGATCCAAATATAAGTACTGATGCCTGTGTTAAAGAACATGTCTGTCGGCAACGCGACAATCGCCTCGACCAAATCGTTTTGCAGCAAGTAACGACGAATTTCAGATTCACCACTGCCTGCTGAGCCGGTAAATAAGGGGCTGCCGTTTAAGACAATCCCAATGCGGGAGCCACCTTCACGCGGATCGCGCATTTTACTGACCAAGTGCAGCAAAAACAGCAGTGAGCCATCAGAGACACGCGGTAAACCGGGGCCAAAGCGCCCATCAAAGCCTTTATTGTTATGCTCGTCGTTCACCACGCGCTGCGAGCCTTTCCAGTCCACCCCAAACGGTGGGTTGGCCAGCATGTACTTAAACCTTTCATGCCCCAGCTGATCACTCGACAAGGTGTTACCAAGCTTGATGTTCTCAACCTGTTGGCCTTTG
>AQOF01000154.1 GCA_000565345.1 Salinivibrio costicola subsp. costicola ATCC 33508 = LMG 11651 | reverse complement strand
TGCCACCACATTCACCAGTGGCGTTCGGTATTTTGCCGGATAGGTGGTGGAGTCTTTAATCGTCGGTTTACCGTCTTCCACCGTGACGGTCAGGTTCGACATCTCTTTTTTAGTCCCATCCGAGAACGCACCATACAGGGTGACCTGACAGGTATCATCGTCCCGATAAGTAAGGTCATCGTCGTATACCCCTGATGGAGCCACGGCAAGCTCTAACTGGTTCTCCCCCGGCTGTAAGTACGCGGTAGCGTTAAACCCCGATGAGAAGGTGGCAGCGGTCGAGCCTAGGTTGTCTATGGCATCTATGTTATTGATGACACCAAAGCAATATATGGTTTGTGAACGGATATTGGCGGTGTACAACACAGGCGGGTTCTCGCCTTCATTATCAATCTCGATATCAACGGTCGACACCTGCTCTCTCGCTTGTCTCATTTCTTTATCTCCAAAACATCCGGCTAATAAGATGACAGTTAACACTAAGGTGGTGGCTCTCATGGTATCCTCTATTACTCGCTGCCAAATAATGTGGTGCGGTACGGGGAGTCATCGGCACTTAATGGCGTCACCCATACCCATTCCTGCTTTGTTTCTCTTTTATCTGTGTCTGGCGAGTTATCGCCTTTTCCAAGCCCCCCTCGGCCGCCTTGGTTGCTTGACGCTTCTCCTTTCTCTTCATCCCCTCCAAGCATCACCTTTATATTGACATAGGCCATAATGCCTTCATGGCAGAAGATGAGTTCAGTTTTGTCCTCTTTGCCTTTAAGTACACACTTGGCCTTGGCGACCACGCCGCCGTTTAACTCAAACATCCCTTCTAACACCCAAGCATTAAAACCGCCTCGTATCCCTATCTCGGTGGTCATTGTGACGGCCTGCTCGGCATCAAAGGCATACGTCGGCGACTTATTAGGCACACATTCAATGCTGCCCTCGGTTTTGATACTGGTGGCGGCCATGACAAAAAACTCAGCGCCAAAGTAAGCACCTTGCTGACCGGCTTTCACCTTGTCTTCCAGCTTTTTCGCCTCTTCGCGAAGCTTTTGCACCAGATTTTTGATTTTAAAATACGCGGCTGCCGCAAGTATTAAGTCTAAGGTGATGGAAAAGTCAAATAGGGGGTCGAGGCTCAATGTGGTTTTACCCACGGTAATGAGCTGGCCTTTATCACTGAGTGTGGTGGTTTGACTGCCCCCCAATTTGAGCACCGGCGGTTTAAACTCCCAGCTCACCAGCTTGATGTCTTCTTCGCCCTTGTCTTTGTCATCTTTGTCTTCATACATGCCTGACTTAACCATATCGACGGTGTCGATAATGCTGGAAATCAGTTTTAACTGATCACGTATCCCCTGAAATTCCATTTTCAGGTTACGTGTGTGCATGTAGTTACTGTTTTCATATTCTAGCGTCGCCCCATACTTTGTCTCGGAGCTGCCTTCTTTGATCGAGAGACTTCCCTCCAGCGAAAACTTATTTTTGATTTCATCCTTGGGGATCTCGGTGCGGTGATGCGCTTCCGCGCCGCCGTTTCTAAGATATTCCTCGTACCGTGCGGTGCGCTCTTCATCCGATTTCTCTTTGGCCTCTTTTGTAAAGGAAAGCGTCAGGTCACTTTCTAATACGACTTTGGGATAAACCTTAAAAGACAGGCTATCGTCAAGTAGCTTGCCTAAAATAGCGGACACGATGCTATCAAGCCAGGCGGGCGTGTAGAGGATCTGGCTTTCCTCCTGCGGCTTCCCCTCGCGCACTGTGTCACACAAATTTGATATTCCTTGCAAGGCAACGACTATCCTTCGGGTTCCAGTT
>AQOF01000153.1 GCA_000565345.1 Salinivibrio costicola subsp. costicola ATCC 33508 = LMG 11651 | reverse complement strand
GAGGCGTGTCATTGCAATCGCACCGAGCCTTGCCTGATTGGTTATGCGGTGACCGCGGGCGATAGCACACAACAATACCGTGGTGGTGAAGTGATTGGCGAGCCGGTTGTTGTGATTGATGAAGGCGAGGGCGCAGAGGTTGACATTCCCCTTGAAGGGAGTTGCCAAGACGCAAAACCGACCTGCCCGAACGGCTATGTGACCGATAATGACGCCTTTGCGAAAGATTTATCGGTTGGACAAAACAGCGGGATTATGATGCATTCCCCGCCCACCGAGGCGCATAAGCTGTGGAATGTCTTAATGTTGATGCTGGCGGAAGACGCACAAAATGTACTGCCTTATAAAACCTATCAGGTGTGTGTGACGCAATGTGATGGCCAGCCACAAGAAGAAACCCACCTTATCTATGACATACCCTTGATTGGTAGCATTGCTAAAGCCATCGTCGGTGTACTGTCGAATGACAGTCTGTCTTTTAAGGTTTATCCCAAAGTCGTACTAAAAAGTGAACTGACGCTTTCCTACAAAAAAGAGACAGAAGAGAAATCGGATGAAGAGCGTTATGACGAGCGCACCGCGCGGTACGAGGAATATCTCAGAAACGGCGGCGCGGAAGCGCATGACAGCAACGAGATCCCCAAGGATGAAATCAAAAATAAGTTTTCGCTGGAGGGAAGTCTCTCGATCAAAGAAGGCAGCACGGAAACGAAGTTTGGCACCGGGTTAACGTACGAAAATAGCAACTATTTACACACACGTGACGTGCAAGATGAATTTGAAAATATACGCGACCAATTAAAACTCATCTCCAGCATTATCGACACCGTCGGTATGATCAAGTCAGGCATGTATGAAGGCGCGGGGGCAGAAAAAATCAAGCTGGTCACTTGGGAATTTAAGCCTCCGGTGATCAAGTTAACGGGCAGCCAAGCTACCGCGTTGACTGATAAGGGCGCGATAACCACATCGGGTAAAACCACGCTGGCCCTCGACCCCTTGTTGGATTTTTCAATCACCTTGGATGTGATACTCGCGGCCGCCGCTTACTTTAAAATCAAAAACCTGGTGAAAAAGCTCCAAGAAGAAGCCAAGAAGCTGGAAAAAAAAGTTAAAGAAGGCAACGTTGGGGCGTATTTTGGCGCTGAGTTTTTTGTCATGGCCTCAACCAAAATCAACACTCAAGGCAGCATTGAGTTTATCCCAGATGCCAAGCCAGCCTATGCCTTTGATGCCCAGCAGGCCGTCACAATGACCACCGAGATAGGGATACGAGGCGGCGTTAAGGTCTGGGTGTTAGAGGGGCTGTTCGAATTAAAAGGCGGTATTGTTGCCAATGCCAAGTGCGTCCTCGCAGGCGGAGAGGATAAAACCGAGCTTATCTTCTGCCATGAAGGCATTAAGGCGTATGTCAAAATGAAGGTTACGTTTAGCACGAAAAATCCCAACGAGAAGAGTTCAAACAACCAAGGCGGCTTTGATGGCTGGGAGAGTGAGAACTCAGCAACCACAAGCGAAGAAGAAACACAAGAATGGGTGTGGGTTGAGCCTTTAAGTGCTGATGACTCCCCGCACCGCACCACATTATTCGGTGGCGACTAGCAGAGGATACCATGAGAGCCATAACGTTAATTTTAACTGTCATTTTATTAGCCGGATGTTTTGGAGATAAACAAATGAGGCAAGCGAGAGAGCAGGTGTCGACCGTTGATATCGATATTGATAATGAAGGCGAAAATCCACCCGTGTTATACACCGCCAATATCAG
>AQOF01000152.1 GCA_000565345.1 Salinivibrio costicola subsp. costicola ATCC 33508 = LMG 11651 | reverse complement strand
TAAGATGCGGCGTATGTACTCAATATAGAGCTTCATTATCTTCCACCTTATAGCCCCAACCTCAACCCAATAGAGCGGTTATGGAAGGTCATGAACGAGCATGCAAGGAATAATCTCTATTTCAAAACTAAACGGGATTTTGCACAAGCGATTGACCGATTTTTTACTGTGACTCTTCCTGAGATCGCAGAGTCTTTGACGTCTCGTATTAACGATAACTTTCAGATGTTCAACCATGCATCTTCAAGTTAATTGGGTATAATAGTAGTGGCTGGTTTGAGGAAACCTGTAATCGTAACTTGGTGAATAACGTTGTTTCCGGTGCTGTAAATGTTGGTGCTGGTATTCGGATAGGTATAGCTTTAGCTGCCATTCCTGTAACAGGAGGCTTATCGATAGCTTTAGTTGCAGGAGGAACCTTCTTTTGGGGATCATATGGCGGAGACATATCTAATAAAGTCGGTAAGTTCGCAGAGGAAGTGATTTTTGATTGATAAAATACCTGAAGTAAGCTTATATATTTTTTTACTTGCTTTTTTTCCATGGATAACGCTATTAATATACTTGTCCATTAAGCTTAGAGAGAACAAATATGCATTGATACACAGTGTTTCAGACAGTGCTCCATCTCGATTCCGTGAACGTTCAAAAATGATGATGGAACCGAGTTTCCGCACCTAATTTAGGAATAAACCGCTTCGTATAACTGACCCAACAATTTCAGCAATCGTCGTTGATGCTCTCGTACACCGGTAATGAAGCTCTGACCGTCGAGTTCGAGTGTGTCGATCCCTTCAAATTTTAAGAATACCCAACGTGCCGTCGGTTTAGTCGTTGTTTTGTTCTTCACCATGCTTGGGAAGAACGCTTCTGTCTTGTTAAGTTGCTCTCTGATTTTGTGCTCTAGACTTG
>AQOF01000151.1 GCA_000565345.1 Salinivibrio costicola subsp. costicola ATCC 33508 = LMG 11651 | reverse complement strand
TCATCTCCTTACAACTCACCTCACCAAGATTTCTTCCTGACTTTCCTGCAACGCTTCTGACCATTACTCTTAATAACAGCCACTTACAGGCGGTTTAAAGCCGACTTCCGACAGTAGACTTTGAAGGGCCTACCTTCATCTCTTCTTAAGCTTACGCTCGAATGGTTAACCTTAAGTCAACCTCTGTGCTCCACGGCACACTCATGCGTTTTCCCTGGGATAGACCGAACAAAAGAAAGCTCCACAATGGAGCAATCCCCTTGGTTGGTGGCATTTCAATTTGTCTCGTTTTAGCGCAATACTTAGCGTTTCGGCCTGAAGCAGTTCAACACAGCGGGGTTTACTTAGCTTGTATTGCGATTCTGACTTTGATTGGCGCAATAGACGATAAAATAGACTTAAACTTTAAAGCTCGAATGTTCGTACAGGCCGTGCTTTCGGTGATAATGATGTCCGTTTACGGTATTGACCTACACAGCTTGGGCAATATGTTTGGCTTTGGCGACGTGTCTTTAGGCATCGTAAGCCCTGTGATTACCATTTTGGCAGTGATCGGCGCTATTAATGCCTTTAATATGGTGGACGGTATTGATGGTCTGTTAGGCGGGCTCTCTATTGTTTCTTTAGCTTCCATCGCCTTTCTATTGCAAGTCAATGGCCACCACAGCTTAGGCTATTTCTGCCTTGTGCTGATGGTTGCTACGTTACCTTATATTATGATGAATCTCGGTATTTTTGGCCGTAAACGCAAAGTATTTATGGGTATTGAGCGACAATTACGGTGGCCGGTCTAGCGACAATTATCTTGGCCGGTTGATCTGATAAGGTTCGGTACAGCAGAACGGAGGGAGTTCACTGTGCCGGGAACACGAATCACGGATCAACAGGTCACGATCTATATGACTCACAGAAAACAAAAAAGCCAAGCTGTTGCTGCTGCTAAAGCAGGTATTTCAGAGCGGTCAGCCCGGCGTCTTGATAAAGCCAATCAACAAACAAACGAACGGTAAGCGCC
>AQOF01000150.1 GCA_000565345.1 Salinivibrio costicola subsp. costicola ATCC 33508 = LMG 11651 | reverse complement strand
CCAGCGTAGTTGCCTGGCCGTGATTTCCATCGCGACCGTATCTTTCGGGTGCATCGKCCATTTGAACGTGCCGCTTTCCAGCCGGCGATAATGGAGCCAGAAGCCGTTGGTGTCCCACTGTAGGATTTTCAGCTTGTCCCGGCGGCGGTTGCAGAACACGAACCAGTGGGGACCGACCGGGTCGAGCGCCAGTACGTCTTCCACCAATAAGCCTAGTGTATTGATGGATTTGCGCATGTCGGTGCTCCCGGTGGCCAAGTACACATTGCCACTTGGTGTCGGGATCATGGCAGGTACTTCATCACTTGCGGTAACAGCGCGATGGCCGAGGCGTCATGGACGGAGACCCGGTAGCCGCCGGGGGTTTCGACCACTAACGTCATCGGCGATGAAGACATTGACACGGGAACAATGAGGCTCTCGGGCTCGGTGGATGATGTTGTGAGCTTTTTCTGCCAGTAATAGAACTGTGACTGGGCAATTTGGTGCAGTTCGCACCAGGCGGCGATGGAGAGTTGGCTGTCTTTTTGATGCTGCAGGCGCTCCTGCCAGAGTTTCATCTTGTCTTCGCGTGTCATGATATCGCTCCGATAGTGAAGGAGCTATATCAATATCAGGTCATCGTGGTTATCTGAATGTGGGGAGAAATGGCCGCTTACTTTTTACATAAAATACATTTTTATGAGAATGTGATTTCTGGACGCTTCTATGGTGATGTGTTAGCTATCGTAGTAATCCCCGTCAGAAACATCGTGAAAGTCTTCTACCTGACTGGCTGCTTTAAAATCAGCAGCAGGTTTTAGCTTACGCCGCCGCAATAACGCGACCTGCTCCTCTAAGCGGTGAGCCGTTTCAATGTTACCTTCTTGATAGGCCTCTTGTATTTTTCTCTCAAATTCACCAATACGCTGAGTCATCACCATCGTTATACCCTCCGACAGTTCTCACGTACAATGACGACAAGCGTCAGACGTGAGTGTTACACCACGCACTAAAGACGCCCACTTTTTACCAGAGTGGTACGTCTCTACGTTTAATTTAGCTTAGATTAAAATTTTCACCAGCGAGAGAAGATCACACTGGTATGATCACGCTATGAACAACTCCCACTAAACGCTGCGCGTTTGAAGGAGTTTCAAAAAGAAAGCCTAAGCTGCCTCTTTAGGCTGGTTCCCAGCCTGAATACCTAACGCCCAGTTTAAATTAACTTGCTGACACTGGCTACATCTCGGGGCTTCTCACAGCCACAATCGCATGAGTGCCAGCGATCAGCTAAGGTTTTTTTCTTCTTAGCTCCGCAGTCTGGGCAG
>AQOF01000149.1 GCA_000565345.1 Salinivibrio costicola subsp. costicola ATCC 33508 = LMG 11651 | reverse complement strand
CGAAAGCTAACCAAAACAAACCAAAATCGTTGCTTTTTACTTTACAAGCGAAGCCTAAGCCAATAGTATACGCCGCGTTCCGGAGAGATGCTGAGTGGTTGAAAGCACCGGTCTTGAAAACCGGCAAGGTTAATAGCCCTTCTAGGTTCAAATCCCTATCTCTCCGCCACATATAGAAAAGCCGCTGCTCAGTCAGCGGCTTTTTTGCGTTTATACCCCCAAAAATTTCTAAATTCTGACCCCGCCAACATTTTAGACCCCTTTGCCTAAACACACTGCCCAGCGTCTGATAACCTAGCCCGCAAAAAATTGCCCTGTAAGGCCTTTTGGATGCCGCTAACCAAAGGGCGGTAGCGTGGGTGTTAAAGCAAATCCTTAATGCGTAACCTCAAGCACTCATTGATGCGTAGGCCACTGCCGTACATAAGCCCACAAATCAGCTTATCTCTTGCGCTAAGGTAGGTAAAAATTTTGGCAACTTCTTCTTTACTGAGCACAATTGGAATTCGCGGCGATTTTTTGGACGGACTAAACGCAATCTTACCTAGCGGTTGGTTTAACAAACTGGTTGTAAAGAAAGGCTAATGCATTGAGGGCAACCTTTTGTGTGTTTGGTGAAACTTGCTGCGCATTCGCCAAATAAGACAGAAACGTTTTTACATCCTCGTCACTGAGCTCTGTAGGGTGTTGCTTGTGATGGAAAAGGATAAATCGACAGGGAAAACGCATGAAGATCCGCGCCACGCCTGGGCTAGCAACTTAATGACTAAATTGTCACTTAGGCTGAAAATCGTGCGTTATGCCATATTTATTAATTAAAATAAGTGAAAACAAAGGATCAATTTGTTGATCATTTTCAGTGCGATTTAATGGTCTCCTAACGTTTAGGAGATTAAAAATGACAGAAGATAAAAGTCCATTTATGCATTTCGTTTCCATTAGAGACATTCGCCAAGAAGGTAAAGTTGAACATAACGTTATCAGATATTA
>AQOF01000148.1 GCA_000565345.1 Salinivibrio costicola subsp. costicola ATCC 33508 = LMG 11651 | reverse complement strand
TAAAACTTACCCAAGTACTCAGAAAACTCCTTTCTAACAAGTCTTGATGTGGAAGTTTTTAAGCTGTTCACCATTTTGCTTGGTTGTATTTTGGGGTTCGCAGAAATCAAAAGGTGAAGATGATCTGGTTCACCGTTGCACTCCAAGAGTTCACAACCCCAAGTTTCCAGTAATCTTTTATACTGAGACTCTAAGTACGCAGCACTGAGGAATCCCCTGATGATTTAGATAAAAATCATCAAGTTAAGGTAGATGCACATCCTGTTATGTGATCAAATGATTTCGCCAAAAAACAAGCAACCAGACAACAAGATGTGCGAACTCAATATATTACACGATTCTCTCTACCAATTCTGCCCTGAACTGCACTTAAAGCGACTAAATAGCTTGATGTTAGCGTGTCGAGCATTGCTTGATAGTAAAACACTAACGCTCACTGAGCTTGGTCGTCACTTACCCTGCCAAGCCAGAGCCAAACATAACATAAAGCGGATGGATCGCCTGTTAGGTAACCATCACCTGCATCAGGAGAGGCTCGCCGTTTACCGTTGGCATGCGCGTTTTATCTGTGCAGGCAACCCCATGCCAGTGGTGCTCGTCGATTGGTCTGATATCCGTGAACACAAGCGACTTATGGTGCTGCGAGCGTCTGTGGCGCTCCAAGGGCGTTCGGTCACTTTATATGAAAGGCCTTTCCACTGTCAAAGCAGTGCTCTAAGTCTGCTCATGATCAGTTTTTATCTGACCTAGCAAGCATCTTACCTTCTTCGGTGACCCCACTGGTTATCAGTGATGCTGGATTTAAAGTGCCATGGTACAAGTCTATAGAGAAACACGGATGGTACTGGCTGAGTCGAGTAAGAGGTAAAGTACAATTTTCTGAGCCAGGTGCCGAGAATTGGTAGCCAGTCAGTCGCTTACATAGCAAAGCCTCTAGCAGAGCCAAAAGTCTTGGTTATCAAAAACTGACCAAAAGCAATGCCATCAACTGTCAACTCGTGCTGTATAGCGCATTGCCTAAAGGTCGTAAGAGTCAGCGCTCTACCCGAACAAACTGCCACCACCCATCGCCCAAGGTGTACGCTGACTCGGCAAAGGAGCCATGGGTATTGGCCACTAACCTACCAACAGCAGCCCGTACGCCCAAGCAGTTGGTAAAGCTTTACGCAAAGCGTATGCAGATAGAGGAAGCCTTCCGAGACGTAAAGAGTCCCGTATACGGATTAGGCCTACGCCAAAGCCGGACTCGTTGCCCAAAAAGGTTCGATATCATTTTGCTGATAGCCCTCATGCTGCAACTTATGTTTTGGCTGGCAGGAATGCATGCGCAGAGCCAAGGATGGGACAGGCACTTTCAAGCGAATACAGTCAGAAGCCGAAATGTCCTGTCTTCTGTCCGGTTAGGCATGGAACTGCTCAGGCGACCCGACTACGAAATAACGACTCAACACCTCTTAGCAGCGGGGGGAGTTTTAGCTCAGCAGCTCTTAAAAGATGGCTATGCATTGGCGGATTTATGAGGGGATCCCTCAGTACGCAGCAACTTCTGGCGTGATACAATGACGGCGATATTTAGTCACAAGAACTAAATGGTAGTGAATGTTATATACGCTGTGATTTAGCGTATTCATGGCTTGTTTTTTCATAATAACTAAATATAATCAGTTGTATGAAAAAAAGCAATCCGTAAAGTCACATACAAACTGAAACCATCGGCTTCTCAAGAAGAATCGCTGATGGATTTGTTTGTGCACCATCACCAGTTGTACAACTGGGCTTTACGTGATCGCATCGAAACTTACCGCAATTCTGATTATGGCCTTAGCTTTTCAGAGCAGTGCAAAATTAATACTCTCTGGCGCAACACTCGCAAAGCGCATGGCATTTTCAATGCCAATGCTCAGAGTGAACAAGTCACATTAAAGCGGGTTGCACTGGCATTTGACGGATTTTTTCGCCGTTTAAAGAAAGGTGATAAGAAAGCT
>AQOF01000147.1 GCA_000565345.1 Salinivibrio costicola subsp. costicola ATCC 33508 = LMG 11651 | reverse complement strand
TTGATATATCCGGTATGACACTGACGCATTACCGCACCACCAAAAAAGCGGAAAAAGCGTTGCAGCTGGGTGAAGAAGATGGCGCTACCTCAGTTCAGTGAAAGCGGTTGGTAGTGCTAAGCCCCATGATCCGGAAAAGAAAAAGCTGCAGGAAATCATCGACGCCTTAAACGATTTATTTGGCGCAGAAGTGGGGGACGAACACAAACTTCGCTACGCCGAGGGAATCGCCGGACGCTTGCGCGAAGACGCCGATGTCATGGCCCAGGTGAACAAGCATTCCGAAAAAGAGGTGATGCATGGCCTACTACCACAAAGGCTGATCGACCGCGTGGTGGATTCGATGGAAGACCACGAAAAGCTCTCAATGGAAGTACTCGAGAACCCTGCTGTCAAAGATGGGTTCGCCAGGCTGATATTGAAAATGCTGGTGGAAAACCGCGACGCGTTATAACGGCTTGAGGTGAGAGGCGAGGTCGCCTCTCACCGAGAACGTAGAAGTCCATGTCGTGGGGCGGGAGGCACCGGTAGGGGTTATTGCTTGGTTCAAGTGCCTATTTGGAACTGCAGCGCAGCGAGACAACAGAGTTTTTCTTGTCTGCAGCTGCGCACTTTTTACCTTCAAAACTGCGCAGTCTTTTGCGCACTTTTTGACTCAAAACCCGCGCCCCACAAAGGCTAGCGGCGCAAAGATGTCATCGGTGTGCGGTTTTTCTTTTTGTCTACAAGTGCGCAATTTTTCGCTTTTATTTTAACCCTACTGACACCGTAGCGTTTAGTCTGGTTGGGCCTATAGTGTTTTCCTTTTCCATTGGTTTTGCCACGCACTTTGGCGAGATACGACAGCCAGTAAATGATCTCAGCTTTGGCGTGTGAGTCCCTCTGGGTAGTACTTTAAAACCGCACCCTTGGACATGACCGCCTTCAAAAGCTGCCCAGTAGTCGTCAATGGTGGTTTGAATGGTATGGAAGTGATTCACCTTTGAGCCATCCAAAAACAGCACGCAATGATAATGCTGTTGTTTGGCCCTTTCATGCTCTCTCACCCATAGATAGCCAATGTTAGCAGGGAAAACGCATGAAGATCCGCGCCATGCCTGGGCTATCAACTTAATGACTAAATTGTCACTTAGGGCTGAAAACCGTGCGTTATGCCATATTTATTACTTAAAATAAGTGAAAACAAAGGATCAATTTGTTGATCATTTTCAGTGCGATTTAATGGTCTCCTAACGTTTAGGAGATTAAAAATGACAGAAGATAAAAGTCCATTTATGCATTTCTTTTCCATTAGAGACATTCGCCAAGAAGGTAAAGTTGAACATACGTTATCAGATATTATTTTGATAACGATTTGTGCGGTTTTGTCTGGTCATGATACCTGGAAAGGCATTAGCGATTATGGACGTAAGCAGCGTGATTTTTTATTACGTTTTGGCTTCTCGGGTAAAGCATCACCGTCGGCAGATACGATCGCAAGAGTGATGGGAACTATCAGCACAAAAGCATTACAAAAAGCCTTCATAGAATGGATGAAATCGTGTCATGAATTAACGGATGGTGAAGTGGTTGCCATTGATGGAAAAACACTGAGGGGTTCATATAATCGAGCAACAGACCAAGCGGCGATCCATATGGTTAATGCGTTCGCAACCGCAAACGGTGTATGCCTCGGCCAATCAAAAGTAAACAGTAAAACCAATGAGATTACAGAAATACCTAAGCTGCTGGAATTGCTAGACATTTCTGGCTGTTTAATTACGATAGATGCTATGGGTTGTCAGCGAAAAATCGCACAGAAAATCATTAATAAAAATGCCGATTATTTGTTAGCGGTTAAAGCGAATCAAGGTAAGTTAGACAAAGCGTTTGATAATTATTACCGGCCTTCAATGCTTCAAAGTTTTGATGGTGATAGCTACTCATCACAAGAGAAATCGCATGGACGTTTAGAAACACGATGTGCACTCATCAATACCGATTTAAGTGTATTAGGTGATTTGGCTTATGATTGGCCTGAATTAAAAACGATGGGCATCATGGTCAGTGTTCGACAAGAAGGTAAACACGCCGACGAATCCGATATTTCTGTGCGCTATTATATAAGTTCAAAAGCACTGACAGCGAAAGAGCTTCATGATGCCACTCGCTCGCACTGGTTAATTGAATCAATGCACTGGCAACTCGATGTTGGATTAAAAGAAGACGCATGCCGAATTAGGGTAGATGACMGAGCTGAAGTTTTTGCACGAATAAG
>AQOF01000146.1 GCA_000565345.1 Salinivibrio costicola subsp. costicola ATCC 33508 = LMG 11651 | reverse complement strand
AATATTGAAGCTTCTTGCAACAAAAGCTTGAATTTACGGCAATAGAAGGCCTAGAGGGTAAATTTAAAGGCTTTAAAGAGAAAAAAGTCCCTAATAAAAAATCGCCTGGACCGGCAAAACGCCAGAAAACACCGGTTAAAAAGCAGCCTAAAGCCCCGAAAAAACGAGATAAGAGCTTTTACAACAATGTGCCTGTCGGCGACGTGCCGTTAGCAAAAAAGAAAACAAAACCTGAATCCTAACGCCACAATACGTCTATCTTTTGTCGTGACTATCCGCTGTATCCCCCTGGTGCAGCGGAGTCGACGAGCCTAATAATCTTTTATTACCATTTCTGCTTTTCTCAATCAGTTAGCTCAGCGATTTTTACAATAAACACCTAGCTAAAACTGCGCACTGTCACGTTTAACTTTGTGAGTTGATGAAACTTTATCTATCGAAGTGTCGATTTTGCCAAAAAAAGCGCTTTTCTTTGCGTTAGATCGATTTTATAGCTGATTTTTAGCTCATTGAGTCGTAAACTAGGCGCATCTGTTGGTAGTCGCTCATTCTTCAGACGATTTGAGTGGCTGGCAACTTGGGTTTTTGTCTTTTAATCATCAATGAAACTGGAGTGTTGCTGTGGAAACTGCACTGGTCGTTGCCTTTATTACTGCGCGCGGCATGGATCGTTCGTCGTGAGCGTGCCGCACAATAATTTGCTGTAGTCGTCCTTTTTAAACACATGTTTTTAGGCAGCAAATAAAAAAGCCTTCTCCTTTGGAGAAGGCTTTTTACAGTAAGCGGGTATTTCTACCCGCCTGGTGATTGAATGGGCGCTTTGTTATAGGGCAATAAATCGCTGACATCACAGCTCTCTTCTCGCTGAGGTAGCTCTGTCAGTACATGGCGCAGGTAGGCATAGGGCTCCACACCGTTGGCACGACAGGTCAGCATGATACTGAACCAGACGGCGCTGGCATTCGCCCCGCTTTGGGTGTCCGCGAACAGCCAAGCCTTCCGCCCGGTCGCCACCGGGCGGATTTCCCGCTCGACCTGATTGTTGTCTATCGGGTAGCCGCCGTCTTCGACATACTTCTCTAGGTAACGCCATTGTTTCAGCGTATAGCTGACCGCTTTTCCCATCGGGCTGTTCGGTAACAGTCTGGCGGCGGCTTTATCCAGCCACTCATGGAAGGCGTTCAAAATCGGAATGCTGTCTTGCTGCCTCATCGCATGCCTGTCTGCTGGCAACAAGGATTTTGCCTTTTTCTCCACGGCATACAACTTCTGGATATAACTCAAGGCCTGTTTGGCCTGTCCTCCTTTCTTCGGGCTCGAGGTCGTCGGAGATCTTTGAACTTGCGCCGAGCATGCGCCCAGCA
>AQOF01000145.1 GCA_000565345.1 Salinivibrio costicola subsp. costicola ATCC 33508 = LMG 11651 | reverse complement strand
TACAATACACATTTGAACAATCCTGTCCGTCAAGGGGAAATTGTAGTTGTACTAACCAAAGAGCCATCCACTGAAGCACAGAGAAGTAAGCTGTCGGCTCTTATTGAAGAAGCAACAGCAGCAAGTACAGAGTTAGCAAAATTAACTGAAGAGCAAGTTTCCACCGTTAATCGTCACTTTGAATTGCTAGATTTTTACGCTGACGAAGCCATGAAAAAGGTAGGCAAAGATGGCTTACCAAGTGATTTATATGCTTATGCTTCCATGGGAGTTGGTGCTGTAGCTGTAGGAGTTGAGCAACATTTAAAAAATATTAATAACATACTTTTGGAAATTAACCACATCTACGTCTCTCAGGTGGCGATGGCGAGCCGTGTTGGTGGTATTAACTATGGTTCTTTTGTCGCTGAGCGAGCCTCACTATTTCAAAAACTAGATGGAAGCTTTGCTGCATTATCTCGACGTAGCGTTAAAATCCCTGTCTATACACAAATTAAGCGCAATCTCAAACTATCCACGCGTTCTGTCGTTCATCATGCCGATGAAATTATCGCAAAAGGCTTCGTACCTAATTTAGGTAAACGTATGGCAAATATCGCAATCGGTATTGGAGCTTCCCGTGGCGTCGGCTATGTCGGGCTGTTGCTTGGAGGCGCGAGTGGCGTGAAGAATATTTATGAAGCCTGTTCCGTCGATGGATCAGGGGAATGTGGCAAAGTCACTACTCGTGAAGTAGCCGGGTTTGTTGGTGGAATTTACGGTGGAGGCTTCATGGGTAATGCTGCAGTCGGTGGAACACTATTAGCTCTAGGGGTTGTTGGTGTAACTTCTGCTCCGATCTTAGCAATTGCTTCAATAGGTGCTTTTGTTGCAGGTGGTGCTGTAGGTGGTGTCGCTGGTGCTACTATAGGAAAGAATGTCGGTGATGTTATTTATATTGCTTATCAGTGGGGGCAAGAGCAACTCGAAGTCATTCAGGAAAGTTTTTGATGATTACTCTTAAATTAGTTTTAGCCTTATTCTCAATAGTCATATTTTGGTACTTTGTCATTTGGTGTGTGGTAGGTGCTATATCTGGAGCCGTGTTGAGCTTGGGAGATCCTCAACGCATTGTTTTTATTGATAAACAACTAGCAAAAGACGTCGATAAACTTCACTCTGATTATCAATGTATGATGTCTTACAATATCTTGAACAGATTCATGGTATATTGCTTTAAGTACCCTTTTATACGTTATAGAGTAAAAGTTTACTCTTGGAAATTTAATGTATTTATGTGGTTGCATTGCATTGGGTTTTGGTTATTTCTTATAACATTATGTATAGCGCTTATAGCAAAATTATTGTAGCCCTAGGTTAATGTAAAAAGAGCCATTAAATTTAATATTTTCTAAAGCAATTTCTGGTATTGAAATGACCGCATTGTATAAACAGGCGATGTCATTTAGCCGCTTATTAGGTATCGCTAACGGTCTCGTAATTGGAGCCGGGTTATATGGAAACGCTACTGATGTGGTAACTACATGTATACCCGTGATCATTGAAGATGCTTGATTTTACGTAGAAACAGGATCATGATTCCTACCTATGAAAGTGACTTTAACCAAACAGCAGAAGCTTGAACTCGACCGCCAACATGGGACGACTCGTGATGGGCGAGTGCGCGATCGTATCAAAGCAGTGTTACTCGCGTCTGAAGGTGGAGCGCTGCGATGATTCTCA
>AQOF01000144.1 GCA_000565345.1 Salinivibrio costicola subsp. costicola ATCC 33508 = LMG 11651 | reverse complement strand
GACGGCATCACCATGTGAAACCTTGTGCTCGGAGTACTTAGGAATGATACGGTCGATAATATCTGGTAAGCCAACTTCACGACAGAAAGCAGCGATTAGCCTAGATGATCGAGGCGTTTGATGACAGGTTGAGGAGTAGGCATAGTAAGCGACCGTTAAATAGCAGTAATAGATCAAAGCGAGGGATCACGGTCAAGACATCTGTGACACTAAAAGCTGTAAATGATCGCTGGATCACACTATTTAAATTCATTAATTCGCTGCGGAATGACGGGTTAAGATCTTTAGCTGCTTCGCAAACCCCATTCGCGCCTTGTTGGAAGCTCGCGTTAGGACGCCAGTAAAGTTGGTTAGCAGTTGCAAATGCGCGGAAGGCCTTTTTGATATTCCACTGTTCGCTGGTGGCCAAATGATAAAAGGCTTTGTTATAAATCCCCGAGCTTAAGTGGACATCAATGCCTTGATAGTAACGATCAACGTGACCAATAGAGCGACCGTCTTTACTGGGGTTAATGAAATAACGCATGGCTTCGCTATGCTTCATCACATCTTCACCCATTTTCCAGTTAAAGTCGCCGAATACATACTGGCCTAGCGCTGCGGCAGCGATATCTGAAAAGGCTTCATTCATGCCACCAGACATTCCGCGATACTCTAAGCCAGAGTTTTGCTCGGTAAAACCATGACTGACTTCGTGTGCAATCACATCCCAAGTGGTAAGCGGGTACATGCTGCGATTTCCGTCACCAAATGTCATCTGGCGACCATCCCAAAACGCATTACCGTAGCCTTGACCATAGTGAACACGCATTGTGAGCTGCTGGCGAATAGGGCGAACACCTAACCAATCTTGATACATGTTGAAAACTTGCTGACCAAAGTACTGCGCATCATTCATCGGGGCATAGGCGCCGTTGACTTGGCGATAGGTATTTTGAGGGCAATTAAATTGATGAACTTGTCCGCCCCATTCACGGTTGTTCATATTAATGGTTTTCACGTCGGGGCTGTCCATTTGGCAGCGACTATTCACCTGGAATCCACCGAGCTGCGTGTTCGGACCAAAGTTAAACCGACCACTTTTTTGGTTCCCTCCTGGGCCACTCGCTTCTAGGTGAGCGATGCCTTCCCAGCTATCTAAAACAGTGCCGGATTTCGCATCGATAATTTTAATCGGGCGTGACGGATGGCCATTATCGCTGGCTAAATAGTCGACTTTATACACCAGGCGCGCAGTTTGCTGCTCATCAAGCCAAATCAACAACTGTGTGTTCGCATCTGGTTGCTTAAATTGCCGCGCATTTGGGGTAGATTCGCCTGTGCAATGGCAATAGCCTGTTGCTGATTCAACATCGGCAGCGTGCTGCCAATATCAGACTCAATACCGGTGACGACCTCGCCTTTTACATCCGGCGCAAAATTGCGCGCCGATGTGTCTCAACCACCGAGTAACCATAAACAGGA
>AQOF01000143.1 GCA_000565345.1 Salinivibrio costicola subsp. costicola ATCC 33508 = LMG 11651 | reverse complement strand
AGGCACAGTTCCACCCATCAAGTTTTGGGTACAGACCGCATCGAGGGTGCCACGACGCTATCAACAAAGCCACGATGTTCATTCGCCGCTATGGGCTAAACCATGTCGTGGATATGGACCTGTCGAAATGCTTCGATAAACTCGACCATGAGCTTATCATCAAAAGCATACGCAGACGGGTCACGGATAGCAGCGTGCTAGCGCTGCTCAGGCAGTTCTTGAAAAGTGGGGTAATGGTCGAAGGCAACTGGCAGTCGACAGAAATAGGCAGTCCGCAAGGTGGGGTGATCAGTCCACTGATCGCTAATATCTATTTGGACGCTTTCGATCAAGCAATGCGAGAGCGGGGGCACCGAATAGTACGCTATGCGGACGATATTCTGATTTTCTGTCGAAGCCGAGCAGGGGCGGAAAATGCCCTTGTACAAGCGACAAAGATACTGGAGCAAACGCTGAAGCTAAGCGTGAATCAACAAAAGTCCCACATCGCGCATAGCGATGAGGGTGTGAAGTTCCTAGGGGTAGAGATCGGGCGAACACATACCCGAATCCAACCGAAGAAACTAGCAGGGTTCAAAGCAAAGCTGAAGCGGATGACGAAACGGAACAGTGGAAAACCGCTACCGGTCATCATCAAGATGCTAAACCCCGTGATACGAGGATTTAGTCAATACTTCAGGATCGCCAATGCCAACAGGGAGTTCAAGAAGCTAGCCGCTTGGCTGAGACGCAGGCTACGCAGCATACAACTTAGACTGTGGAAGAAGCCGTCAAGGTACATCGCAGACTGAGACAGCGAGGTTATAAACCGCCATTTAAATGGATAAGCATGACCAGCTGGAGAAATGCAGCGAGCCCGCTAGCAAGCTATGCAATGCCCAACCAGTGGTTCGATGAGCTGGGGTTAGTTAATCTTGAACACGTAAGGACAGGGCATGTGTTTAGCATTTATGCTGAATGGAAGTGTGCATGAGCCGTATACGAGGTCCGTATGTACGGTTCTGTGAGAGGGATGAGGCGGCAACGCCTCACCCTACTCGATATAGGTCAAAGGCAGGGAGCATGGACAGCGAACCGATCACCACAAACCGAACACGCGGGACCCAAGCCCATTATCAAGCGTTAGTCGACAGCGCGGCAGCCGCGATCTTGGTGATTGATGAACGCGGCATTATTTTAGATGCGAACCCGTTCACCCACCGATTATTGGGTTATCACCCGCAACAGCTAATCGGAAAGAATGTTGATTGTTTAATGCCGCCGGAGCACCAAGGGAAGCATGACCATTATTTACGGCAATATATAACAACAGGCCAGGCAAACATTATCGGTACCGGCCGGCGGGTTGAGGCACGGCATCAAGCGGGGCATGTGGTACCCATTCATCTTGCGGTCAGTGAAGTGTGGGTTGAAGACCGGCGAGAGTTTATTGGCATTATGTCTGATATGCGCGCGCTGACTCAGGCTCAGACGCGTATTAAACACGAACGCAATCAACTCAAAACCATTATTAATGCGATCGCCAATCCTGTTTTTGTCCGAGAGCTGGGCGGACGATATTCGCTTGCAAATTACGCCTGCCTACAAGCATTAAATGTCGAGCATGTTGAACAGCTTGCTGAAGCAATTCATGGTGCCTTGCCTGAGGGAATGCACGAAACCCTCAATGCGCTTGATCACCAACTGACGCTCGATGGTGAACCCGTTCATGTCGATGTGACATTAAGAGATGGTCGGACTTTTAAGCTCGCTAAAACGCTTATTCGCCACGTAGAGGGAGAGCCTTACGCCATTGTGACTGTTGGGTATGATGCCACACCATTACTGCAAGCGAAGCACGAGGCAGAACGCGCCAATCAAGCCAAAAGTGATTTTCTCTCTGCCATGAGTCATGAGCTGCGCACGCCTTTGAACAGTGTGCTCGGTTATGCGCAACTACTACAACGATCCTCTTCTCCTCGCTTGACGGAGACGCAACGGCAATATGTCGATCAAATTCACCAAAGTGGTCGCCACTTACTCACCTTAATTAATGATGTGCTGGATCTTGCTAAACTTGAGGCAGGAAAAACGGTGGTCAATGTCACCTGGTATCCGGTTCGCGCCCTTGTCAGTGATGCCGTTCGAACACTACTCCCGCTCGCACAGCAACAGCACGTTGAGTTAGATGAGTGCCTACCGGCGGATCTGAGTGGCGATCTGTATGTGGATCCAACCCGTTTCAAACAAGTGTTGATTAATTTACTCAGCAACGCGATTAAATATAACCATCCTCAGGGGCGAGTATGGGTTGAAGCCAGTCATCCATCGTCAACCTTGACGATCTCTGTATCAGATACCGGGATCGGCATCGCTGAAAATCGGTTAAACCATCTTTTTGAGCCTTTTAACCGCTTGGCCGCCGAACAATCACAGATTGAAGGGGCAGGTGTGGGGTTAGCGGTGAGCCATCAATTGGTTGTGCAAATGCAAGGCGAGATGTCAGTAAAAAGCCAGCCAGTCAAGGGCAGTTGTTTTGCAGTAACGTTCCCTTACCGAGCGTCGACGCGACCTGACGATCAAGGTTGTACGTGTCTCCGCGTGAGCCAGCCGCATCGAGTGCTCTATATTGATAATAACAGTGCCCGCCAGCGCCTGATGACCGATTGCTTTGAAGATTGGCCAATGTTGACACTCTATCATGCGCATGGGTTGTCACTGGCTGAGGCTGTTGCGCTCGCTTCTCCGCCATCGTTGGTCATTATGGCGGCTGATAGCGTTGCGGCAACGCCCGAACAAATACAAGCACAATTTGGCGACAAACCACTCATTGTTCTGACTGACAACCCATGCGACGAACCGCATAACAAACCGACATTACGACGTTTATCGCTGCCGCTCTCGTCAGCGGACTTGGCTGAGGCCATACAATTATTATTAGAGGAGAGGCTATGACAAAGGATCCGTCACAAGCACATATACTGATCATTGATGATCGACCGGAAAACATTCACTTACTGTCTACCCAATAGCGCCAAGTGCTCCATCTAAATCTAATGAGCCTAAGCGAAATTAATTTAGGTGGTGGTGAAAGGCGCACCACCACGAAGTGGTGGCTTTAATCAAACCCTTCTTGCTGATCTAGGTATTGCTTCACAATCTCAAGTGGCGCACCTCCGCAACTAACCAGACAATAACTTCTRCTGTAAA
>AQOF01000142.1 GCA_000565345.1 Salinivibrio costicola subsp. costicola ATCC 33508 = LMG 11651 | reverse complement strand
TGGATATGTGCAAATTGCCAACGGGCGCCTGTCACAATCGAGGTTAATCGTTAGCCTCAATGTCGGATGGCGCGCGGCGCAAATCACACCAAGTTTGTACGATCGAGTTGGCGCTTATGCCGACCTACACACCATTTTAATATCGGCGGTGCCATTGGCTTATATTGGTTATCGGAACAGCCACTTTTGGCCCGATGATACCATTGGCGTAGGTGACACAAGCCCCAGCACGGTGTTGGATATGTGATAACTGTCAAAGGGCGCCTGTCACGATCGAGGTTAATTGTTGGCCCCGATGTCGGATGGCGCCAGTTGCACTGCGCGCGGCGTAAGTGATACCAAGTTTGTTCGATCGAGTTGGCGCTTATGCCGACCTACGCATAGGCAGTTTAGACACTGAAAATAATTGTTTTTTTGATGTCAGTTCATTGTTAGTGGGTCGTGGCATCGAGGGAGTAGGGGATGGTTCAAGGTCAATAAAAGCGTATGACTAGCAATGACCATACACGTCAATTTGACGCATGTTTATAGCCAAAGTTAAGCTTGCAGTTGCATGCTTTTGCATAGCTAAGCAGGGTTTTAAGGGTTGGATTACCTTTCCCTTTTTCAAGTCGAGAAATGTTGCCTTCTTTCGTCCCCATACGATCTGCAACCTGCTGTTGAGTTAGCCCGGCCTGCTTACGCATGCTGAGTAACATATCGATCAATTCAAACTCAGGCGCCAATTCATCGTATGCTTGTTTCACGTCTGGGTTTTGTAGTGCTTTCGCTTTTAATGCTTGTAAGCTATTCACTTTTCACCTCTTTCATACGCCTTGTTGCCAATGCTAAGTCTTTCATTGGTGTCTTTTGACTTTTCTTCACAAATGCATGAAGGATATAGATGTTGGGGCCGTCTAAATAGCAGAATAGACTTCGTCCGATCCCTTCTTTTGCTTTGGCGCGAACTTCAAACAGGCCGTTACCTATTGATTTTGTGTGAGGAGGAACCAAGTTTGCGCCATGTTTTTCTATTAGTTCAAGCAGCTTGAGCATTCGCGCTTGAATCTTAGGAGGCATGTTGAGAATGCTCTCCTCCACGCCTTGGTAAAAAACGATACTCCAGTTCATCTTTTACTTCTTGTTATCATATATGATAAGTTTCTGTGGGTCAAAATCCACTCATCATACCGAGTAATCTTGGGCGATTAGTGTTATCTGATTCGCATAACAATCACACAGACAGCAGACTGCGCTCTTTCTTGTTTACTGCCGCACAGGTAGCGTCGATGACACAAGCCCCAGCACGGTGTTGGATAGGTGCACATTGCCAGCGGGCGCCTTTCACAATCGAGGTTAATCGTTAGCCTCAATGTCGGATGGCGCGCGGCGCAAATCACACCAAGTTTGTACGATCGAGTTGGCGCTTATGCCGACCTACACACCATTTTAATATCGGCGGTGCCATTGGCTTATATTGGTTATCGGAACAGCCACTTTTGGCCCGATGATACCATTGGCGTAGGTGACACAAGCCCCAGCACGGTGTTGGATATGTGCAAATTGCCAACGGGCGCCTGTCACGATCGAGGTAATTGTTTGGTTCCGATGTCAGATGCGCCAGTTGCACGTACAGTCTGACATGACTGTAGCACTGCTAGCACGTCATGTAGACTAGCTGTAGCACTGCTAGCACGTCATGTAGAC
>AQOF01000141.1 GCA_000565345.1 Salinivibrio costicola subsp. costicola ATCC 33508 = LMG 11651 | reverse complement strand
GAGAAATCATCGCAGCGCTCCAACCTTCAGACGCGAGTAACACTGCTTTGATCACGATCCGCGCACTCGCCCATCACGAGTCGTCCCATGTTGCGGTCGAGTTCAAGCTTCTGCTGTTTGGTTAAAGTCACTTTCATAGGTAGGAATCATGATCCTGTTTCTACGTAAAATCAAGCATCTTCAATGATCACGGGTATATAACAAAGCGCCCATTCAATCACCAGGCGGGTAGAAATACCCGCTTACTTTTATATTTTATATTTTATATTTTATATTAACAATGCCATCAACTGACATGTGAACGTATTTAAATTCCCACAAGCCTCGTTATGTGCAATTTTAATATGATCTTTATTAGTAATGATACTATTCAATTTTTAACCGAGTGTAAATTACGTCATACTTTATTTGCTATAATCTCATATCAACAAACTCTTTCGGAATGATATATTTCAAATCATAAATCACGCTATTATCTCTTCCTAACGCACGAATTCCCTCTCCCCCCATAAGTGAAAACTCATTATGAGCAACCGCTAAAATAATCGCATCATAATATTCTTGCTTAGGCTTAGAAATCTCTAAATTATATGCTTCGAGAGCTTTTTCAGCAGAACAGCATGGATCTGTAACTTCTACATTAATATTGAAGTCTTTTAACTCTCGAATAATGTCAACAACTTTTGTATTACGTAAATCAGGGCAGTTTTCCTTAAATGTAAGCCCCATTATTAGTACATTAGCACCATCAACTTGTATTCTTTTCTTCATCATTTTTTGACAAGCTGAGAAACCACATATGCACCCATACTATCATTTATACGCCTTCCTGATAATATTACATCCGGCATATAACCTGTACTTTGTGCTTTATGAGTCAAGTAGTAAGGGTCAACACCAATACAGTGCCCTCCAACTAAACCAGGTCTAAATGGTAAAAAATTCCAATTTTGTACCAGCCGCTTCCAATACATCCAATGTATCGATACCTAATTTATTAAAAATGATTGCCAGTTCGTTAATTAAAGCAATGTTCATATCTCTTTGTACATTCTCAATAACTTTAGATGCTTCGGCTACTTTAATTGAGCTTGCTTTGTGAGTTCCAGCAGTAATAATCGATTTATATATTTGATCTATAACTTCCGCAACTTCCGGAGTTGATCCTGATGTAACCTTTAGAATGTTTGTAACCCTATGCTCTTTATCACCAGGGTTAATTCGCTCTGGAGAATAACCAGCAAAGAAATCTTTATTAAAAGACAAACCTGAAACTCGCTCAACAGCAGGGATACATTCTTCTTCTGTGGCACCAGGATAAACTGTTGACTCATAGATAATAATATCCCTTTACCAATAATTTCTCCCAACATTTCACTTGCTTTGATTAACGGGGTTAAGTCAGGTTGCTTGTGTTTATCAATTGGAGTGGGTACTGTCACAATATATATATTGCAATCAGTTAATTCTTTATTATCTGTACTATAAACCACCTGTTTAGCTTCATTTAACTCTTCAGGCGTGCATTCTAGTGTTGAGTCAATTCCCAATTTCAATTCTTTTATACGTTCACTATTTACATCAAAGCCAATTGTTCCAAATTTTTTTCCAAACTCAACTGCCAATGGAAGTCCCACATAACCAAGACCAATAATTCCAATTTTTTTATCAGTTATATTCATATCTACTTCCAAATACCTTTTGTATCAACAACTACTACTTCTGTAGGTAGTTCCTTAAAATTCTTAAACTCTGCGTGATCAACGAGCATGACCGCTATATCTGTCTGATGCATTGCACCTTCAAACTGAATTAATTGAGCATTTTCAGATAAATTCTTAGATATTTCAGCTACATTTGGCTCTACAAAGTTTACAATTGATGGATGACTTTTAGCAATCTGTTGTGCAATAGCCAGAGATGGGCTCTCACGTAAATCATCAATATTAGGTTTAAATGCAAGGCCAAAACAACTGATACGTACATCTACCGCGGTTTTAGTAGGATTTGCTTGTAGAAAGTTAGCTACAGCTAGTTTTACTTTATTAATCACCCATTCAGGTTTTGCATCATTGACTTTGCGAGCTGTATGAATTAGCTGCGCTTGCTCTGGTGTTTTCGAAACAATAAACCAAGGGTCCACTGCGATGCAGTGCCCACCAACACCTGGTCCTGGTTGCAAAATGTTAATTCGAGGGTGGCGGTTTGCTAAAGATATTAGCTCCCACACATCAATATCTAACTTATCACAGATAACTGATAGCTCATTCGCAAATGCGATTTGTACGTCACGGTAACTATTTTCGGTTAGTTTGGCCATCTCAGCTGTTCGTGCATTAGTAATAACGCAGTCGCCTGCAACAAAGTTTTTATATAACTCTACAGAACGCTCTGAACAGCGTTTTGAAATACCACCAATTACGCGATCATTTTCAACTAATTCACGAACAACATGCCCTGGAAGAACTCGCTCAGGGCAATGTGCAATATTTACATCAGCATTTTCACCAGCAGATTGTGGAAATGTTAAGTCAGTACGAGCTTCAGCTAACCATTCTGCCATTTGCTCTGTTGCACCCACCGGTGATGTAGACTCTAAAATCACTAGGTCACCTTTTTTTAATACTGGTGCAATCGCTTTGCTGGCAGCTTCAATATATTTCAAGTCAGGTTCTGGCACATCTCCTCCAATAGACTCTTTATTTATTCTATTGGCTTTAAAGGGTGTAGGAACAGCAATTAAAAATGCATCAGCTGGCTCTGGAGTAGTCACTGCTTTTAAGTAACCTTCCGTTACTGCGGCATGGACTAACATATCAAGGTCAGGTTCGATGATGTGAATTTTACCTTGATTAATTGTATCGACAGCGTACTGATTAACATCAACGCCGATCACTTTAAGCTTTCTTGATGCAAACATAGCAGCTGTTGGTAGGCCAATGTAACCTAAGCCGACTACTGAAATTGTTTCAAAAGACATTATGATTTCCTAAAGTTTATTTTACTAATTCGCTCAAGATTCTTTGACAAGCTTTACCATCACCGTATGGGTTGTGTGCAAAACTTATCGCTTGATAAGCGCTTTCATCAGTTAATAGCTGGCTTAAATTCTCAACAATCATTTCTACATCAGTACCAACAAGTTTTACAGTACCAGCGCTAACAGCTTCAGGGCGCTCGGTCGTATCACGCATCACCAAAACCGGTTTACCTAGTGAAGGCGCTTCTTCTTGAATACCACCAGAATCGGTTAAAATGATGTGTGCGCGGCTCATTAAGTAGATAAATGGTAGGTATTGCTGAGGCTCAATAAGATGGATGTTATCAATGCCTGCAAGAATGCGGTTAACAGGTTCACGCACATTTGGATTAAGGTGCATCGGATACAGGATTTGTGTCTCTGGATGCGCTTTTGCTGTAATGGCTAGCGACTCACAGATACGTTCAAAACCGCCACCAAAACTTTCACGGCGATGACCAGTAACCAAAATTAGCTTTTTGTTTTCGTCCAAAAACGGGAACTGTGCAGAAAGCGTTGCGTTCAGATCTTTATCAGAGTCAATCTTGTCTTTTACCATCAATAGCGCGTCAATTACGGTATTACCCGTTACAGAAATATCTTCTGGATTGAAGTTCTCTTTAAGCAGGTTTTCTTTTGACGTTGTAGTCGGAGCAAAGTGATACTTGGTTAACGCTCCTGTTAAACGGCGATTACCTTCTTCTGGCCACGGCGAGTAAATATTGCCCGTACGAAGACCGGCTTCAACATGTCCTACAGCAACTTGCTCATAATAAGCTGCTAGGCTAGCGGCAAACGTCGTTGCCGTATCACCATGCACTAAAACCACATCGGGTTTGAATTCTTCTAGTACGGGTTTAAGCTCTAACAAAATGCGCGCGGTCACTTCGTTAAGGGTTTGACCCGCTTTCATTAAATTCAAATCGTAGTCAGGCGTGATTTCAAACAGCTCTAATACTTGATCAAGCATTTCACGGTGCTGAGCGGTTACGCAGCACTTTGCTTCAAAGCGGTCATCGGCTGCTAAAGCATGAACCAAAGGTGCCATTTTGATGGCTTCTGGACGTGTGCCAAAAACCGTAAGAATTTTTTTCTTAGTCATTTTATGAAGTTTCCAACCGACAGGTGACATTAAAAGAAGTGATTTTTTTGTAACTTTTTACCTCAGTATTAAAAACGCACTGAGACACTTTTTATTCATTTTGAGACAGTCGATTCTCGCCCATCCCTTATAAAACCTAGGTTTTGCTTACTTTTTAAAAACCGCCCCAATAGGCTCACCCAATGTTCAATCTCAACAATCGATCTCAGTAGTTTTTAATTCACTGAGACACTTTTTGTCGATTTTGAGATAGTTGTATAATCCTATATCTTTGTAATTAATTGATTTTAGCTATTCTTATCAACTAGCCCCAATAGCCACGGAAAACGCATGATCATCCCCGTCACGAAAGGCTTCCCAGCACGGTCGCCAGGTACTCTTGGTCCATCGCGCACATCATTCGCTTGCGTTGAATACCGGCTTTAAAACTCTTCTCTTGCTTTAATAAATTCAGAACCATTTGCCTTATTCGTGCAAAAATTTCCGCTCGGTCATCGACTCTTATTCGGCAAGCATCTTCTTTTAATCCAACATCAAGTTGCCAATGCATTGATTCAATTAACCAGTGTGAGCGCGTGGCATCATGAAGCTCTTTCGCTGTCAGTGCTTTTGAACTTATATAATAGCGCACAGAAATATCGGATTCTTCGGCGTGTTTGCCTTCTTGTCGAACACTCACCATGAAGCCCATCGTTTTTAGTTCAGGCCAATCATAAGCCAAATCACCTAATACACTTAAATTAGTATTAATCAGGGCACATCGTGTTTCCAAACGCCCATGCGATTTCTCTTGTGATGAATAGCTATCGCCATCAAAATTTTGAAGCATTGAGGGGCGGTAATAATTATCAAACGCTTCATCTAACCTGCCTTGATTTCCTTTAACAGCAAGCAAGTAATCAGCATTTTTATCGATGATTTTCTGTGCGATTTTGTGCTGACAACCCATAGCA
>AQOF01000140.1 GCA_000565345.1 Salinivibrio costicola subsp. costicola ATCC 33508 = LMG 11651 | reverse complement strand
TGATGCGGCGTATGTACTCAATATAGAGCTTCATTATCTTCCACCTTATAGCCCCAACCTCAACCCAATAGAGCGGTTATGGAAGGTCATGAACGAGCATGCAAGGAATAATCTCTAATTTCAAAACTAAACGGGATTTTGCACAAGCGATTGACCGATTTTTTACTGTGACTCTTCCTGAGATCGCAGAGTCTTTGACGTCTCGTATTAACGATAACTTTCAGATGTTCAACCATGCATCTTCAAGTTAATTGGGTATACCAAGCTCGCATTGATTGTTGGTAACTTAATCGGTTGGCCAGCGTGTCCTTCACCAGGTTCATTAATGGTGTAATAACCGCCTTTTTCATCGCCGTCGTAGTCCTTAACGCTTAAACCACCGTCTTCTAGTGCATCGACATTGGGCGCGAGATTAAAATTGCTGGTATTTAAGTCAACGGCATCATCACCGTCTACGGCGACTTCAATATCGAACCCACCCGGGCCACTTTGGTTATGGGTATAAACGTCTAACGAATAATAGCCACTTTCTGATGGCGTAAATTCGCCGCTGAATTGGCCGCTGAATTGGCCGCTGAATTGGCCGCTTTCACTTACACCGCCTGGAGAGGTACCTTGACTGCCATATCGCCCTTCGGCAATCACTTGACCACCGATAACAATCGCTGCACTGTCATCCGCATACCCGCCAAAGCTGTAGCTTTTACCTGCCTCTAAATAGATTAAGCCTGAAGTCAGCATCGCCTGACCACCGTCTAAACCTGAGCCGGTATCAACGGAGACATCTTCGGTTGTCGATTTAGCGTCTGCTTCCCCAGCACTGTTCATCGCATTCAACAGAGTTTCAGCATCGACACCGTTCCCATTAGGCGTGCCAACGTCAACTGAATCCCACGTTGAGACGTTAAGATTCATGGACACAAAGTCCAGATCAAGCGTACCTAGTGATAACTCAGGCGCATCAGCCACAGGCGTCACACTGATATTGAGTGTCGCTTCCGCGGTATCGCCATATTCATCTTGAACGATGTAGGTGATAGCTGGTACGTCACCACTCCAATGCTCTACCGGCGTGAATGTATAATCACCATTTCCGCCAATCGTAATTTCACCGACATCAGCGATCGTGGCTGAGTCACCAGCGGCGTGGGTTTCGCCGTTAATGGTGAAGGTGGTGACGGTGAGCGAGTCACCATCGGTATCGGTTGCATTACCGTCGTTTAGCACATTACCCGTTAATTCGACATCTTCATCTGTCGATGCCGATACATCGTCTGAGTCAGGCGCTGAGTCAACCGTGTGCGTGGAGGTCGCGGTGCTGTCTACCGTATTGCCCGCGTCATCCGACGAGCTCACGACCACCTCGAACTCGGTGTCCGCCGCCAGGTCGCTGCCGGCCACGTCCACGCTCCACTCGCCGTTTTCATCCACGGTGGTGGTGTAGTCTTCGCCGTTGATGGTCATCGCAACGGTATCGCCTTCGGCGATGTCGCCGCCGCTCGCGCTGCCGGTGACCGT
>AQOF01000139.1 GCA_000565345.1 Salinivibrio costicola subsp. costicola ATCC 33508 = LMG 11651 | reverse complement strand
ATCAGCCTGAGCTGACCCTACGTAACTACGATGCACAAGTTGGCGAAGCATTGGCCAACGTGAAAGCGATAAACAAAGTCATAAGACTTGGTATGCCTGTTAGTTACCGAGTTGACTGATGGGAGTAATCCCATTGGGATCAGTGCCTTAGGTGAATGATTTGATCAACAACGCCAATATCATCTATCAGTACTGGCGTAGAATGGATGGTGACCCCTCTCGGGACTGGCTGACTCTGTACAGGTTAGGGGATATACTTATGAATAATCCCCATACTTAATTTTATTTAGCGTCATTAAGACTAAGTTCAAATCACCTTTTTGAATCACTTCTATCGGGGTTGAGTCTCCTAATGCAGGAATAGGTGAGGTTAACCACTCAATCCCCAACTCTGCTGAACAAAAAACCGCTTCGATTTCAGATTTTAGCCCTGGAAATTTCGTCAGCACTGATCCCACTTCAGAATGCCTCACACCCAATTCACAATCAGTTCCTTGAGTCATTGCATCAGCATGTGGATTGCAGGGAGCCCCTCCCTCAACCCGATCTTCTTCTGCCCACTGTTTTTTGCTCACAATCCAGTTCTCACTTTAAAAATGACACTAGATAATTTATAGCACAACGAGTTATTTGCCCCAATGTTAGGTCTGATCTGAGACAAGCAATGGGAATAAAGAATGCTTGCAGCACTCGGTTCGTCGCTTTACATTCATGTTGAAAGCCTCGGGTATCCCTGCTTTTTCATTGAGTTGTTATTGACTGTCTGAGCAGAAGTCATGGCATCTATTTGAACTTGGCGTATATGCAAAGTGGGCCCACCGAGGACGCTCGATAAGCCTGACCACTTAGCCTACCAGGTATTGGTGAATAACACTCGTCACCGCACACGAAATGCGTTTCCTTGTTATATCTTTAAACTTTCTCTGCTTTTGCTGGACCAGCAATACGTCCATAAACAGAATTCGGCGCTTTTACTTTTAACGCTTTACCAAATGATGAACGGCTTTTACTGGCATGGATCTGCATACGTTTGATGGCGTTATCGACGTTGATATTCTCTGTTTTATTCGCTGCTGCAGTCAACATAATCGCCCCCTTCGTTGCCTTAACGATAACCGAACCTACTTAGATTTAAAAGCTGAGATGGTGGGATCCGATAACCGTCTCCGAGAGGAAATATCTGGTACTAGGACCACCAGCGGCTTACACGACATCTTGCCAATTAAAATACTCAGATTGAGTCTCGTGGTTCTAATCAGCGGTTCGATGAACCTGTCATCCCAAATAAAATGTGGCCATGACGGTTGTTCCCAAATCCACAGGTTCCTTGACTCCTTTGATTCGAATACGCCCTCTATTCCAATCATAATATGATGCGAATATTATGAGCATTCAAATCAAATTATCATTAGGTTATCGCCACTATTCGCTTTACTGTCCCCCTGACGATGTTCATTAGCATCCTGGGTGAACAGAGGGGGTATATTGACAACTTGTTGCTACAGTATTCGTCACGACAAACTTAATCAGCCCCTATTTCCTATACCGTCGACCTGATGGTGAGCCCAATATGCAGTTCCCATATGCTGTTGTTTAAAGGGATATTGGCTCCAATATGCAGTTCCCATACGCTAATGTTTCAAGGGATATTGGCTCCAATATGCAGTTCCCATACGCTAATGTTTCAAGGGATATTGGCTCCAATATGCAGTTCCCA
>AQOF01000138.1 GCA_000565345.1 Salinivibrio costicola subsp. costicola ATCC 33508 = LMG 11651 | reverse complement strand
TCCCGGTATTGTGGATACCAATTTCCGCTTATTTGGATACGTTCCCGTTATTGTAGATACCAATTTCCGCTTATTTGGATACGTTCCCGTTATTGTAGATACCGGTTTCCGCTTATTTGGATGCGTTCCCGGTATTGTGGATACCGGTTTCCGCTTATTTGGATACCATTCTCAGCTTTTTAGAGTGCTATTTAAAGGCAATCACTACAAAAAAGCCTCTTAGCAGAGGCCTTTTTTGCTTTCATTGAGCTCTACTATCCAGTTTCTCCATACAGCTCGATGAGACGTTCTTTTGTGTTTTTTCAAGCTCATTGCTGCGATGAACTGTGATTTCAGTGGCTGATTTGGAGCGTACTTTTAACATTAAAACATCGTGAGAAAGGAATTTTTTTTGTTCATCTCGAAGGTTTTATGCACCCTTGCTGTATTCGTCCAGTAGTTGATCATGCTTAATGTTTGATTGTATTGTCGTCTCAGTGACGACCTAGTTTCCTTTACTTTTTCTGGTGACACTAGTGCGTGTTTTTCACTCAAGAATAGTAAAAAGGATGCACTGTCTATCTCCTTTACAGCCCATAAAATTTCATATGATAGTAGCTTCCGGAAGGTTAGATTGTCTGTCGATGCATGCATATTCTGGTTGAACTCAAGCTTCGTCCCATGACTTTTTAATGCTGAATCCATCCGACTTTTTAACGCATTTTGGCACTCTTCTGCTCCTTTACCGACGTCTAAAACTGCTCTCTCAATGTCGAGAAGTAACTGGTTAGCAAACGGGTTATCATCACTTATAGCGCTGAGGAAACCCCTCATAAATCCGTCAATGCATAGCCATCTTTTAAGAGTTGCTGAGCTAAAACTACCGCTACTGCTAGGAGGTGTTGAGTCGTGATTTCGTAGTCGGGTCTGTTCCATGCCTAACCGAACAGTAGACAGGACATTTCGGCTTCTGACTGTATTCGCTTGAAAGTGTCTGTCCTATCCTTGACTCTGCGCATATATCCCTGCCAGCCAAAACATAAATTGCAGCATGAGGGCTATCAGCAAAACGATATCGAATCTTTTTGGGCAACGAGTCCGGCTTTGACGTAGGCCTAATCCGTAAGCGGGACTCTTTACGTCTCGTCCGATGGTTGATTGCCTTGATCCAAAAGCTGGGCTGAACGTTCTGAAACTCCTGCTTTAGCAGCAACAACTTGGCTACAGAGCACATCCAAGCCCAAGCCCCTTGCTTTTACAAAACCAGTGTTATCGTAGCCTTAGTCTATTTTTAATGAGGTTGATATTTATGAGTGATTTCACTTTTTTTTTGCAAGATATCATTGTGGCTCAGCTTGCTTATCCGCTCGTTGTTGCCGGTATGATGCTATTGTGTGCTTGGCGGCTTGGAACTACTGGTCGTTATGCCATTACCAAACTACTGTTCTCCCTTGTTTGCTTAGTTGTATTACCTATATGGTGTATTTTTCTTGTAGCTCGCAAGGTGATTGGTGATGTCGTCGCTGAATGCGTCGACGACGAAAAGTGATCTATGGTCGCCTTGTTTTGTTCGAGAATAATTTCTGGGATTTCGCGTTTAAATTCCACGTTTAGCAATTTAGCATGTATCGATCTAATGGAAACCCCCACCGACTTAGATGGGGGAGAATTTCAATATAATTCCACCCATTAACCTTTTTAGGTTCAGCAAGGTTTGCTACAGTTCACCAGTCATTAGATCATTCATTATAGGGATAACCATGAAAGCGCACATTTGGGCGTGTTTGCTCGTGGCGTTAGCCAGTTTTGGCGCGATAGCTCAGGACGAAAACGATGTTAAGCATACTAAGGCGGCCAAAGAGCCAACATCGTACGCCGAGCAAAGTATTTACGATAAACCATTGATGGAAAGGTATGTTTTGGATGAGATCCGGAACTTAAGAACCGATTTCCAAGCGTTAGAAAAACGTATGGTCACAGAGATTACCGACCGTGAGCTCGACGTGGCGGATAAGTCACTCAACTACGCTAATGTGACAGTGACCTACTTCTTTTATCTCATTGCGGGCGCAGCATCGCTCATTGCCCTCGTTGGCTGGCAGTCGTTACGTGATATTAAGACCAACACCAAAGAACTGGCGGATCAACAGTTATCTGAAATTGCAGAGCAATATGAGCGCAAGTTCCAAGCGCTCGAGCGAGATTTGAAGCGTAAAACGCGCATTATTGCTGAAAATAACAAAGAAATTGAACGCATTAACGAAATCCATAACTTATGGTTACGTGCGCAGCATTCGCAGACGCCAGAGCAGCGGATGGAAATTTATAATGAGATACTCAAAATCCGCCCTGGTGATCTCGAAGCGTTAACTCACAAAGCGGATGCCGCGATGGAAATGGGTGAATACCATTGGGCGCTAAGTATTAGTAACCGTGTCTTGGAAGTGGATGAGCGCAATGCTAATGCCCTATTCCAACGCGCTTGTGCTTATGCAAGGTTAGGTGCCGAGGACCAAGCCGTGTCTGACTTAGAGCTGGCGATAGCTGAAAGTGCTTCATTGCGTGAGGCGGCTCGAGAAGAGGCCGACTTTGAATCACTGCATGGTCACGAGCGGTTTGATCTGTTGATTGACCCTGATGGACTTATTTAAGCAACAAAAAACGTAAACAAAAAAACCAGGCATGAGATGTTGCCTGGTTTTTCTTTTTACCCGCCGGCCAGTTTGACTGTGTGGCCTTTCTTTTCTAAGTGCGTTTTGATGTTGTCGCGCTTATCCCTTCCGTGATCTCAATCCACGCCATCTTTCACGGCTCCCCCGCAACCACAT
>AQOF01000137.1 GCA_000565345.1 Salinivibrio costicola subsp. costicola ATCC 33508 = LMG 11651 | reverse complement strand
ATAAATTAACGAACGCAACTAAAGGGAATAACAAGCCGTGAAATGAAAAGGCACTTTCCAGAGCTAAATCAGGTTGCATGGCGTAAAAATGCCCTTTGGTCTCCAAGTTACTTTGTTGGATCGGTAGGTGGCGCTCCTATCGAGGTTTTGCGCCAATATATAGAGCAACAAAACAGACCGCACTAAACTCGCTTTCCCCGCCACAGGTGACGGGGCTACTCGCTCGTTATTAAGTCAAGTGCTAGATTCGAGCGGGTTTTTTGGTGTGATGAAGTCTTTACTGGCAGAGCCGGTTGGCAAGCCCACCGCCTCGACGCCATCACAAGCGAATCACTAGACCGGTTTCACTGACCAACGAAAGCGCCACCTCATACGATGGCGCTTTTTATTCGAGGTCGTCGTCGCTTTTATGGATTCGCATCATCCACGGCCATCGCCAGCACACTGACCGGATGCAAGGCTTCCAACGGTGTGTTCTCTTCAATTTGCCATTTGCAGGTTTCACAATCGGTGATAGCAAAGTCGGCTTCTGCAGCTTTAATCTGCGCAAACAAACCACTACCGATGGCAATCGAGGTTTGATAGTTCTCGGTTTTAAAGCCATAGGTGCCTGCCAAACCACAACACTCGCTATCGAGCACAACCACGTCTAGCCCGGGGATCATCCGCAATAGCTCAATGGTGAACATTGCATTGCCACTGCGCTCCAAGTGACAAGGAGTGTGATACACCACCCGTTTATTGATGGGTTTTAGCTTGGGCATCTCGCCATTCATTGCCGCTTTGAGTAAAAAACGGGTCACGAAGCTAATTTGTCCTGCTACATGCTGATTGTCGACACCCAATACATGCGGATACTCTTCTTTGAGTGTCAGCGCACACGATGATGACGTCGCGATCACTGGGCGCTCGTCGGCAACAGAATCGGCAATCATCGCGGTATTGGCGGTGGCATTACGTCTTGCTTTATCATAAAAACCGTTAGCAATTAAGGGGACACCACAGCATTTGTGTTTCTCTAATAGCTGAACGCCATAGCCCATCGCATTCATTACTGTGACCAAGTCTTTGCCGAGCTGCGGATTGTTAAAATTCACATAACAACCGTGAAAATAGCTTACTTGTTTGGGGTATTCAGCTTGTGCCGCCGTTTGGCTTTTCATCCAGCGGCGGAAGGTACCAAAAGAATACTTAGGCAAGGATTTATGTTTATCTACCCAATGGTGGCATGCATCACCGCTTTTACCGGTTTTAGATCCGTCATCGCATTCACAATCGGTGCCACCGGGTTTGCCAAGGTACCAAATAAATCGGTGTGGCTGAGCACGTAATCACGCATCAACTTAGGATTGATGTTTTTCTCGCCATGTTTACCCCGTGCCACGGCAATGATATCACCAATTTTCACCCCAGAGGGACAGGCGGTTTCGCAGCGTTTGCAGTTGGTGCATAGTTTGAGTAGGTCGTCATAATACTCTGGATTTTTGATCCGCAGACGCTCGCCGTCCGGCCCACACTCTTTGGGGCCCGGATACGCCGGATTCACTTTCGACACTGGGCAGTACACAGTGCAGACGGTACACTTGATACACTGGTCAAAACTGGTGGGCTGCGGTGCATGGTCGCGATATTCTCTCTGTTTAAGCCATTCAGTTAACATATGGCCTCCTTAGCGTTTGCCATCACGGCAAGTGCTCGTTGTGCCGCGGCGTAGCCTGTTGCAACCGCAACGCCTCCGCCGCAACCTTCAAATACGGGATCGTAACCACTGAGTACTGCCCCACATACAAACAAGTTTTTTACAACGTTTTTCCGCGCGCGGTAGGCCGCAGTTGGTTATCCGTGTTAATACCGAAGGCCATAAA
>AQOF01000136.1 GCA_000565345.1 Salinivibrio costicola subsp. costicola ATCC 33508 = LMG 11651 | reverse complement strand
CCAATGAGAACAGCTTGCTCAAGCTACTCTACGCGGGTATGTTAAAGGCGTCTGAGCGTTGGTCGCACCCAGTGCAGAACTGGAGCCTGACGCTATCGCAGCTGACCATTCACTTCGAAGGCCGACTGGATGATCACATAGACCTATGAAAATTGGCTGACACAGAATATTGAACACCCTCGCCCAGACGCGTTAAGTCATCAGAGCTTTGTCTTAATTCATCGGCCGTTTGATACGATTCATATCGCACCTGAGCCATTTCATCGACTTTATTCATCAAGCCATTAAGCTGAATGATCGTAAAAAAACTCACCACAATGCCTGCACCAATAATAAAAAACACTAATTTCATGGTGTTATTGATGTTCATACCCATTCCTACCGCCTCTATCACATTTATATCTACTTAAAATTGTTCAATTTCAGCGTAGGACAGAATCATTTCATCGACTTTGAAAAATAAAAGAAAAAGACAAAAAAACCTCAAGCATCTGATTAATATAAAATTAAAGCATGATCTTCGTTGTCACAGGCCTTGTTCTATCCCTGACATTGTTGAAAGCGTGCAACATCTCATAAAAATGTAATCTACTGATATTAACAATCAAAAAGCATGAAGTTAGTCACTCTATGTAGTACTCATTTCCCTTAAGGTTCGCCTAACTTTTTAAACAGGTACCCTCTGATGAAAAAAAACGCACTCGCTAGTCTGATCATGCTCTCACTCTCGTTCCCCACTCTTGCCGCTGATGGGGATATACATAATGTCACTATCCTTGGCACATCAGATTTGCATGGCCATTTCATGCCATGGGATTACGCGGCAGACAAACTCAATATGCGTGGCAGTTTGAGCCAGATCGCGACCAAGGTAGCGGATATTCGTAGCACCAACAAAAACGTCATCATGGTCGATGCGGGTGACACCATTCAAGGTAACTTTGTCGAGACGTTTAAGGATGAAGCGACAAGTCCAATGATGCTTGGTTTTAACCAAATGGATTATGATGTATGGGTCATGGGTAACCACGAGTTTGATTTTGGCTTGGATGTTTTGCAGCGCTCGCTCGATCAATTTGAGGGACAATCACTCGGCGGCAATATTAAACGACCTGACGGCAACCCTTTTTTACCCGCTCATACCATCATCGAGCGAAATGGCATCAAAGTGGGTGTAATTGGTATGGATACACCGATGACACAAGTCTTTGCCGAAGGCACCGGGCGACTCGAAGGCGTGACCTTTACCAACCCTTCACTGGAAGTTAAAAAAGTGGTCGAGACACTCAAAAATGATGTCGACGCTCTTATCTTAGTCGCCCACATGGGCCTGGATAATGAAAACGACATTGCGAATACCGGGGTCACAGATATTGCCAATGCCAATCCAGAACTTGATGCGATTGTCGCCGGCCATATGCATACTCGCATTGATAAAGCAGTTGTTAATGGTGTGATCGTGACAGAGCCGGATAAATACGGTCGTGCTCTATCTCGTATTGATCTCTCGTTTGAGGAAAAAACGGTCAATACACATTGGTTAACAAAGATAGTTTTACTTATAAAATTAAAGGCACAGAGTCAGATCCAGAAATGGAAACCTTGTACCAGCCTTACCACCAACGCCTTCGTGCGATGGCAAACCGCGAAGTCGCGGAATTAAGAGGGGTGGATTTGGTCCCCCAGAATGAGATCCGAGGGATCCCGCAAGTTCACATTCAAGATACTGGCATTAGTGCACTGTTCCAAGAAGCCAGTTTTTTCTATGCACCAAAAGCCAACGTGATTGCTCTGCAAATTGATAATGACAATGCCGAGCTAAACGTCGGTCCGATTAAAGCAAAAGATATCGCCTATAACTATCAATATGCTGGCGGCGAAATTACTGTCTATCAAATGACCGGGGCAGATCTACGCAAATATATGGAATGGTCCGCTGACTATTTCAACTCAGTCAAACCGGGTGATGTCACCTATAGCTTTAACCCTGAACGTCGCGCATCGAAATACTCAACCAATGACTTTTTTGCGGGAGTCACCTATACCATTGATCTTACTCAACCGGCAGGAAAACGCATAACAGATTTAGCCTTTGCTGATGGACAGCCAATTACCGATACAACCGAGATAAACCTCGGGATGAATAGTTATCGAATGGGGCACCTGACCAAATCAGGTGGCGCGTTAGAAGGAAAAGATTTTCCGGTGCTGTTCGACTCAGAACAAGCTTATGGTGAAGAAGAAGGTACCATCAGAAATATGACTATTCGCTATCTAACAGAGGAAAAAGGTGGCGTTTATACCGGCAAACCTATGGCTCGCTGGCAGTTAAAAGGTCTAGATATTGACACTAACACACGCAATATCATTAAAGATTTGGTCAACAGCAAGCAAATTGATGTACCAAGTAGCGACGACGGGCGTTATACCAACGTTGCTGCGATCAACGTAAAAGGCTTACGTTTTAACACCAAAGAAGAAAAAGCCGAAGCACTGGCCGTTCGTGAAGCAAAACTCGCTACGGCAACAGGCACAGAGAAAGAAAACCTTGAACGAGAAATCGTCATCATCAACGCGCTGAACTAGGCTCGCTGGTATAGCTTATGCGGTCGGTAACACCCCGGCCGCATACCCCCCTGCCCATGATCAAGAATTATCACGATATAAGCCGTGCGCAGTGCAACTGGCGCAGTGCAACTGGCGCAGTGCAACTGGCGCATTACGCCAGGCACGCAGTCTTAAACAAATTGCAAGGCGCGACATTTTGTCGCACAATGACTTGTACAGACATATAAGCGAGGTAATGAATCATGCCAACCAGTGTACGGTTAGATGATGAGTTTGTGTCAGATGTAAAAGTGCATGCAGAAGCTGAAATGCGATCTGTGCCCAAGCAAATTGAGTATTGGGCAAAAATTGGGAAAATTATGACTGAGAACCCTGATTTACCCTATAGCTTTGTGCAAGAAGCCCTGATTGCATCTGAAGAAGTCAAACTTGGTAAGGTAAAACGTTATGAGCGACGGACCCCACGACAATCAGATTGATGTTTTCGTCTCTCGTGTTTTTGAAAAGCAGATGAACAAGCTGTCCGACGCGCAATGTGAAGTGGTCGAGGACCAGATAGATAGAATCATTGAAGAGCCCACGCTCGGCACCCAGAAAAAAGGCGATCTCTCTTTTCTTTGGGTGCACAAGTTCAAGCTCGACAGGCAAGAGGTGTTGCTTGGCTACGCTTGGGTTGAAAACAAACTCGAGCTCTACCTGCTTAATATTAGCTCGCACGAGAATTTCTACGCGACGATGAAAAAGCGCAGAAAAGCGGATTTAAAGATCATTGGTGAACCGCCAAATCGACGTTAGTGACAGTGAATGAAAATCCGAAACCCAACGAGATCACTTTCCCTTTCTATGCCGCCTATACGTTACTCGGCATAAGCGCCAGCTCGATCGTACAAGCTTGGTGTGACTTGCGCCGCGCGCAGTGCAACTGGCGCAGTGCAACTGGCGCCATCTGACATCGGAACCAACAATTAACCTCGATCGTGACAGGCGCCCGTTGGCAATTTGCACATATCCAACACCGTGCTGGGCTTGTGTCACCTACGCCAATGGTATCATCGGGCCAAAAGTGGCTGTTCCGATAACCAATATAAGCCAATGGCACCGCCGATATTAAAATGGTGTGTAGGTCGGCATAAGCGCCAACTCGATCGTACAAACTTGGTGTGATTTGCGCCGCGCGCCATCCGACATTGAGGCTAACGATTAACCTCGATTGTGACAGGCGCCCGTTGGCAATTTGCACATATCCAACACCGTGCTGGGGCTTGTGTCACCTACGCCAATGGTATCATCGGGCCAAAAGTGGCTGTTCCGATAACCAATGTAAGCCAATGGCACCGCCGATATTAAAATGGTGTGTAGGTCGGACAAGCGCCAGTGCGATGTCTGTCATGTATTACCCAAGCGGACTGCGCGCCTCCGACATCGGAGCCAACTATTAACCCCTGATTGTGACAGGCGCCCGTTGGCAATTTGCACATATCAACACCGTGCCGGGGCTTGTGTCACCTACGCCAATGGTATCATCGGACCAAAAGTGGCTGTTCCGATAACCAATGTAAGCCAATGGCACCGCCGATATTAAAATCGTGTGTAGGTCGGACAAGCGCCAGTGCGATGTCTGTCATGTATTACCCAAGTGGACTGCGCGCCTCCGACATCGAGGCCAACGATTAACCTCGATCGTGACAGACGGCCAGGTCGTTAATCTTTTCTAAGCTGCCTGTGCGGCAGTGAACTCACAAAGCTGAAAGTGCAGCGCGCCATGTTTTTTCTAAGCTGCCTGTGCGGCAGTGAACGGATCAGTACTGCAAGCACACGTTAAAAGCCATTTCTAAGCTGCCTGTGCGGCAGTGAACGTTAACGAGTTATTGAGCAAGTTTAGCGTCTTTTTCTAAGCTGCCTGTGCGGCAGTGAACTTAATTAAAGCAAAAGCCGACAATATGGAGTTTTTCTAAGCTGCCTGTGCGGCAGTGAACCGTTTTCGCCTGAGTGATTTTCTCTTTTTCCGTTTCTAAGCTGCCTGTGCGGCAGTGAACAGTGGTTGGAAATCCATATGGCTAACCTGTTTTTTCTAAGCTGCCTGTGCGGCAGTGAACGTTTCTCTCGCGGCATCGGCGGCGTTTTCTATTTTCTAAGCTGCCTGTGCGGCAGTGAACTGAGTAACAATTATTTCGCGCCGCGTTTGTCTTTCTAAGCTGCCTGTGCGGCAGTGAACAAGTT
>AQOF01000135.1 GCA_000565345.1 Salinivibrio costicola subsp. costicola ATCC 33508 = LMG 11651 | reverse complement strand
GGCTGACCGCTCTGAAATACCTGCTTTAGCAGCAGCAACAGCTTGGCTTTTTTGTTTTCTGTGAGTCATATAGATCGTGACCTGTTGATCCGTGATTCGTGTTCCCGGCACAGTGAACTCCCTCCGTTCTGCTGTACCGAACCTTATCAGATCAACCGGCCAAGATAATTGTCGCTAGACCGGCCACCGTAATTGTCGCTCAATAACTTTAAGGTTAATGTCTTTCAACGCATGGAATTCACCATACCACTTGTTCATTTTCTTTATTTCAATGACATAGTCTTTGTTCATAACATCCATATTTTTATATCCTTACTGCCGCTACGCTTAATGGCCCGTATGTAGGCGCTTCTCAAGCCAAATTGAATACCGAGACATACCAGAGCAAAAAATCCAGAAAACAAAAGCCACAAAAACATAACTTTCAGTGGCAAACCCCAGCCATTCTGGATCAGTGTTTGCAGTTTGCCCAATCCCTAGCACATCAAACATCCCAATAATTAAGACAAGGCTGGTGTCTTTAAAGAGACTAATAAAGGTATTAACAATCGATGGAATAGAAATCTTTAACGCCTGAGGAAGGATAACCAGGATGGTCTTTTTCCAATAGGTTAATCCCAGCGCATCTGCTGCTTCATATTGTCCTTTGGGGATCGCCTGCAGTCCACCTCGCACCACTTCAGCCATATAGGCAGAGGCAAACATCACCACTCCAATCAGCGCTCTCACCAACTTGTCGATGTTTGTGCCCTCGGCAAGAAACAAAGGCAGCATAACCGATGCCATGAATAGCACAGTGATAAGCGGGACACCGCGCCAGATTTCGATATAAATCGTGCTGAACGATCGTATAACTGGCATGGTAGATCGGCGGCCAAGCGCCAACAGAGTACCAATAGGCAAAGAAGCAATAATGCCAACCAAGGCAATGATAAGGGTAATTAATAGTCCCCCCCACATATGGGTTTCGACTTTTTCTAAGCCAAAAACACCGCCATACAATAGCGTTGCAATTGAGATCGGGTAAGCACTAATCGCAAATGCGCCTATCCAACGTTTATAAGGAGTTTTATCGTATATAAGCAGCGCGACCAATATCGCCAGCGTGCCGTAAAAGAGCTGCGGTCGCCATAACTCCTCAGTGGGATAAAACCCATACATAAATTGGTCCCAACGCACACCAATAAAAGCCCAACAAGCACCACTGCTGCTGCAGGCTTCGGGGCTTTGGCCAACCCAATCGGCATTGACAATCACCCAGCTGACAGCAGGGGGATCACCGCAAACAGTGCCGTCAAAACAACAATGGTTAGCACCACATTTAAAGGACTGTTAAAGAGGTTTTCCTTCGCCCAATAAAAAACACCATGATTATCGATAGGTGGCGCTTCATCTTCCT
>AQOF01000134.1 GCA_000565345.1 Salinivibrio costicola subsp. costicola ATCC 33508 = LMG 11651 | reverse complement strand
GATGTTATCGGTTGATAAATCGATTTTAAGTGCCAAATTGCTGAGTGACTGATAAAGCAGATCGGCCTCGGCCAATTTAAGCACAAACTCTTCAAAATTGAAGTGCTCGAATATTTCACGGGCAGACTGGCTAAACGACTGCACGTAAGAGATTAAATCTTCCGCTGTTTGAGTATCAGATAAGGTTGCGAGCGATAACGGGGAAGCGTTGAAGAACTGATGACCCGACGCCTTTAGTAGCAACAACTCTCTTGTAGTATCCGGCTTGTTTTGGTGTTGCTGCGCCGCTTCTAGCACCTTTTGTTTATTGGGCGCTAACACGCACTCTAAGCGACGTAAGAGGGTAAAAGGCAGGATCACCCGCCCATACTGAGATTGTTTGAAATGGCCGCGTAAAAGGTCGGCCACCGACCAGATAAAGGAAGCGGTTTGCGAGTAGTTTTCAGTATTCACAGCATACCCTATTGATTGTTTTGCGATTCTTAAATTGCCGTCATTATGCCACGGATGAATCCCATGTCACGGCTAGTAGGCGCATCTTGAGGAGGTCGTCAGGTGTCTGGGTTCATGACCAAGAGGCAAGTCGAGCAAGACACCTCACCCCACCGCACTATCTCTTTCCGCGATCCTTGCCATCACCCACTCTTCGACTTCACTTTCTACCCACGCGACCGCTCGGCCTCCCAGGGGAACGCTTTTGGGGAAGGTACCGTCTTTCATCAGGTTGTAGATGGTTGAGCGGCCAAGGCCTGTCATGTGTTTTACTTCGCTCAATTTAATTAATCTCATGATGTTACTCCGTTATTGGACTCATGAGATTTCCGCGCACGTAAAGATTTACCGGTTTACCCCTCCTCTTGCACCCACTCCCCTAACCAACCTGATTTCAGATATATGTCATCGATACGCATAGCCACATCAATCACTTAAAGGAGACTCCCTATGCGTACGTCACACACTCCCCTATTTACCCCTGCAGACAACTACCCTGCCCACCAGCCATCTGAGTTGAACCAGCTCTTAGAGCACGCGGCAGAAGCACTGGCCCAAAAGTACAAACGCGAAGGCACCTTCACGAGCCCTAACAACGTGATGGAGTACTTAAAACTCAAACTCGGCGCGTATGATCGTGAAGTGTTTGCGTTGATGCTGCTGGATAACCAACACCGGCTGATCCAGTTCGATATCCTGTTCTTTGGCACCATTGATGCCGCGTCTATCTATCCACGCGAAGTAGCGAAAGCGGCACTGAGTCACAATGCAGCTGCCGTTATCTTTGCCCACAACCACCCCTCTGGGATTGCTGAGCCGTCACAGGCAGACCGACACATCACTGACAAGTTGATCAAAGCGCTGGGCCTTATTGATGTTCGCGTTTTAGATCATGTGGTTGTCGGTGAAGACTGTGTGTCTTTCGCCGAGCGAGGCTGGATCCCAGTCGTGTAGCGGCTTCGCAGGCCATTTTTTACACGCCACACAAGCACACAGGCAGCGATACCTTTCCCTGCTTCTCATTATGTTAAAACGGGAAGCAGCCAACCCAGGCGCAACAAGGGTCCGGCTGTCGCTGTCGTGCTGTGCTTCTCAAAACCTCCCTCTGTGAAGAAAAAAGGAAGTAAGCCATGTCAGAAGTTCAAGCCATCAAAGACGCTGAGACTGTTCAGCTTATCGGCCACCTATTGAGTATTCGTTATCATCGCCAAATGGCCGACGTCTGGTATATCGGGTTAAACCTAGCGTTGCGTATCTCCGATCTGCTTGCTATTCGGTTCGACGACATCCACGGTGACCGGTTGCGAATCAAAGAGCGTAAGACAGGTAAGATTGCTGATATCCAGCTCAACCCCAAAACACTGGCGCGCATTGAAAAGATACGGGCAGACCATCCTGACCACGTCTACCTGTTTCAATCTCACCGCTGTCAGCAGATTAAGCAGTTGCCGCCTAAACCGCTCTCTCGGCGCGCTGTTACTCTCGCTTTCCAACAGGTCGGGCAAGAGCTCAACCTCTCGTTAGGGACGCACTCAATGCGAAAAACACGCGGTTATATGCTGTATCAAGCCACAAAAGATATTGGTCGGGTGATGAAAATGCTGCGCCATACCTCAGAAGGCATCACGCTTCGTTATATTGGTATTACACAGGAGGATGTCGACAATGATTTTATTGCCTTAGAGATATGAGGTAAGGCCGCACCATGACAGTACGGCCGACGGGATTTTAAATATATATCATCAATAAAAAACGATTGTGCACGATTTACTTGGTGCTAGAACCAAAGCAACGAAACCCCTCGTTGCGACGCTGGTTCTTTTTTTGGCTAAATAGCTTAGTCGATAGAATATATCTTTATATTCCTGCTCAGCGCGCTCAGAGCTCTCAGGACGTCCGTGAAGGTAGTAAATGCTATTCTCAGGGATATGCACTAACCCCATCGCTTGATTGTTACACAGGCCGATTGCCTTCGCCCAAGCACCAGGGCGAGATCGCGAACGTTTTTTAACCAAGACAGGATCGGTTTGACGATCACTTCTGGCTGTGATCATATAGGCCGATTCTAAAATAGTTCGGGATAGATACCGTGGATATCGATACATTTAAAGACTACTTCAGCACCGTTGATGATAATCGTCAGAGTGCCAAGATAACCTACCCGCTATTCGACCTGCTTTTTGCTTCATTGTGTGCGGTGATTGCGGGGTCGAAAGGATGGTACGAGATTCGAGAATACATCCTCGGGCACCATGAGTGGTTTAAGCGTAACGGTATGTTTGAAGACGGTATTCCTGCCGACGATACCATCGCTCGCGCCATCTCTTCGATTGAACCGAGTGCCTTTCAAGCCTGCTTTATCGATTGGATGAAAGCTGTCCATCAAATGACGGATGGTCAGGTGGTCGCGATCGACGGTAAAACGCTGAAAGGCTCTTACAACCGTGAAGATAGAAGTAGTACGATCCACATGGTCAGTGCGTATGCCAGCGAAA
>AQOF01000133.1 GCA_000565345.1 Salinivibrio costicola subsp. costicola ATCC 33508 = LMG 11651 | reverse complement strand
AAAGTTAAGTATAGGTGGAAATAGTACTGTAATTGAAGGAGTTATAAACTGGATTTATTCATTTCATATGGAAGCTTTCTTCCTCATATCTGGAATGTTATTACCTAAAACATTAATCAAAAACCTTAATCTGGTTCTTAAATCAAAGATATCTTCACTCTATTGGCCATATTTGCTGTGGGGGACAATTTACCTAGTTTTGGAGGATATCTCGGGGAAGGTTGTAAGTTTTTCGTGGGAAAAACTCATTCTTCTGCCTTTAGAACCGGTAGGTTATGGAACTTGGTTTTTATTAACTATGTTTGTAATATCTTTCGTTTGCTCTTTAATTTATAAGACAACTCGAAAGCCAGGAGCTTGGTTTATTATAATTGCGTTTATCTGGATACTAACAAATGTATTTGAAGTGACAATTCCTAATACAGTGCAAAATGTCATTAATTTTATACCGTTTTTTATTATTGGCTCTATATATTCTGAATCGATAATTAAATTAGTGAAAAAAATTCGTTTAGCTTTAGTTATGGCAATGCTTACTAGCTCTATTTTAATAGCTCAGATGGAACTTGAAACTGGTGATTTTATCCATTTACTTAATGCATTCTTAGGTACCTTTGGAGTTTACGCACTAGTTTATAGAGTTAAAGGGTTAAATTTATATGGTATATCTTCATTTTTAGGAACAATTTCCTTACAAATATATTTGATTCACGGGATAGTGAAAGCCCCAATTGTATGGTTAATTATAAGTAAATTTAACTACCTATCCGAATTCTGGAATATTATTTTTGCTTATTCTTTTACTTTAATATTTACGGTTTTATTATGTTTGGCAATAGATAAATTTAAGTTAAGATTCCTTTTTTCTATAAAATATAGGTAAGTTGAATGAAAGTTGCTTTATGGGTGAATGAATTAATATCGGATTCAGGAGGGGTTATTATTGGAGGGGTTCAAACCTATACTTTTGAATTGGCTTTAGGGCTTAAGGAGAGTGGTTACGATGTTTATATTTTCCAAAAAGGAACTCTAGAGCCCTTGGTTATAGATGACTTTCCTATAGAATCACTATCTGATTCCGATTGGTTATCGGGAGAATTTGACTCAAATTTTGATATTAATATCGATTTAAACCCAAATGACGCCCCAAGGTTGACTTCTTGTAGGACTATAGGTGTACAGCATGGAGTATATTGGGATCGCCCTCCCGCAGGTAAGTTTTGGAGGAGATTAGGGGCAGTTGGTAACGCAATTAGAATGGTCAAAGGGAGCTCTATTTTAGACAAGTATTCAAAGATTGTTTGCGTTGACCTAGCTTTCCCCTTGCAAGCATCTTGTATTAGGAGAAGTTTAAATTGGAATAAAATAGTATATATCCCTAACTTTGCTCCTAAATCTTCTGAGTTGCCTCAGTTTACGAATGAAATTACGAAAATTGTATTTGCTAGACGGTTTGTTGAACACCGAGGGACTAAACTTTTTACAGAGGCCGTGATAAAAATTTTAGATACAGGTTGGAATGGTGAAGTTCATTTCATTGGAAGTGGACCTGATGAAGCTTGGGTTCGCTCTAAGACAGCCAATTACCCAAACGTTAAAATTTATTCTTTACCTTATAGTGATCGACTTGAAGCATTTGATGATAAGTCACTAGTTGTTGTTCCAACTATTTCAACTGAAGGGACTTCTTTAAGTTGTTTAGAGGCTTGGAGCAAAGGATCATTAGTCGTATCTACTGGTGTAGGTGGACTTGCTAACATTGTTATTGATAATGTTAATGCGGTTATGATTAGACCATTAGTTTCAGATTTATTCGAAGCTCTAAATAGAGAATTACATAGTGACTCAAATAAAATATCAGAACTAAGACGTAGAGGATTTGATATTCAGCAAACTGGTTTTACAAGAAGTTTGTGGTTGAAAAAATGGATTGACTTGATTAAAACGGTAGAATTGGAGGAATAGGTGAAGAAACGTGATAAAACACTAGTTGTCTTTTCTGGGTGTTGGCCTTCTCATCGAAAAGGCTATGAAATTGCATGTAATGCGACTTTGGATTTATTAGCAGAACAATATAAGAATGTAATATATTTTGGTCCTGTTGATGAGGATTGGAATAGTTCGAAATCGAGCTATTCCAATGTTAATTTTATAAAGGTCAATTTTTCAAGGTCATCACAGATGAGGCGTTTTTTAAAATCACTATACTCATTTAACCCAGCTATAACGGTGCGATTTTGGAATGCGGCACCTGATGTATTGTCGGTATTAAGTCAAGAGTCAACTCAAGATTTTGATTTTTTATATGAGGACATTCCAACTGCATATTTACTTCCCAAATTGAAAAAAAATTATCCTAATTCTAATCATTGGCTACGAAGTCATAATGTTGTTTTTCATGCGTTTAGCGGAGTTCCAAAAGCAGTAGGCTTCCCTATAAGCATATTCTGGAGTTATGAGGTGTGGCGAATTCGTCGCTTTGAAGAAAAGGTTGCAAAATTGGCAACTAGTTTTTTTGCTATATCCCAAGATGATAAATCAGTTTATGAAGGTTATGGCATTTCTGTTGATGGAATTGTTGATGTATTTATGAATAGTAATACATCTAATGTTGGTGTTTCATGCGAGGCTAAGTCTGTTGTGTTTGTCGGTACTGCAGACTTGAGGAAAGGTTCTGCTCTAAATGATTTTTTGCAGTATTGTTGGCCTTTAGTCAAGGAAAAAGAGTCTGGAGCAATATTTATTGCAGGGGGAAATGGGACTGATTCATTTCATGAACCAGAACGAGGAATTCAGGGATTAGGATTCATTGATTCTGAAGATGATGTTCTTCGAAAAGGACAGATATTTGTTAACCCCCAAACTCTCGGTTCAGGTGTCAAGTTAAAGAGTATTTCTGCGATGTTTGCAGGAAAAACTTTAGTCACCACTTCTGTTGGAATTGAAGGAATCCCAGCGACCAAAGGCAAACATTATATTTTAGCTGACAATTGGGTAGATATGGCAGATCAAATTGTTAGTTTAATGCGCTCTTCTGAAAAATCTTACTCTATAGGTGAAAATTCTCAAAAGTGGGCTAGGGACTACTACTCTCTTTCACAATTTAAAGCGCGATCTTTGCAGGCTTTTTTCCCTGAAATTAAGTAATGAATATTTATTTTTGTTTAAATATATACCCGTGATCATTGAAGATGCTTGATTTTACGTAGAAACAGGATCATGATTCCTACCTATGAAAGTGACTTTAACCAAACAGCAGAAGCTTGAACTCGACCGCCAACATGGGACGACTCGTGATGGGCGAGTGCGCGATCGTATCAAAGCAGTGTTACTCGCGTCTGAAGGT
>AQOF01000132.1 GCA_000565345.1 Salinivibrio costicola subsp. costicola ATCC 33508 = LMG 11651 | reverse complement strand
GCTAATTGTGTCATACGTACCTCCATATTGATGTAATTATTAACCGAATAAAATGGGGTTGCAAAGCTGCTGAGTGCTCAGCTGATACGCTTGAACAATGCATTGTTCTTGGATCGAATGGATCGCGTTGATTGAAACCTAATAGGTGATAGTAATGGAGTAAGTCTTCATTCTCTATTGGATCTTGGATACTAATCCATCCGGCATTGATAGCAGCAGCGAACAGTTCTGCACATCGCGAGGCGATGGGAAGAATATAACCTTTCAAGGGCATTGTTGATTTTGTACTTGGCTTTGCTCATCATCTGTGACTTGTTTCTAGGCTTTGATGATCTGATCGCCGCTAGAGTGATAAGTTCAATGATTTAGGAAAAAACGCCATGGTACGATGCGCATATTCATTTCGATCGCGTGGAGAGTGATATGAGCTTACCTGATATCTTTGATCCTTCTAAGCCTCATCGATGTCCATTGATGCATCCCAACCCATTAGTGTGTCGTTGTACGAGTTGTGAGATGGCTAGGCAATCGGCGGCGTCAAAGGCGGCAGTAGAACGAGCTACTGCTAGAAATTTTGCGCCAACCGGCTCGCTGATGCCAGTAAAAAACGAGGTTAAGGAGTCCGTAGTCACCAAAGAAACCCCCAGAGAAAAAATAGAAAGACAGCGTAGAGAGCGGCTTAAAGAACGAGAAAAGGAATGGCAACAGCTTCAAGAGAGAAAAGCAGCGTCAACCGTTAGTGTTAATCCTGATAATATGTATTGGCCTCCTTACAACTTCCTCGCTAAAGAGGGAGAGAAAGAGATTCATGTTCGATATACGCAAGATGTCATAGAAACGACAGTGCTCGCGCCAGAAGAATGGAAAGAGTTTTTTGATGCGCTCGATAAAACTCAAAATATCGGCGGTGCTGTGAAAGGTACTTACGATGCATTCGATACCGCTAAGAAATTAGGTGGATTGGGGGTGACTGCTTACGTTAAAACACATAACAGCGTCGATTACCTAATATTGAAAGGTTACAAGCAGCACATGAAAACATTGTTAGCGGGTAATCGTTTCAAAGCGTCTAACCCTCAAGTGGTTAAGCTTGGTTTAGGTGCTTTAGATTCCGTGAAAGGGATGGCTCGTTATGTCAAAGTTACTGCCCCTATGGAAGTATTAGTCGGTTCAGCAATTAATGTTCTGCAATATGTTTTAAACGATGAATATACTTTAAATAAATTGGGGGTTGATGAGGCTAAGTTACTCGTTAATGCTTTGGCTGTTGCTGGATCTGGCTTATTTTTAGCCTCTCTTGCACCTGCTTTTGCTGCAACAGCTGTTGGTGGTGGGTTAATTTTAGTTGGAGCTAGTTTTTCTGTTTGGGTCGTTGATAAAGCAACTGATTTTCAAAAGAAAACAGTACATAAGGTATTGGAGTTGCTCGATGACTAAACAGCTTAAAGGCTTATTAATGGGGTGGTGGATAATATCTGCATCTATTTTGGCTTTTATCGGAGGGGGGTGGATTGCTAATTATATTTACATAACCCCGCTTGCTAATGTGAATGTCAATAAGTTAATGGCAGATCCATTTATGTTCATCTCGTTTGTTAGTGGCTCAACAATTGGTTTTCTTGTAGTGGTTGCCCCCTTGAATACCATTTCTAGGTTATTTAGAGGTGGAGAGCTACACATTAAAACCATAGTCATCATACTCTGTGTATTTGGATTGGGGGGGGGTTGGAGCTAACGCTGCTCTTTATCATTTTGTCATAACCCCTAATCACATGCTCGAATGCCCTAAGAAAATGGGTTACAAGGAAAATTTAATGCGAGAGTATGTTACTGATCTTTCCTTGTGCGAGGAAAGATAGAGTCTGAGATTAACATCTTTTTTAAAGAGAAAAGTACAAGGCCCTGAGGGATCCCCTCATAAATCCGCCAATGCATAGCCATCTTTTAAGAGCTGCTGAGCTAAAACGCCCCCCGCTGCTAAGAGGTGTTGAGTCGTTATTTCGTAGTCGGGTCGCCTGAGCAGTTCCATGCCTAACCGGACAGTAGACAGGACATTTCGGCTTATGACTGTATTCGCTTGAAAGTGCCTGTCCCATCCTTGGCTCTTTTCAGGATGGGTAATGGGCAAGTGATCCGCGCCTTCCGCTGCCTTTTTCTTAAACAAAGGCACCACAGAGCCGCGCGAGCCGACCACATTGCCATAGCGCACCACCGAAAAACGTGTCTTTTGGCCCCCGGTCATATTGTTAGCGGCGACAAACAATTTATCTGAACACAGTTTGGTGGCGCCATAGAGATTATTGGGGCTGGCGGCTTTATCGGTCGAGAGCGCAATCACTTTTTCGACCCCGTTGGCAATCGCGGCTCGAATCACATTCTCTGCACCGTGAATGTTGGTTTTGATACACTCCATCGGGTTGTATTCGGCGGCAGGTACCTGCTTGAGTGCAGCAGCATGAATCACATAGTCAATGCCTTGCATCGCTTGCATTAAACGATCGCCATCACGCACATCGCCGATAAAATAGCGCATGCAAGGGGCGTTAAAGGTTTGCTGCATTTCATATTGCTTGAGCTCATCGCGAGAGAGCACCACGAGGCGACGTGGTTGATAGCGTTCAAGCAGGGTGCGGACGTACTTTTTACCAAAAGAACCAGTACCGCCGGTGATCAGAATGGATTTGCCGTTAAACATAGGACGCCTTGTCACTAACTGTCGGGAATACAGGCAGTTTAACTGATCTGAGCAGGATTTGGCGATCTGCTAGGGCGTTCTGGTGATAATGGGTGGTCAGCGATTAAAATTTATAATACGTGGTGCTAAGTGAGCGCGTAGGCAGAAAGCGATAACAATTATGCTTTCGCTGGACCAGCAAGGCGGCCAGCCAGTGTCTTTGGTGATTTGACTTTCAGTGCTTTATCGAATGATAAGCGAGTTTTATCCGCATGATATTGCATACGTTTAAGCGCTTTTTCCAAATCGAAGTCATCTGTTTTTTTTGTCGCTAATTGTGTCATACGTACCTCCATATTGATGTAATTATAACCGAATAAAATGGGGTT
>AQOF01000131.1 GCA_000565345.1 Salinivibrio costicola subsp. costicola ATCC 33508 = LMG 11651 | reverse complement strand
TTTCGGGCTATCAGCATGCGTATCAGGTTGCGTTACAAATTGTGATCAGCACGCGCACGACGATATTCAACAAGAAGCGCGCTATTTATACCCGCAAGCAAGCAAAGTATGGACCACTCGCCATACCTTGCCCGATACCTTAACGCCTTAACGTAACGCGTTTTCTAACGCTTTCAGACACAGCGCCACATTCTCATGCCGTGCCCCGTAGCCCATTAAGCCAATGCGCCACGCTTTACCGGCGAGATCGCCTAAGCCGGCACCAATTTCGAGATTATAGGTCGTGAGCAGGTGCTGACGTACTGCCGCATCGTCCACGCCATCCGGAATAGTGACCGCATTAAGCTGCGGCAAACGGTAAGGCTGATCAACCACAAAAGTGATACCGAGCTCATCCAGCCCTGCTTTGAGGTGTTGATGCATGTCTTGATGACGTTGCCATGCATGCTCAAGCCCCTCTTGATAGAGCCGCAATAAAGACTCATGCAAGGCATACAAACTATTGACCGGCGCGGTATGGTGATAGCTGCGTTTCCCTTCTCCGCTCCAATAACCAAGCACCAGGCTTTGATCGAGAAACCAACTTTGTACCTTGTGGGTTCGCGATTGCATTTTAGCCACAGCACGCGGTGAGAAGGTGACAGGCGATAAGCCAGGGACACATGACAAACATTTTTGGCTACCGGAATACACGGCATCGAGCTGCCACTCATCGACTTTCAATGGCACGCCACCTAGTGAAGTCACGGCGTCGACAATGGTTAAGCAACCATGCTCCCGCGCCAATCTCGCCAGTGTTTGCGCATCCGAACAAGCGCCGGTTGAGGTTTCAGCATGGACAAACGCAAGCGTGCTGGCATCCGGATGGGCTTTCAACGCAGCCTCAACGTTTTCTGGACTAACAGGCGCACCCCAGGCATCGTCGACCATCACTGCTGTCGCGCCGCAACGCTCGACATTTTCCCGCATACGATCGCCAAACACACCATTGCGACAGACAATCACTTTTTCACCCGGTTCAACTAAGTTGACAAAGCAAGCTTCCATCCGGCACTGCCTGGCGCCGAAATTGCTAGGTAAAAGGGTTGTCGGTTTGAAACGCATATTGAAGCAGTTGTTTGACTTCATCCATCATCGCGATAAACAAAGGGTCAAGATGTCCGACAGTCGGACGGCTGAGTGCCTGTAGCACTGCAGGATAAATATCAGAGGGCCGGGCCCATWAACGTGCGAGCCACGGGCTGAAAAGATTGAATTTCGGAAATTGAACGTGCCATAACCTTTCCTTGTTGTTGGTACACACAGATGACCGTTATAGCATATTTTTTCGCCATATCCCTATTGCCTGGCACGTGAACTGTGTGATCGCTGGACAATTTTGCCAAGGCACTGATCGTGACCAAAAGGCAGTTGACACCCTGTCATCTCGCCCGTAATGTAAATGCTGTTCACGGGATAACCAACCCGGGACTGAACATGCAGAAGAGGTGCATTTCTCAGGCAGTTATCATGCGGAGCCCCACTCCAAGGTATGATAATCAGGGGAGACAATGCCGAGGTGGCGTAAGCTTGGGGGCGAAACGCTGCCGGCCTAGGAGGCTGAATCCTTCAGGCTGTCACTTGTCATCCCTACAGGAAGACAGGTGGAGCGCTTCTGGCAGTCCATGCCTGCCGTTTGCTCTTCCTTCTTTTTTGCGGTCTCTACCGCGGTCACGATGTGACTTCTGATGTTCCCCATAATGAATTAAGACCCATTTGTATGATGAAAGGGGAAAAGGACGTGAACCCATTACCACCGATTTCGGTCGCTAAGTTTGGCGGGACGAGCGTTGGCACTATCGATGCCATGCAACAAAGCGCTGATGTGATCGAGCAAAACCCACATACCCGCTTTGTGGTGATCAGTGCGTGCGCAGGCGTCACCAATCACTTGGTTGCACTGGCACAAGGGATCAACGACCCACAAGTCCGTCAAGACAAACTGGTTGCCATCACCGCTATCCATCAAGCGATATTAAACGCGCTTCCCGCTTGCCAGGACACGCAAACAGCAGTCGATGACTGGCACCAAACGATTGCCGACTATGCAAATACCGCAGCATCTGCTCCCAGTACAGCGTTAACGGATGCGTTGGTCGCTTGTGGTGAGCTCATCTCAACCTATATTTTTACTCACTTGCTCAATAGCCGAGGCATGGCCACGGTGAGGGCCGATGCGCGAGCGTTATTGCGCACCGATAGTCACTTCGGCTGTGCCCAACCGGATCGACAACAAACCAAGATTCAGTGCCAGAACCAATTACTCCTCCGCTTAGCGACGCATTTAGTGGTCACGCAAGGGTTTATCGGTGCTGATGCGAACGGGCATACCACCACCTTAGGCCGTGGCGGCAGTGACTACAGTGCCGCGTTATTCGCCGAGGCGATCGGAGCAGAAAGTTTGGCCATCTGGACCGATGTCCCCGGGATTTATACCACCGATCCACGAGTGACTGATCGTGCTCGTCCGATTAGTGAAATTAGCTTTAGCGAAGCCTCGGAAATGGCTACCTTTGGTGCCAAGATCCTCCATCCATCGACGTTAGTGCCCGCGGTACGCCAGCATATCCCGGTATTTGTCGGCGCGGCGAGAGCCCCCGAACAAGGCGGTACCTGGATCCGTGAGCAAGCACACTCAGCGCCGCTGTTTCGTGCCGTAGCCCTCAGGCGCAACCAGACCATGGTGACACTGACCAGCTTAAACATGTTTCATGCTTGTGGTTTTTTGGCCAAGGTGTTTGAGATCTTGGCGCGCTTTGAAATCTCAGTCGATTTAATCACGACCTCGGAGGTCAGTGTCTCTCTGACGCTGGATCAAACCCATACCCAGGGTGACGCACCGCAGCTGCCGGAGGCTGCCATCGCCGAGCTCACGCAGTTATGTCAGGTAGAGATCTGTGCGAATCTAGCGGTTGTTGCGCTGATCGGTAACGAGATGAATCACACACCGGGCGCGACAGCGCCGGTATTTAGTGCGCTAGCCCAATATAAACTGCGCATGATTTGCTATGGTGCCAGCAATCACAATGTCTGTGTGGTGGTCGACGATCACGACGCGACCCATGTCGTACAGCGGTTACACGCTGACTTATTTGAGTAAAAAAAGGCCAGCACATGTGATGTGCTGGTCTTTTTTCATTAGGCGTTTAAGTTTGGCCCGAGCCATTTTTCCGCGTCTTTGCTGCTCCACTCTTTGCGCGCCGCATAACTGTCACGTTGATCATCTTGAATCTTCGCCACCGCAAAGTAGCGTGATTCAGGATGTGAGAAGTACCACCCCGACACAGATGCACCTGGCCACATGGCATAGCTTTCGGTGAGTGTCATGCCCGTATGCGCTTCTACCGAGAGCAACTGCCAAATTTTTCCTTTCTCGCTATGCTCAGGGCAGGCAGCATAACCCGGAGCCGGCCGGATCCCTTGGTATTGCTCCCGGATCAAGGCATCGTTATCGAGCGTCTCATTGGGCGCATAGCCCCACAATGAGATCCGAATTTGCTGGTGCAGGTATTCTGCAAAGGCTTCTGCTAATCGATCGGCGACCGCTTGGATCATGATCGCGTTGTAATCATCCCCTGCAACTTTATAACTTTCCGCCAAGGCATACTCGCCAATGCCGCCTGTCACCGCAAACGCACCAATCCAATCAGGCTGACCACTGCTCTTCGGCGCGATAAAGTCCGACAAGCAATAATTGGCGCCACGTGGCTTTTTGGTTTGCTGACGTAAATGGTTCAGTACCGTGCCCACCGTTTGCCGTGATGCGTCGATATACACCTCGATATCATCCTCAAAGCTATGGTCGASGAAGAACGCCGCCACACTCCTTKCTGCGGCACAGCTTCGTGCTCAAACCGGTCGAGCCAAGCATTAGCGTCTTCATACAAACGGCGAGCTTCTTCACCCACTAGCTCGTGGTCTAAAATCGCCGGGAATTTGCCGCTCAGGGACCAGGTCATAAAGAAAGGGGTCCAATCGATATACTGACGTAATGTCGCTATCGAGACATCATCGTAAACATGGACGCCCGGCCTCGCCGGCTGGGGCGGCGTGTAATGGGCCCAATCGGTTTGCCATTTGTTTGCCCTTGCCGCGTCCAGGGTGACAGGCGGAGTGCGGGGTGTCTTGCGTTGGTGCTGCTCTCGTACTGAAACATACTCTTTTTGTAAGCGCGCCACAAAGTCTGAACATTGAGCCGGCGATAATAGCGATGCACAAACGCCAACGGCACGTGACGCATTCGACACATACACCACAGGAGCCTGGTAGTGCTGCTCTATTTTCACCGCGGTATGCGCTTTGGACGTCGTCGCACCACCAATCAATAGCGGAATATCAAACCCTTGCCGTTCCATTTCTTTGGCGACATTCACCATTTCATCCAACGACGGCGTGATAAGGCCTGACAAACCAATAATGTCGACTTGCTCCTCGCGCGCCACTGACAGGATTTTATCGGTCGGCACCATCACGCCGAGATCAATAATCTCGAAGTTATTGCATTGCAGCACCACGCCGACAATGTTTTTGCCAATGTCATGCACGTCGCCTTTTACCGTGGCAAGTAAGATCTTGCCATTGGTCTGCCCTTGCTGCTTTTCAGCGTTGATATAAGGTTCAAGATAGGCCACGGCTTGTTTCATCACCCGCGCCGATTTCACCACTTGCGGCAGGAACATCTTGCCTTCGCCAAATAAGTCTCCCACCACATTCATGCCCGCCATTAGTGGGCCTTCTATCACTTCCAACGGTTTACTCGCCGCCGCTCGAGCTAGCTCAGTATCTTCAACAATAAATTCGGTAATGCCTTTAACCAGTGCATGTTCCAGCCGTTTATCCACTGGCCAACTGCGCCACTCCGCGGTTTCTGCCACTTCGTTTTCACCGCGGTCGCGGTAGCTATCCGCCAACGCCAGTAAACGTTCCGTGGCACCATCGTCTTTGTTAAGCACCACATCTTCCACCGCCAGACGCAGCGATTCAGGCAAATCATCATAAATGGCTAACTGGCCGGCATTGACGATGCCCATGTCCATACCGTTTTTAATGCAATGGTAGAGAAACACCGCATGGATCGCCTCACGCACTGGGTTGTTTCCGCGAAACGAAAAAGACACGTTAGACACGCCACCTGAAATCATGGCATGCGGCAGGGTTTGTTTGATATCTGCGACCGCGTTGATGAAGTCGACCGCGTAGTTATTATGCTCATCAATGCCGGTGGCCACCGCGAAGATATTAGGATCAAAGATAATGTCTTCCGGCGGGAAGCCGACTTGGTCAACCAGCAGGTGATACGCGCGCGTGCAAATCTCGACTTTACGTTCACGTGTATCAGCCTGGCCTTGCTCATCAAACGCCATCACAATCACAGCGGCACCGTATCGACGGACTAAGTGGGCTTGTTGAATAAACGCGGCTTCCCCCTCTTTAAGAGAAATTGAGTTCACAATCCCTTTACCTTGGATACACTTCAGTCCGGCTTCAATGATCTCCCACTTTGAGGAGTCAATCATCACCGGTACCCGAGCAATATCGGGCTCAGCCGCACACAGATTGAGAAAACGTACCATGGCTTGCTGTGCATCCAACATGCCTTCATCCATATTGATATCGATGATTTGCGCCCCGTTTTCCACTTGCTGCAACGCCACCTCAAGCGCTTCGTCGTATTGTTCTTCGACGATTAAACGCTTAAAACGCGCCGACCCAGTAACATTAGTGCGCTCCCCCACGTTCACGAACAGGCTTTCAGCATTAATAGTCAGCGGTTCTAGCCCTGATAGTCGACATGCCACAGACTGAGAGGGCGCGCGCACGGGGGGCATGTTTCGCCACCACTTCGCTGATCGCTTGAATATGCTCAGGTGTGGTACCACAGCACCCACCCACCAGGTTAATAAAGCCAGAAGCGGCCCATTCGTCGATATGTTTTGCCATGTCTTCAGGCGAGAGATCGTATTCGCCAAACGCATTGGGTAAACCGGCATTGGGATGAACCGAAACAAATCCTTCGCAGATCTCACTGAGCTCTTTGACGTACTGACGCAATTCGGCTGGCCCCAGCGCACAGTTCAAACCAAAAGAAAGCGGTTCGACGTGGCGTAAAGAGTGATAAAACGCCGCGGTGGTTTGCCCAGAGAGCGTACGACCAGACGCATCGGTGATGGTGCCAGAGATCATAATGGGTAAGCGCACACCTCGGGCATCAAAGACTTTTTCAACAGCAAAGGCACAGGCTTTCGCGTTCAAGGTATCAAAGATGGTTTCCAACATGATGAGATCAACACCACCATCCATCAACGCCTCAGTGGACTCCGCATACCCCTCAACTAATTGATCAAAGGTGACATTACGAAAGCCAGGATCGTTCACATCTGGAGAGATAGAGCAAGTGCGATTCGTGGGTCCGAGAACCCCAGCAACAAAGCGTGGTTTTTCTGGGGTTTTCGCCGTCCAGTGGTCAGCCACGTCGCGAGCAAGACGCGCAGCAGCTAAATTTATCTCCGCACTGATGGCCTGCATGTCGTAATCGGCCATGGCTATCTGGGTCGCGTTGAACGTATTGGTTTCTATGATGTCCGCGCCCGCGCCAGATAGTCGCTGTGTAACGCTGCTATTTTTTCAGGCTGCGTCAGTACCAAAAGGTCATTGTTACCTTTCACATCACAATGCCAGTCTTTAAAGCGTGCGCCGCGGTAATCGGCTTCGCCGAGTCCTAAGCCTTGGATCATGGTGCCCATACCGCCATCGATCACCAAAATACACTTAGAGAGACGCTGTGTTAATCGATCCATTCTTACCCCGTGATATCACCATCCTGATTGCGATAGTTTTATCCTACCACAGCCATTTTGGAAATCTAGACGTCTATAAATATCGATTAATTTTGATCTATTTCAATTCAGCTGTTCGTTTTGAGCGCAATTTCTATTAATATTTTGTAACTCTTTCATTCCTCGTCGTACTAGGAAGCTGCATGTCTACCTACGCAATCCTCAGTTTCATGGCTGCTGCTGCCATCTTTATCGCCTTTATTAATAGTAAAATCAGCCGAGTACAAACGACTATCGCGATCACTGCAAGCTCTCTACTCCTTTCTCTTTTGATCGTGATCGCCGGTCAATACCAAGCCATTCCGTTAAAGGCGATGGCGGAGCAAATATTGACCGATATCCACTTTGATGCCTTTTTACTCAAAGGCGTACTCGGTTTCCTTTTATTCGCGGGCGGTATTGGTGTCAAGCTTCCCCATTTCTCTGATCAAAAATGGGAAATCACCACCCTCGTCCTCGGCGGCCTGTTGGTCTCTGTCTCGCTGGTTGGTGCCGGTATTTGGGGCGTCTTCCAACTGATCGGCATTCCTTTTGATTTTATCTATTGTTTATTGTTTGGGGCGCTGATTTCTCCAACCGATCCCATCGCGGTGTTGGCCATTGTTAAGCGGCTACAGGCACCTAGGCGGATCACCACCCAAATCGAGGGAGAGTCACTGTTTAACGACGGGGTCGGGATTGTTATTTTCGTGACGCTTTTTACCTTGGCGTTTGGCGACAGCGAGCCGACACTCGGTGGTACGATCGCATTGTTCTTACAAGAAGCTATCGGTGGGATTTTATACGGTCTGATATTGGGTTACCTGTTTCACCGTTTGATCTGCGCGACCAATGACCATTCCATGGAACTGCTACTGACATTGGCTATTCCTAGCGCGGGGTATGTGCTCGCCGATATGTTGCATGTTTCCGGGCCACTGGCGATGGTAGTATCTGGCATTATGATCGGTAACTGGACTCGCTTTATTGGCTTCTCCAAAGAGAGTGAGGATCATCTGGACCATTTTTGGGAATTGGTCGATGAGTTTTTGAATAGCTTACTGTTCTTGTTGATCGGGGTCAGCCTGTTACAGATTAGCTTCCATAAGGAAGACTGGATCATTATGGCCGCAGTTGTACCCGTTGTACTGTTCGCTCGTTATCTCAGTGTGAAAGCCTGCTATTTCGGCTTCAATCGCTTTCGTCAATACAACCCTTGGGCCGTTCGTATTTTGAGTTGGGGAGGCCTAAGAGGTGGGTTAGCCCTTGCCATGGCCATGGCAGTGCCGGCTGGTGTGATGGTCGTCCCTGAGAAGAATATCGACGTCCGTGAACTGATTTTAATCATGACTTATGCGGTGGTGGTTTTCTCTATTCTCGTACAAGGATCGACCATGACAGGAATGGTTGATAAAGCCAATGCCGCTCAAGAGAAAATCGATAATCCCCGTGTATAAACACTCTTTCTCAACAAGGCGCCAATTAGGCGCCTTTTTGCTATTCGTCGAGCGTAAAGTTAGATTGTGAAAATTCAGCCAGATTAAACGGCGTCAGCTGATAGACACAATAGTTCAACCAATTGGCAAAGAGTAAGTGCCCATGACTCCGCCAACTCACATAGGGGGGTTGAGACGGATCATCATCAGGATAATAGTTAATCGGGACGACAGGCTCCATCCCTTCTTCAAGATCGCGATGGTATTCATGATGCAGCGTATGTGAGTCATATTCGGGATGACCTGTCACAAACACATTACGTTTATCCTTGGTCGCCGCCAAGTAAGTGCCCGCTTGTGCTGAGGTGGCGAGAATATCGAGATCCGTGTGTTCGTCAAGAAAGCTTGGTGAAAAGTCAGCGTACCGCGAGTGAGGGGCGAGAAAGCTATCATCAAACCCCCGCAATAAAGGATGCGTAGCCAGTGCTTCATTTACCTGGTGCTGATAGACGCCAGATAACTTCTCTTTGCGCGTTTTTTTGGGTAAATCGTAAAGAAGCTTTAAACCCGCTTGAGCCGCCCAGCAACGTAGTAGATGTAACATGCTGATGCGCCCAATTCATCACATCTTGCAAATGCTCCCAGTAAATCACATCTTCAAACTGCACCAAGCCTAATGGTGCCCCGGTGACGATAAGACCATCAAAGTTGCGTTCACGCACGGCTTCAAACTGGCGATAGAAGGTGTCTAAGTGTTCCGTTGGCGTGTTTTTACTGGGTCGATTATCAATGCGTAAAAGCTCGACATCAACCTGTAAAGGGCTATTAGAGAGCAAGCGCATAAATTGCGTCTCGGTTTCAATTTTTTTGGGCATTAAGTTGAGTAACAACACCTTCAATGGGCGAATGTTTTGGCTCACCGCACGCGTCTGCGACATAACGAAAATGTTTTCTCGACGCAAAATATTGGTGGCGGGGAGCTGATCCGGGATTTTTATCGGCATCACTGCCTCCTGAAGATTTAAGATGTTTAGACGTCCAGATATCTAATAACATAACCCAGTGACCCATGAAGCTCAAGCAATAATCAACGCCCAGAGATGCCCGAATAAGTAAGAATAGTGAAAGGGTAACAACACCAAGCAAAAAGGTGAGGTAAAAATGGGGCAGTCGGGGGATATAAGAAAGGAATGAGGTATTTTAAAAAACACTATAAACGAAAAAGCCCTCCGCGAATGCGGAGGGCTTAAAATAAGCTCTTGGCAGTGACCTACTCTCACATGGGGAGACCCCACACTACCATCGGCGCAGCAACGTTTCACTTCTGAGTTCGGCATGGGTTCAGGTGGTGCCGTTACGCTATGGCCGCCAAGAAAATTCTGGTGCTGATAGGCAGATTTGAACTGCCGACCTCACCCTTACCAAGGGTGCGCTCTACCAACTGAGCTATATCAGCAAAATCGTTATCAACGTTTTACTCGGTGTTTTGTCATCAAAGTCTTACACTTAATTGCTTTGATGCTTAAATTTTTGCTAACTAAAGCCTAATACTAAGCGCTAATTAGATAATGAGAGCCTGGCGATGTCCTACTCTCACATGGGGAGACCCCACACTACCATCGGCGCTGCTTCGTTTCACTACTGAGTTCGGCATGGAATCAGGTGGGTCCAAAGCGCTATGATCGCCAAGCAAAATTTGGTGTGTCTTCACTTTTTAGTCAAAACACGTATCTAGAAAGCTGTTTCGTTCTCGCCACAATCAACTGGCTTTATTTCGAGTCCAACCCAAAACCTCTTGGGTGTTGTATGGTTAAGCCGCACGGGCAATTAGTACAGGTTAGCTCAACGCCTCACAGCGCTTACACACCCTGCCTATCAACGTCGTCGTCTACGACAACCCTTTAGAGAGCTCGAAGCTCTAGGGATGACTCATCTCGGGGCCAGCTTCGCGCTTAGATGCTTTCAGCGCTTATCTGTGCCGAACTTAGCTACCG
>AQOF01000130.1 GCA_000565345.1 Salinivibrio costicola subsp. costicola ATCC 33508 = LMG 11651 | reverse complement strand
GATCTCCCTCAGGCTCGCGAACACCATCTCGGAATTTTACCCCTTTGATAACGTCCGCGAGCAGTGTAAATCCTCTCAGTCTTCGCCAATTTGCCTCGGCAGTTCTCATCAGTTTGCAGGCCATTGAGAGCGTAGTTTTCCGGCTACCACAACTCTTCGTCTTGTTGGTTCTCAACCTCACCGTCGCGAACATTGACTCGATCGGGTTCGTCGTTCGGATGTGAGTCCAATGCTCTGCCGGGAAGTCGTAAAATGCCAGCATTTCTGCCTTGTCTTTGCTCAGACACTCCACTGCCTTAAGATATTTGGCACCATACCGCTTCTCGAACAGCTCAAAGGCTTTATAAGCGTCCTTGCGCGTTTCCGCCATCCAGATATCGTGAAGCGACTCTTTCATTCTTGGCTGAACAGACTTAGGTACTTTGTTCAATACATTCGCGGTCTTGTGTACCCAGCAGCGCTGATGACGTGTAGTCGGCCAGTGTTTGGCGGCAGCATTCCAAAAGCCAGAGCACCGTCACCAATCGCGAGTTCAGGCGCGATGGTCATGCCTTGTGAAGTCAGTTGCGACAGAGCTTCAAGCCAACTGGCCTCTGACTCTCGGTACCCGTCAACAACCGCCAATACTTCCTTGCGGCCTGTGTCGTCGACACCAATAATAACCAGCAGGCAAAGCTTGTCATCCATACGTACTTTGCTGTAAACGCCATCGGCCCAGATATAGACATACCGTCGTTTACTCAGGTCTCTTTTACGCCACTGTTCGTATTCCGTTTCCCATTGTTGCTTGAGGCGGGAAACGCTATTTGCTGACAACCCCATGGCTTGCTTGCCCAGCAGAGATTCCAAGGCAGGCTGCATATCGCCTGTTGAAATCCCCCGTAAATAGAGCCAGGGAATGAGTTCTTCAATGTTCTTGGTCCGCTTGAGATAAGGCGGTATTAGCTTGCTGTTGAACTTAATCCCGCTCCGCGTTCTGTCACGCACTTTGGGTACTTTAACAGTGATGTCACCAAGACCCGTCTGCAGGGTGCGCTCAGGCAAATGCCCATTGCGAACCACGGCTTGCTTTCCGTCAGCTTGAAACGATGCATACTGCGCTAGTAAGGCTTGGACTTCCGCTTCTATAGCTTGAGCCAACAACTGCTGCGCGCCTTGTTTCAGCAGTTCATTGAGCGGGTTGTCTGGTTTATTAAGCTCAGTAACGTTATGCTTGTTGTCCATGCGGTGTACTCCTTGTTGGTTGTTGATCTGGCAAGATCAATCAACAGGTTACACCGCATTCTTTTTTGCTTATACACCAGAAATCACTATAGCTCAAATGCCCATCAACAACAATTTTTGTAGTCGGTTAGTAGCGGTAGATTTCAAGGTAGTTGACCAGATTCCCTCATTAAGCGGCGCTTTTTTTGAGCGCCCGGTTGATTGTCTTCTGAGCTGCTTGGATTGAGTGTTACTGGACTAACAGGCGTCCAGTCACGCGTTTCTTTAGCCCAACGCTCAGGAAGCTTGGCTTTTGCCTGCTGATAGGCGGCATGCCATTCGCTAATACTTGGGGAGTCTGGTTGCGCTGTCTTTGCGCTGGCGTGACGAATTTAATCGCGCTATGACGATGTTCATTGTTGTACCAGTCAACGAAGTTCAACATCTATTCACGCGCAGCGCCCAATCCTTCAAAGCCATGTGGCGGGTAGTTGGGGCGGTATTTGGCTGTGCGGAACAATGATTCCGAGTTCGCATTGTCGTTACTGACACATGGGCGTTGAAGGGTATACGGCTACCCGCTTCATCCAGGTTGGCGCGTAAGGTCAGTGATTTTATCAGTGCGCCATTGTCAGCGTGTAGATAATGCGGCTTGACCAAACAACCCTCTCTGAGCGTCGCCGCGTTCAATGAGTTGAGACGCAAGCGCACCGCACTCATGGTTATGAATCCAGCCACCTGACGACCTCCTCAAGATGCGCCTACTAGCCGTGACATGGGATGTATCCGTGGCATAATGACGGCAATTTAAGAATCGCAAAATAATCAATAGGGTATGCTGTGAATACTGAAAACTACTCGCAAACCGCTTCATTTATCTGGTCGGTGGCCGACCTTTTACGCGGTCATTTCAAACAATCTCAGTATGGGCGGGTGATCCTGCCTTTTACCCTCTTACGTCGCTTAGAGTGCGTGTTAGCGCCCAATAAACAAAAGGTGCTAGAAGCGGCGCAGCAACACCAAAACAAACCCGATACCACACGCGAGCTGCTGCTACTAAAGGCGTCGGGTCATCAGTTCTTCAACGCTTCCCCGTTATCGCTCGCAACCTTATCTGATACTCAAACAGCGGAAGATTTAATCTCTTACGTGCAGTCGTTTAGCCAGTCTGCCCGTGAAATATTCGAGCACTTCAATTTTGAAGAGTTTGTGCTTAAATTGGCCGAGGCCGATCTGCTTTATCAGGTCACTCAGCAATTTGGCACTAAAATCGATTTATCAACCGATAACATCTCCAACTATGGCATGGGGCTTATCTTTGAAGAGCTGATCCGCAAGTTTGCTGAAAGCTCCAACGAAACTGCCGGTGAGCACTTTACCCCGCGTGACTGTGTGCATGCGGCCACATCATTGTTAATGACCGGCCAGGAAGAGGTCCTTTCGCCCAACAGCATTATCACCATCTATGACCCAACGGCAGGCACGGGTGGATTCTTATCGGAAGCGGAAGAGTACGTGCAGTCAATTAGTGACCAAGTGACGGTGAGATTGTTTGGTCAAGAGCTCAACCCAGAGTCTTACGCGATTTGCATGGCAGATATGATGATCAAAGGCCAACAGGTTGAGAACATCAAGCTTGGTAACACCTTGTCGAGTGATCAGCTGGGGCATGAAAGGTTTAAGTACATGCTGGCCAACCCACCGTTTGGGGTGGACTGGAAAGGCTCGCAGCGCGTGGTGAACGACGAGCATAACAATAAAGGCTTTGATGGGCGCTTTGGCCCCGGTTTACCGCGTGTCTCTGATGGC
>AQOF01000129.1 GCA_000565345.1 Salinivibrio costicola subsp. costicola ATCC 33508 = LMG 11651 | reverse complement strand
GTATGTACTCAATATAGAGCTTCATTATCTTCCACCTTATAGCCCCAACCTCAACCCAATAGAGCGGTTATGGAAGGTCATGAACGAGCATGCAAGGAATAATCTCTATTTCAAAACTAAACGGGATTTTGCACAAGCGATTGACCGATTTTTTACTGTGACTCTTCCTGAGATCGCAGAGTCTTTGACGTCTCGTATTAACGATAACTTTCAGATGTTCAACCATGCATCTTCAAGTTAATTGGGTATATTAAAAAATCATTGAATACACTCATTGCTTAATTATTGACTCACCTGTTTTTTTTTATTAAATCTACTGATCACCAGTTTTCTTTCAATAATCAATACAATATGAGAAACCATAAAAGAAATAATTAAATACAAAAAAGTTGCCGCCTCCCATCCGATATATCCTTTTAAAAAAGTAATAATATATAGCAATGGATAATGAATCAAAAAAAGAGGAAAAGAAACATCTGCTAACCAAGAAGACAGTTTACTAACAGTTTTATTTACTTGAATGCCTTTTGTTCTTTTAATTACAACACCAGATAGATAGATGCCTAATGTAAATTCAAAGACTCTACCAGAGGAAACCAATCTAACATCCTATATGAGTTCTCAAAATATCCACCTATAATAAGCCTTACGACTAAAGTAACAACAAAGGTAGTAATTATAGTTACAAAAGGGGCTTTTACTATCATACTTCTTAAAAATGGGAACATTAAATATAAAGAAACAATTAAACCAATGTACCAACTTGTTGCAGTAAATGGTCCCCCCCACTCACCAGCAAAAGCATAAAAACCGGTAACTGAAAGAGAAATATTCCACAACCAACCACCATTCGAAAAAAGCCCCTCGCTATCGGTAACCAATAGATACGCAACTTTTATTAATACGGCAATAAACAAGCAAATCCAGTACGTTGGATAGATTCTTTGCAGCCGTTTTCTTAAAAATGACCAATAGCTACTAGGCGGTTTCCCTATCATTAAAACAACACCTGATAAAATGATAAAAATAGAAACAGCTAAACCACCTAACGATACAAAGTAAAAGTTAGAGATACCAAATCCATCACCGACCCAATGATCTAACCTTTGCCCTACATGTGCTACAACAACGAGTGCCGTTGCGAATATGCGAACAACATCTAATAAAAAATTACGATTCAAAAAACGATCCTCATGAATAATAACTATAATACTTATCTTTTATAAGAGCCTGTAAAGCAACCCCCACAATGAAATAAGTATACGGAAAATACACCGCCGCCTCTGAACCTAAAAATAAAAATTCAGCAAATAGCATAAATAATAAAAATCTAAATATTACATTAGTCCTACATACAGGGATTAAATTCAGGACAACATATAAAAATGTAGATAAGAAAAACAATAATCCTACTAACCCCCTCTCCATAGACAAAAATACAAATGAATTATAAATACCGTCGGGAGCAAATTTAAGCGCATTTCCGATGCCATACCCAAAATAGGGCTGTTCCATAATTGTATTAATGTTGTTGCTAAGTGAAGCAAAACGACGCTGAGTCTCATAATCGCTTGAAAATGCATGAGAAATTAAACCTAACATTCGTTCTGGAGCAACCAAAAAAACTCCAGTCAGAACAACGACAGTCAGTGCAATATATTTTATATAATTACTAACACTACCATTCATTATTAAAAACAACATCAGCAATGATAAAATAACAACGACAGCTGTACCAGAAGCAGAAATGAATATTGAAATAAATACTGTAATGATATATAGCATCTGTTGTTTGGGGAAAGCACCAGCTAATACTAGAGAAAAAAATCCAGTATTAAATCTGGCATACACAGAAGGTTCAATAAAAAAAACTTGATACACGGTCAAAACCTACATGCGCAAATGAATAGCCGCGTTGAAACCCTTCATCAGCGCCTATCTGCAAATTAGTTACCGGTAAATATGCTAACGGTAATGCAAAAACTCTTGCGATAAATTGATAAACGGCATAGATAAAAGCAACAAAAAAAACCACTTTATAAACATTGCAAAAATACTTAAAATGTACCTTCCAATTTATACAATATGCAGCCAATAAAAAAATTAAAGCCATAGTCTGTTGAACAATCGATGAGAGAGTATGTATTCCCATATCAGCAACAATCCCACATAAAAATGACAAGAGGAAAAAATATATAACTACTATCAAATGGTTGGAAATATTTCGCAGATTATTTGCTACATAAATTGCCATCAGGAATGACAGAAGAAGCCACAAGGTAAGTGAATGCTCACCGATATTGATAAAGGACCATATATTTGCCATCCAGCCCCATAACAGAAGAAAAATCAGATGATGGCTATTAAGCTTTATAGCAGAGTTCATTTTAGTTCTCCTACTCTACGATATAAAATCCAAGGTAATATCAATCCTCTCGTAAGCAACACCGCAACCAAACAACCAAAGGCGAAACCGACAATACCATATTGAATAAGCCAATAATAACCCAACCCTATATGTAAAATGGCTTCAACGATGATTGCGCAGCTTTGAATTTTAAGATCACCAAAGGCTCTCAAAATAAGGCCAAATGCTGAAGACAACATTCTAAGTAGCATATAAAGTCCTGTAATAACAAATAGCATTTTATTTTCTATCACTATTTGTGCACCTGTCCATAACTCAATAATTAAAGACCCTGCAATTATTAATCCACCTGTTCCTATCGCTGAAAATATAAGGACCCCTAAAACAAGTTTTTTAGTTAACGCTTTTACCCATATATACTCACCTTTGTGAATGGCATCAGCTAGAGCTGGCCAGCTTGGATAGGCGACAAATGAAACTATCATTTCTAAATATGTAAATAGCCTTATAACCAAGGCAAATTTTGCAGCAACCTCCCCCCCAGCTCCCAGGTTTACCAAGAAAGTATCTGTACCATTAATGGCCATTCTACTAAGACCAAAAATCACTAAAATATAACTATCCTTTAGTAGGGGGGGGATTAAATCCCATTTGAATGATTCGATTTTTGGATACAAATCTTTATGATTTTTAAAATATATAAAAAAGACAACTGCAAGCGAAAATGTCTGGCTACCGTACTGTGCCATTAACAGACCAGGAATACCCAGATCGACATTTATTGATATGATAACTCCCACGAAACCTATTAATGAACTGAATGTCATGAAGATTGAAAATAGATAACCTTTCTGCTCAGCCGTTTGAATCTCTCTTAGTAGGCGTAGTGGTATATTTAAAAGCATAATGAAAATCAGTATAGATATTGCATAACTAATTTCTTCACTTGAAAGCAAGCTATTCGCTGAAAATAAAGTTACCCAATTAACTGATGGCATGACCAGTAAAAATGCAAAACCGATAAGGATAGATAAGAATGTTAGCAAGACTAAACCGGTAGTAATTAAGTGACCGATTAAACTTCTTTGTTTATCCGCATGTGCTCTTATTAAGCGAATCTTAACACCTTCAGCAATGCCATTATCAAAAATAAACCATTGTCCGAAATTGCTAATCGCTAAAAAAATACCAAATATTTCTGATTCCAAGTATCCTATAATCAAAGGAACTGTTAGTATCGATACTAATAGCTGCACTGATTTCTGCCCAGCCATACCTACCGATGAAAGTAACAACTTACGTATTCTTTCCTCTTTTAACCGAGCTCTGAACGCTATCACAATTCCCTCATAATCCCAGACATAAGGTTCGAACTCAATTTCTCATAGGAATATTGCTCCCTAACCTCATCACAACATTTCTTTTGCAATTTCCTTAACAGGGCACGGTCATTGCATAGCTCATTTAACAACTCTGCTAACTTGTCTGAATCCTTCTGAGGAAAAAGCCAACCTTTGTTACCTATTGCTAATGGGATCCCACCAATATCACTCCCGATTACCATAGTCCCAGCAGCTTTCGCTTCAATCACAACTCTTCCGAACTTTTCAATTACACCATCTAACTCGACAGAAGGTAAAACAAGTACATCTACAGAAGAGAGTAAAAGCGGTACGTCATGGGAGGGGATTGATTTTTTAAAATTGACTGGAGCCTGTACATTTTTCGCTCTATCCTTCAAAGACTCAAGTTCTGGCCCATCCCCGACAATAGTTAGAACTGCATCTGTCATTTTTGCTTTATCAACAGCATCTATTAGGACATCAACGCCTTTGTAGGCATAAAGATACCCTAAGTATAAAATATTAAGACTGCCTTTATGTTGAGGCTGAGAAAAACGATTATTTGCAATTTGGAAGAATGAATTCCCAACACCGTGTGTAGGAAACCTGAGAATACTACCTTTGTAGCCTTTCCACCGAAGTACTTCTTCAGCAACTTTACTTGTTGCATTAATAGCCATGGAGTTTTTAAATACCCGTTCCTGTACCCAGGGAAATAAATACTTTCTAACATTCCAAAAGGAATACATGCTTTTGTAGTCTCGATTTTCGTTTAATGATGTCCAAAAAATAGCGGGGATACTTAGAGTTTTTGATATGCGAGATACTTGATATGACACAAAAGAATTTGGCTCTTCTGCACAATAAATTAAATCAGGTTTAATCTCAGAGACCGTCTTTTGAAGACCTAAGTAGAAAAACAAATGCTGCCGCCCCTGTGCACCAAGAACTGTTGGTAAACTGAAAAGTGAAAATAACTCCTTATCTAACGCTTCAGATTTTAAAACACCACGTTCTTTATAGTAATTAGGCGCAATAAGCTTAAAGCTCCATTCTGGATTGTTTTTTGCAGCAGCTACCCATAGCTCCTGATATTCCTTTACGACAACATGGTGCGCTATAATTAAAATCGTTTTACTTTTCATTGAAAATCTCAAAGTCTACTAGTTTTTGAAAGTATACCCGTGATCATTGAAGATGCTTGATTTTACGTAGAAACAGGATCATGATTCCTACCTATGAAAGTGACTTTAACCAAACAGCAGAAGCTTGAACTCGACCGCCAACATGGGACGACTCGTGATGGGCGAGTGCGCGATCGTATCAAAGCAGTGTTACTCGCGTCTGAAGGTTGGAGCGCTGC
>AQOF01000128.1 GCA_000565345.1 Salinivibrio costicola subsp. costicola ATCC 33508 = LMG 11651 | reverse complement strand
AAAAGTGGCAAAAGCGGCTGTTTTTACTATACTTTCTGTATGCAAAAGGAACTTGAAAAGCCCTCGGGCATCACCCCGGAAATCCAGACCTATATCGACGGCCTGGTTCAACAATATGAATCCCGCATTGCTGCAATGTGGGAGCAATTCCGGCTAGCCCAGGCCAAAAAGTACCTGCCGCAAAGTGAGAAGTTCCCCGCTCAAGGCTGCTTGTTCAACGAAGCGGAAACCTTGGTCGACATCGGACCATCCGATTATGAGTCGTGATATGGCTGTTTTCCATAAAATCTCACGTCATCTCAAATTAGTTTATTTGTGACTAAATTCAACTAGTTAAAAACATTCCTTTGGTTTATCTTTTCTCGCCTAGTCTCATTCAGGTACGCTCTTGTTTGACTAATTGTTTGACTAAAAATCGCCGTAGTCAAACAAGGGAATCTTTGAGTGAGGGAATGCGCCATGTTAACAGTAAGCGGTATTCGGGGGCTAAAACCCAAAGCCAAACCCTACTATGAGTGGGACAGTAATAGTGAGCGCGGAACGGGCAAGTTGGCAGTGCAAGTCACGCCAAAAGGCGGCAAGCGTTTTGTGTTTCGTTACTTTATGGACCGCAAAGCGAAGTTCATTCCGTTAGGGCAGTTTCCTGCGCTGTCGCTTACTGAGGCAAGGGCAAAACAGAAAGAGCTGGGGGAGTTACTTTTACAAGGGATTGACCCGAAAGAGCAAATCGAAACGCAAAGGCGTGAACAGGAAAGCGCAAAACGCGAGGAGGCAAGAAAAGGGTCAATACAGCAATTGTTTGAAGCCTATGTCGCGCAAATGGTGCGGGACGGTAAGCGTACCCACAAAGCGGTCCTCGCCTCTCTTGAGAAGGAAGTGTATCCGATTATACCTCCTTCCACCAAAGCCAAGAATGTCACCACGCACGAGTTAAAACTGGTGTTGGCGGAAATGATAAGGCGTGGGGCGAGAACGCAGTCAAACCGTGTACGCAGCTATCTGATGGCCGCGTTTAACTACGGACTAAGGCACGATAACGATCCTGCTAACTTCATTGATGAGGCATAAGTTTGGTTGGTGTTTAACCCAATGACGGCTATCCCCAAACAGAAAGATGCAGAGCGCGTGGGTAATCACTACCTCAAAATAGGTGAAGTGATCCAGCTAATCGCCGACCTGAACGGGGAATATGAACGGTTTAGAATGGGTGATACTATCCGGTGCCTCATTTTGCTTTGCCTCTATACTGGGGGCCAGCGACCTTACGAGCTGGCGGCTTCGAAGTGGGAAGCGGTAGATTGGCAACAGAAATCGCTATTGGTAAGTCGTGATCTGTCTAAAAATAAGCGAGAGCACATCATTCCCCTGACTGAATCTGCACTGATGGTTCTTCGCCAACTGCGCGAGCTAAACCAAGACTCTGACTTTATTTTTCCGCACCGCTTAAACCGCAATGAGCATATCCGGCTGGATTCGCTCTCTCAGGCCGTTACTCGATACCGTGAGGCAACACCCTTTGTTTCGTCATTCACTCCCCGCGACATTCGCCGCACCTGTAAAACTCTGATGGGCGAGATTGGCATTTCTAAATCACTACGGGATCGCATTCAGAACCATGCGCTAAATGACGTATCCAGCAAACACTATGACCGCTATGAATACCTGCCCGAGAAACGAAGGGCTTTGGAATCATGGGAGCAACGATTAAACGAGGGCACCAGCGTCAATAATGTGGTGGCATTCAAAGGAAGGACTTGAAGGTTTGCATCTCAGCTAGTACCGGGAGTGTCACGATATTCGTTTCTGCTATCAAGGTATTGCAAAGCAGAGCTTTAGGGCGGGTGAATGAGGTCTAAAATGTCGATCTCCTGTTACTTATTGGAGAACGATACGATTCCGCTGGTAGGCGCTTAAATTACCTTAATGCGCTTATTTTGAAAAATGTGATAAAAAACCAATGTCAGGCCCTTCCTAACCCAAAATCTATGCTTATATTAACTAGCCATGTTCTGAATTTAACCGACGGAGAAATAGAGCATGGCAACACCACGAATTGTTTCCCTTAAAGAAATGTCAGCCCTTGTCGGGCGCTCCCCTAAAACTATTTGGCGCTGGTGGCGCAAGGAGCAGTCGTTCCCTCCTCCTCAGCAAAACAACGGACGCACCATTGGCTGGAACGAAGCCGACTATGAGGCATGGCTTAATGGGGAGTGGCAACAATGAGCAAGTTTTCTGCACTAAGTAAGGCCAGGCTGGCGGAACAATGCTTATCAGAGCTTTTGCGCCGTGGCAAAGCTGGCCTATCTCCGATAGACGTAAATATCCGAGCTCTTACCCATGCCAGCTTTTTGGATGGGGCCGGTAAATTTGGGAATATCGCATTCCCTACGGATACAGGGCGAGCGCATGAGTGTTCATTTTTCAACCATCGCCGGTATGCCTGCGGCTAAAACCTTCTCTAAGAAGCTGGGGTTCATGAGACAGCGCTTCTGTTTGGCCACCAAGCTGATCTTGGTCGGCTCAGCCCGCACCATGTTTGAGGCCATGTGTCGCAGACAGGCAAAGTTCGCGGCCCCATTGTCTTTATAAATTTGGCAGGCGTCTTCACCCATGCTGACATCTAACACCCAGTGCATGGCTTCAATGCCCCAATGCGAGCGGATAGCACGGCTTGCCTCATC
>AQOF01000127.1 GCA_000565345.1 Salinivibrio costicola subsp. costicola ATCC 33508 = LMG 11651 | reverse complement strand
CTATCACCGCACTGACTTAGTGAAAGATGCGGCGTATGTACTCAATATAGAGCTTCATTATCTTCCGCCTTATAGCCCCAACCTCAACCCAATAGAGCGGTTATGGAAGGTCATGAACGAGCATGCAAGGAATAATCTCTATTTCAAAACTAAACGGGATTTTGCACAAGCGATTGACCGATTTTTTACTGTGACTCTTCCTGAGATCGCAGAGTCTTTGACGTCTCGTATTAACGATCACTTTCAGATGTTCAACCATGCATCTTCAAGTTAATTGGGTATATCTGGAGTAACTCATTGGGGCATGAGAGCTGATCTGTGGCAAAAGAACGAAGATTTTGAAAACTTTGTGTATGTCCAGGGTGTTTTCGATGGCTTAATTTTTGCTGATACTACGGTTCTTGAAACAAAGCTCACAACAGATATTAATGTCGATCAATACAGAAAGGCGATAGACGCCCTTTATTCTGATTATAGAAACGCACTTATACCGGTCCCTTTTTTGATGAGGGTAATCACACTGGAGCTTCAGGGTTCTAACAAAGAAACTATTGAGAAAGAGCTGGAAAAATACCGTAAGCAGTTTTCACAGCAATAATGCATAACAAGGCCATTAAATTCGTGCCTTCGGCACCGGACGCGCAAAAGGCAGCGCGCCGTTTATGGCGGCGTTATAGGTCATTGTAGTTAAATAGGGATGTAGGCATGAGGGAAGAAGAGAACGAAGAAGAAATCGATCTGCTCAGTGAGGAAGAACAGGCTGAGCGAGAAGCAAAGCTGGCGAAGCTAGAAAAAGAAAAGAAGGAGCTTTTGGCATCGTTGGCCGGAGGCGATTTCACCACGCTGAAGACAAAAGTCGCCTACATCCTGAATCTGTACCCGCAGGCTCGTAACAGCGACATTACTCTATCAATAAAATACTGGGAAACCTTTCAGCCTGATATTTATAACGAATCGGGCATTCTCCCCAAGGATCTTTTCAGACTGGAAAGATTGCACTACATAGTGCGCGCGAGAGCGAAAATTCAAAATGAATATGGGCTATTCACCTCTGACTCACCCGTTAAAAAATTCCGCAAGAAGCGTGAAGAGGAAATGCAGGATGAGGTTCTGAAAGACGTCAGCCCTCGGAAGGTTGTCACTGTCTTTGCCGACGAAACTGGTAAGAACCAAAACTATGTCGTTGTGGCCTCAGTCTGGGTTCTTACCGGACGAGCGGTTTATACAATAAGCAAGAGTATCTTGGACTGGCAAAGCTCATCTCTGTGGGCCAGCAGAGAAATCCACTTCACAAAGTTTGGCAAAAGAGACAGTGATACGCTCGCCGAATACCTGAACATAATCCAGGCAAATCGTGAATTTTTAAGCTTTAAGGCTATAGCAGTAGAACGCAGTCGCACAAAGCGAAAAATTGAAAATGTTGTAGAGAAGCTTCACGAACATATGCTCATAAATGGCGTAGAGCACGAGGTCGAACATCATCGCATTAGCCAGCCTCAGACTATCAACGTCACTTTGGACGAGGAGCTAGTCTTTAGATGCAATCACTCTCGCTGAGGTGAAACGCAGGGTTAATTCTCATTTTGAAGACAGGTTTGGTGATGAGATGGCGCTGGGCACACTGGAATCGGTTTCTTCTCGAAAAAGCCCTATGGTTCAGCTTGCCGATCTCATCGCAGGAGCAATTAATCGAAGGCTTAACCACACCGGTGATAAAAACTACAAAGATGAGATGGCTGACAGGGTTATTCACGCGCTAGATCTTCAGCTTGGTGAAGACGAGGTAGACGGAATTGATGTCACGACCCTTTTCAAAATCTGACAGCTATAACCAATGCGTTAACGGGACTGGTTTTGCGCTGGCGCTTCAAGCCAGCCCATTACGCAGGCGTTATATGCCATTGTAGTAATGAGGATTTTATGTCAGTTGAGCTATCGTCATCCTTTTCATCAGAGGATTGGCAAGAATTAAAAGATAGCCAAGATAAGGCTCAAATTATCACGGTTCTACGTCATCGTTATTCCGAGAGATATTTTGAGCCATTCAAAGAAAAATGAATCTAAGCACGGCTTCAGTATGATGGCAGTTTCGTGTTTAGTTATTGAATCGTTAATTTCATTAAAACGCGGATGGAAGAAAACTAATAAACCGGGGAAAGTGATCTTTGAAGAGTTCTTCTCCACATCGCAACATTTAACTGATTTTACTGGACTTGGCGCTGATTTTTATAAACACATTCGTTGCGGTATTCTGCATCAAGCAGAAACCACGGGAGGTTGGCGTATTCGTAGAGATTGCTCATTACCGCTTGTTTGTGCAGATACGAAAGTAATCCATGCAACAAAATTTCTAAACCAGTTAGAAAAGGAATTCGAAAATTTTCTAACTGAACTAGATGAACAAGAATTCACGTCACCTCAATGGAGTAAGGTTGTGAAGAAAATTGACCATATTGTGATTAATTGCGGCTAGGCATATAACGATCTGTTTAAGAGTGATTCGCAACGCTTGGCATTTTTTCTATGCGTTGCGTCTAGTGGTTAAGGTGCCATGCGGAAGCTTCGGTATTGCGTTGCTCACACCTTAACAGGGCGTTATGTGCTCGATGGTGGCTCCTTGAGTCTTGATTGAATTATTTCAGATTCAATAGTGAATCTAAATTGCATCTGTTATAATTTTGGCGTAGTATCTCTACATCCGAGTTTCCGCACCTAATTTAGGAATAAACCGCTTCGTATAACTGGCCCAACAATTTCAGTAATCGTCGTTGATGCTCTCGTACACCGGTTATGAAGCTCTGACCGTCGAGTTCGAGTGTGTCGATCCCTTCAAATTTTAAGAATACCCAACGTGCCGTCGGTTTAGTCGTTGTTTTGTTCTTCACCATGCTTGGGAAGAA
>AQOF01000126.1 GCA_000565345.1 Salinivibrio costicola subsp. costicola ATCC 33508 = LMG 11651 | reverse complement strand
GGAATGAAATTAACTGTTGCCCGTCTGACACAGAAGATAGCATGACATGTAGGCACGATTAACGCTGGATAACGAAGCAAAAAACCATTTCCCCATTAAAGTACGCATGGAGCATAATGAGTAAAAAAGCTTGGCTAGTCGCCATTATTGCCGTTTGTGTTGGCTTAGGCGCACGCGCCCTTTATGACAATTACCAACAAACACAACAACAAGCGCAAGCTGGCGCGTTGCAGTCCGATGGCCAGCCTTTCGACCTATATAATGTTGACGATCCCCGACCAAGGATTGTTTATTTCGGCTACACCCATTGCCCTGATGTATGTCCAACATCACTTGCGGTTTTGTCGGCGGCATTAAAGTCGCTGCCAGAGTCGACGCAAAAGGCGGTATCGCCTGTATTTATCACGCTGGATCCAAAACGTGATACCAGCAGAAAAGCCGCCGAGTATGCGCATTTTTTCCATCCTCTAATCACAGGCGTCAGCGGCTCCAAGGCGCAAATTGATCAACTTGCGAAACGCTATGGTGTGTTGTATCGCATTACCGAGCTGGAAGACTCTGCCATGGACTACGCCGTTGACCATAGCTCTTTTTTCTACTTTCTCTCGCCTGATGGTGAGCTTTTGGAAAAAATCCCACACACCTTAAACCCCGACATGCTGGTCGCCGCCGTTCAGCGGGTAACTGATAACAATAAGGAATAACAATGAAATTTCTCAAGCCTTTTATTGCCGCTATTGCTTTTATACTGGCTCCCCTAGCGCATGCGCATGGCGAATTTTTTTCTTCATGATGCTTATGCGCGCGCGAGTGCTCCTGGTGCGCCCAACAGTGCGGCCTTTATGGTGTTGGATAACCAAAGTAAGGTGCTAAAACGAGTGGTGAGCGCCAGCACACCAGCCGCCAAACGGGTTGAACTGCATGAACACGCCATGGCGGATGGCATGATGGAAATGCGTCAAATCGCGCAAATTTTAGTGCCGAAGGGCGAGCAAGTTATTCTAAAGCCGGGGGGCTTGCATGTGATGCTCTTTGACTTGGTAAAACCTTTAGAGGTTGGGGAACATATTTCACTGACATTAACCACCGCTGATGGCCACACGCTAACCAAGCAAATTCCGGTAAAAACCGTCATGGCTGGCATGAAACATCACAGCGGTAGCGAATAAGAGGCAGTAACGGCGGCCGCAAGATTGTACAAAAAACAGCCAAAAAAGGCGAAAGCGGTCATCTCGTGTTAACTGCGTCAAGGTATGATAGCTAAGTGAAGGTTGGCAAGCAAAATCTCTTGTTAGCGTCTAAGGTTAGGTGTGGTCACGTCTAAGCGTGATACTCCTAACGTTATGACGATTTTAAACAACAGTCGAGGTTATCTATGAAAATCCGTCCAATGGCTCTAGCTGCGGTCGTATCAAGTGTTTTATTGATGGGCTGTACCAATACCACCGCATTACAACAAAGCGTCAATGATTTATCAGCAAAGGTCGACGCGCTCTCCAATGACGTTTCAATGATGAAAAATGACGTTAGTGAGACGAAAAACACATCAGGCATGGCCTATGATGAAGCTAAACGTGCGAATAAGCGCATTGATAATATGGCGCAGTCATACACAAAATAAACTTTTAACAACGCTTACTCATCGTTGAAATAAATAGACGCTAAATCGGTAAGCTATCTTAATAAACGGCGCACGATGCGCCGTTTGTTATTTTTTGACTCCCGGGCGATTAACTGACGGGACGAACGTATCTGCTTGAGACGTTGATTGTTGTTCTATCTGTCGCCAAATTTCCTGTTGTGCTGACGTGAGAGAAGCCACCTCAATCGGGAGCCCCTCTTGTACCACTAAAGCCGCTCGGTAACGCTGTGTTGATAGGCCAAAGTGCTTAAATAAAGATAAAATCCTTGGATCCGGTGCTCGGGTGATGCGTTTATCCGCCTCATCAGGCGTATCAGAGAGCGGGCGATGCGCCTCAACCATTACACGTCCATCAGGCTCAAGACTCACTTTGGTCGGTGTATCAATAATACGCACAGGCGTACGAATGAGGTGGACCCAATCAGTTGGACAACCTGATGGTGTTCCTAAGCTAGGATCCTGTTGTTTCACTGGCTCAGGCTGCCACGGTTACGGGTTGCTCGTAGTACACCTCATCGGGTGTTTGGTAATCAAGGGTTTGGTGATATCTGCTCTGATTGTAATGCCGGAAGTACCGGTGGAGCGCCTGTTTCAAGTGCTGTCCATTCTCGAAAGCTGTGAG
>AQOF01000125.1 GCA_000565345.1 Salinivibrio costicola subsp. costicola ATCC 33508 = LMG 11651 | reverse complement strand
TCTTGTTTACGCAAGTCTAGAGCACAAAATCAGAGAGCAACTTAACAAGACAGAAGCGTTCTTCCCAAGCATGGTGAAGAACAAAACAACGACTAAACCGACGGCACGTTGGGTATTCTTAAAATTTGAAGGGATCGACACACTCGAACTCGACGGTCAGAGCTTCATAACCGGTGTACGAGAGCATCAACGACGATTACTGAAATTGTTGGGCCAGTTATACGAAGCGGTTTATTCCTAAATTAGGTGCGGAAACTCGGGTATATTACTGATTAATATTATAAATAATCTTTAAGGTTACGTCAGTGAATATATTTACTTGAACGCACCATGTTTCAAGGCACCACGATGAATTAAGCCTGCATTAAGCAACAGTAAACCGTGCTTACTCGCATACTTTGCGCCATTTAATTCGCATTCTGTTGAGAACTCCATTAATCTTGATATAAACGTAAAAATTTAATTATTTGATTAATGGCATAGGCTTATGGCATCAACAAGTTCACAATGTGAGGCATGTAAAAGTGCGCAGCCACTTTCCTTTGCCTTTACCATGGCTTTTCAACCGATCATCCAACTTTCAACGGCAACCGTGTTTGCTTATGAGGCATTGGCGCGTGGTATTGATGGCAGTGGAACAGGCAGTGTGTTTAAGCATGTCAACGCAGATAATCAGTATAAATTTGATCAAACCTGCCGAATCAAGGCTGTCAAATTAGCGGCAGAGCTTGCAATCCCTTGTTATCTCAGCATTAACTTTATGCCTAATGCCGTTTACGAACCTGAGCGTTGTATTCAAACAACGCTGAAAGCGGCACGCGATAACCAGTTTCCGCTCGATAAAATCCTCTTCGAGTTTACTGAGGGCGAAGAAGTGCTTGATTACGAACACATTCAACGCATCATTCACCATTATCGCTCTCAAGGCTTTCTGACCGCGATTGATGATTTTGGCTCGGGCTATTCAGGGCTAACAGCTCTCGCCAATATCGACACGCATATCATCAAATTAGATATGGCCTTGGTGCGCGATATTGATACGGACACCACGAAACAGGCCATTGTTCGCCATAGTATTGCCATGTGCCGCGAACTTGGCCGTCAAATTATTGCCGAGGGCGTAGAAACGGAAGCCGAGCTTGCTTGTTTAGCCGAACTGGGTATCGATTTATTCCAAGGCTACTACATTGCTAAGCCAGGTTTTGAATCATTACCTGCAATTAATCAATCACCTGGTTTAGAGGCCTTCCATCGTCAATAACTCGACGATGGAAGGCCGCTTAGATAGGTAGCGACTGGATAGGCATCTTTTAACTGCCTCACAAATACAACTGATAACCTTTCTCATTTATTGGCCTTGCGATACAATACCGCATGATTTTTGTGAGTATAAAGGGCGTTGTATGCATAAAGGACAAAAAGGATTGATGACGCAGGGTTGGTCTCGTCGTCGTTTTTTACAATCGACAGTGGCGATGGCTGCTATCTCAACTCTCCCCGCCTGCTCGCTGAGATCTGCCTCCCGACAAACCGGGCAGTGGGAATATCACCTAAGCGCTGAACCAGGTCTCGCGTCACTCGTGCCCGGTCATCAAACCGATGTATTGGCGTTTAACGGTAAGATTCCAGCGCCCACTATTCGTTGTCGGCAAGGCGAGCCAGTGACCATTCACTTCACGAATCATTTACACGAGCCGACGACAATTCATTGGCACGGACTGCGTATACCCATAGAAATGGATGGTGTCCCCTTCTTATCTCAAGCACCAATCCAACCGGGCGAAACCTTTACCTATCGCTTTACCCCCCCTGATGCCGGCACCTTTTGGTACCATCCGCACATGAACTCTGTGGTACAGCTGGGGAAGGGACTGGTCGGAGCCATCGTGGTCGAGAAAGCCACGCCGGTTGTGTTTGATGAAGAGCACACACTGACACTCAAACACTGGCACCTTGATCGTCAAGGCAACTGGAAAGATCTCGCTATCCCTCGCTACAGCGCACGCATGGGCACTCCCGGCGAGTGGGGCACCGTCAACGGCGTTCACCACCCTGAATACACACTGCAAGAAAATGCCACCACACGGTTACGTTTGGCAAACGTGGATAATACGCTCACCTATCCGATTCAAGTGCGCGGCGCAGAGGCTTGGATCATCGCCATTGATGGCAACCCCATCGCAACGCCTCAACGGTTAGAGGAGCATAAAATCGCCCCAGGGATGCGACTAGATATCGGCCTGATTGCACCGAAAGCGGGTAGAAAGATCGAAGTCATGTACATGAAAGGACGTTTTCCATTCTTGTTGACAAGCTTTACCACAACACCGTCAACCTTAACAGACAAGCCCCTGCCCGCTCTGCCACTCAACCCCGTTGCAAAACCAGATTTAGTGAATGCCGAAACCCGTCATTTTGTGTTTGAGTGGGCCGGCGCCATTACCCCTGCGGATAAACAAGGAAAAGGAAATCACGACTTTTGGCTGATGAATAAACGTGCCTGGGAGGGGATGAGCAAAGGAAATATTCCTGAGCCAATCGCAAAACTGGAACGAGGGAAGACCTATATTTTCGATTTAAAGAATGTGACCCAGTATCATCATCCGATTCATTTGCACGGCCACACCTTCACGGTGCTGGAAATAGATGGCAAGCCTGTGACGCCGTTCCATACTGATACCGTACTATTAGGTAAAAATGGCCACGCCAAGGCTGCCTTTGTGGCGGATAACCCAGGTCGTTGGATGTATCACTGCCATGTGATTGAGCATATGAAAACTGGCCTGATGGGTTTTGTGGACGTGGTGTAGCAATACGCAAAACACACTAACAATAAAACGGCGAGCCGATACGCTCGCCGTTGCTGTCTTAACCGCAATCACAATCAGGAAGTCGGTTTATCTGTTTTGAACCGATTTACCAGCTCAGATAACTCAGTCGCCACCATACGTAACTCCGCCGCTGTCGCGTTGGTTTGTTCGGCGGTTTCAGCCGCACTGTTGGCACCATCCAATACGTTGGTCACATTCTGATTAATATCTTCAGACACCGAGTGCTGCTCTTCTGTCGCCGTGGCAATTTGTGCCGCCATGTCATGAATTTGTCCGACCAAGCTTTGGATAGTATCAAAGACGCCCAAGGCCTCTTCCGTCGCCTCCGTGGTAGTTTGCGAGTGTTCCACACTGCCTTGTAGCTTTTCTGAAAGCTGATTGGTGCGCTGCGTTAATGCTTGCAAGAGTTCATCAATCTCTTCGGTTGATTTGGTGGTTTTTTGCGATAGCACCCGAACCTCATCCGCCACCACGGCAAATCCGCGCCCATGCTCACCTGCACGCGCGGATTCAATTGCCGCATTCAGCGCCAACAAGTTAGTTTGTTCAGCAATACCTCGAATGGTATCGAGCATGGCGGTGATGTTGTCGTTCTCTTTAGTGAGCTCTGACATGGCGCTATCCGCTTCATTGAGTGTGGTCGCCATTTCTTGCACCGCGGCACGGGTGTTATTCATCAGAGCCATCCCTCGCTCGACTTCCGATTGGCACTGCTGAGCCGAATCCGCCGTTTGATTACAGTTTTGCGAGACCTCGTTTGCCGTGGCCACCATTTGATGGAACGCAGTCGCAATTTGCTCTAACCCTGAACGTTGTTGGTGACTCGCACCGTCTAGCTGCTCGGCAAATTGGGTGGCGTGATCGGCATGAGATGACAGCTTGGTGGACCTGTCCTTGATACCAATGATCAGCTCTTGAATCACATCCACGAACTGATTAAACGCACCCGCCGTTTTACCCAACTCGTCCTGGCTGCGAATCGGTAAACGCTTGGTCAAATCACCATCACCGCTTGCCGCATCACTCAGCCCATCACTAACGGCAATGATAGATGCCGATATACGTTGAATCATAAAGTAGCCAAGCACACCAAAGGCGATAACAAGGATGAGGCTGATGGATAATATAACCGTTTGCAGCTGGGTGACCTGACCCAGGACTTCTTGCTGCGGCACAACCCCAATCAAACGCCAGCCACTCTCTGGTGCTTTGTATTGGTTGACAAAGTAGTCTTCCCCATCAAAAGAAACGGCTGTTAACGACTCACTAAAATTCCCATCGCTATATACACTTGCAACACTACGAGCCGGTTCAAAATTGTTATCTGGATTATTGGGATCAGCGAGCACAGTGCCCGTATCTTCTACCAGTACAATATAACCCGACTTGCCAAGGGTTACATCTCCTAGCATATTGGTGAGCGCCTCTAGGGTTACATCAACACCAATCACACCACTTAGCCCATCTTGCGCAGGAAACTCCATTACGTAGTCAAGCAACGGTGCACCCGTATTGACATCTTGATAAGCTGGCACTCGTACCGCGTTGTTGCGATTACCTTGACCTGTTTGATACCACGGTCGTTGACGGGGGTCATAATCACCGAGCTCTCCCTGTGGCCATTGGATATAATCACCGTTACTCAACCCAAGAAAGACATAAGCGAAATCATCCCGTGAATTTCCCATTGCTTCTAATAACGCATAAGCGCGGCGCTCTGCTGGACTATTTTGTTTGGATGTCATGGGTTGCGTGTCGCCCATATAGTCAGCGACTGAGCTATCTAGCCCCTGTAGCGCCTCACTATTCGCTAGTACTTTAGCGTTAGCAGACAAACCTTGAAGGTAAAATTTAAACGCATTACCTATGTGCTGCATTTCTTTATAGGAGCTCTGCTCATAACTTTGCAATGTACTCGTTCGAAACTGATAGAGTGACACAATAGCGATGATAAGCGTGGGCAGGATAACGCCTGTCAAGACAACAACGAGTAAACGTTTTTTAATACTCATACTGATCTCCGTCAGTGACGACACATTGAAGCATTTTCAAAAAATAACTGGTTTGTTTTAAATTAGAACAGCTATTAATGACAATCTAGTTAATATCCAGTTTTGCCCTGAAACTCGCTAGAAACAAAGCTGAATTGCTAGTTTTATAGGCAATTAAAACGCTGTGCCAGACATTAGTTGCATCTTACATGCAAAAATTATAAATTAGTATAATCTAAACAACAAGGAGCGATTGGGAATGAGTAAAAAAGACTACCAAGAGATTAACCAACAACAGTTAGCTCTCAACAAGCAATTTAAGGCACACAGCAGCGAGACACTGACTGCATTTGGCCAGCTTCATCGCGCCGCAATGGCAGAAGGCGATCTAGATGTAAAAACCAAAGAATTGATTGCCTTAGGCATCGGAATTGCCGCGCGCTGTGATGGCTGTATCGGCGCACACGTCGCCGCCGCTTTAAAGCACGGCGCGACTAAGCGAGAATGCGTAGAAGCAATTAATGTTGCCATTGTGATGGGCGGTGGTCCGTCGTTGATTTACGGCTCTCAAGCTCTGGAAGCCGTCGAGCAGTTGAGTGAGGCGTAGCTTATTAGCGCTCGGCAACATCAGCAGGCTGAGATAAGATAGTCTCAGCCTTAACGTATTCGGCATTTCACGAACCTTATTTCCCTTAGGCACGGGGAACACGATTTGGTCTCGCGGGCGTTTACCTCTGGCGACGGTTCATCCCCGTGGGCACGGGGAACACGGAGAATTTCGTCCCGCTGAGTTCGCGCGACTCGGTTCATCCCCGTGGGCACGGGGAACACTTAACAGAGAGTAAATTAGTTTTGGTGGTATGCGGTTCATCCCCGTGGGCACGGGGAACACCGCTCGTCTGTGTAGTGCATAATAAAAGCCCCCGGTTCATCCCCGTGGGCACGGGGAACACTAGATCATGAAATGACCAATAAAATATTTATTCGGTTCATCCCCGTGGGCACGGGGAACACTGACCAACCCCCTCGCCTTGCTCCATAGCGCCCGGTTCATCCCCGTGGGCACGGGGAACACTTTTTCTTGTTGCGTAAAACTGGTTCGGGTTCCGGTTCATCCCCGTGGGCACGGGGAACACATCACGCCTCATCTTTTGCCATGTTTCAAAGCCGGTTCATCCCCGTGGGCACGGGGAACACGTCGATAACGCCGTTGAGCGGTATCGTGCTGCCGGTTCATCCCCGTGGGCACGGGGAACACTACGTCGTCATTGGTGATGATGCCGACAACGCCGGTTCATCCCCGTGGGCACGGGGAACACTGAATTAACCTATTTTAGAAGGGGCGTGGAACCGGTTCATCCCCGTGGGCACGGGGAACACGAGGAATACAAGGATTTAGAAGAAGATATGGTCGGTTCATCCCCGTGGGCACGGGGAACACATCACGAATCAGGTGATCCGGCAGGCTAAAGCCGGTTCATCCCCGTGGGCACGGGGAACACTCCGTCACCTTTCCCGCTTTCAACTCATCGACCGGTTCATCCCCGTGGGCACGGGGAACACATCACGCCTCATCTTTTGCCATGTTTCAAAGCCGGTTCATCCCCGTGGGCACGGGGAACACCAAAAGAAACCTTTAAAAACCGGCGGGGTATTCGGTTCATCCCCGTGGGCACGGGGAACACGGATTATTATAATGATCTTGCTGACAAGCTGG
>AQOF01000124.1 GCA_000565345.1 Salinivibrio costicola subsp. costicola ATCC 33508 = LMG 11651 | reverse complement strand
TAATATCTGGTAAGCCAACTTCACGACAGAAAGCAGCGATTAGCCCTAGATGATCGAGGCGTTTGATGACAGGTTGAGGAGTAGGCATAGTAAGCGACCGTTAAATAGCAGTAATAGATCAAAGCGAAGGATCACGGTCAAGACATCTGTGACACTAAAAGCTGTAAATGATCGCTGGATCACACTATTTAAATTCATTAATTCGCTGCGGAATGACGGCTACATCAATGTGAAGGAGATAAAACTATGCCAGATCTAAAAAGCATGATTCGTGAGTCAAAAAAAGCTAGAAGTGAATTAGTTGCAACAACAGTACGTATTCCTAAGGAACTTCAGGCCGTAGTTGAAGACCTTGCTGAATATTTGTCACTTTCTAAACAGGATGTAATGCTAAAGCTACTTGAGGAAGGCGTTAAGGTCGCAGAGGAAGCTATTTCAGAAGATGATAGTACTGAGCAAGGCTCTATCAATTTTCATGTGTTAAATACTAATAAAAAGCATGATCTTAACGATCATCGAGAGATGCTTAGTGAGGGTATCGCTGCTGCGTTCTATGATCCTTGGAAATTCAATATCGATAGAATCCAGAAAAACGATACTGTGTTTCTGTACGAAAATGGCGTTGGAATTGTAGCATATGGCAAAGGATCAGGGGATACACTTAAAAAAGACCGTTACGGTGACACAGATGAATGCCATTTCCAAAAGCTCTTAGATTTTACTGTCCTAGATAAACCGCTACCAGCTGCTGAAGTTAAGAAAATTCTTGAACGTAATGTCGTTTTTCTACGCACAATGTCTGCTATACCTGATGGCCAAAAATTACTAGATGCGATAAACAGTTAAGACGCACATAACAATCTGTTTAAGAGTGATTCGCAACGCATGGCATTTTTACTATGCGTTGCGTTTAGTGTTTAAGGTGGTATGCGGTGGCATCAGTATTGCGTTGCTCACACCTTAACAGGGCGTTATGTGTATTTCATCCACAGGCCATAGAAGGAGTTCTGATGACTGATCATTTCGGTTCTTGTCTGTGTGGTACCGTGAGCTTTGAGTTAACAGGTGATTTCGATAGCTTTTACCTGTGCCATTGTCAGCATTGCCAAAAAGATACGGGGTCGGCTCATGCGGCAAATCTATTCTCACAGTCAGCTAAATTGGCCTGGCGGTCGGGTGCAGATGCTGTGACGTCCTTTACGCTTCCAGGCACTCGTCATAACAAAAGCTTTTGTAAGTTGTGTGGCTCAGCATTGCCAAGTACTCAGATCCCAGGATTGCTCGTCGTTCCGTAAGCGGTTAATAAACCCCACATACCCATAAGACACGGGCTTTGCCATAGTACCTTTTTGAGCGGAGGTACGATGAAACAAGCACAAAAACGCGCGCACTGGGCGGCGATTATTGAACAACAAAAGCAAAGCACATTGTCCATTAAGCAGTTTTGCCAAGACAACGCTATTCCCTATCAAACTTTTTATTATTGGTCGAAGCGATTACGTGAACACCAACAAGCTCAAACCGTACAGCCGGTTGTGGTCGATACGTCCGGTTACTTACCAGGGGCGTCCGTCGTGCTTGTCTTTGCCAATGGCATTCGAGCCGAGTTACCCGCCACGCTCAACGCCGCACAAATCAAACACTGGGTGGATGCACTGCAATGACGCCTTCTGGCAAGGTATTCTTGGTCTCTGGCGTCACCGACATGCGCAAGTCGATTGACGGTCTATCATTGATCGTGGCCGAGCAGCTTGAGATGGATCCCTTTAGTGAAGCCTGGTTTATCTTCTGTAATCGTGGTCGCGATAAGCTCAAAATCTTATTCTGGGATACCAATGGGTTTTGGCTGTATTACCGCCGCCTAGAAAAGGGCACCTTCAAGTGGCCTCGCCCAAGCCCTGACGGCGTGATCACTCTGAGTAAACCGCAACTTCACTGGCTCCTATCGGGACTGTCACTGGAAAACAGTCACGGGCATCATCCTTTAAAGGGACTAGAAGTGTGACCCATGACAGTGATCATCATATTGCCCTTGAACGATCCTTTTGAGCCGTCAAACTTGTTGCCATTACACGGTAAGAAGATGACGCCCAATGACCGACCTCCCTGATGATATCGAGCAACTTAAAGCCATGCTAGTGGCGAAAGAGGCATTGCTGCATGACAAAGAGGAAGAGATCTCGGCGTTAAAAAACCACGTTCAGTTATTGATTGAGCAGTTAAATCTGAGCCAATCCAAACGCTTTGCCGCACAAAGTGAAAAAGTGGCAAAAGGCACTTTCAACGAAGCCGAGCAGCAAGATGCGTTACCCTCTGCACCTAAGGCGCGACGTCAAACAGGACGCAAACCCCTACCTGCTGATCTTGAGCGTGAGGTGCACACCCATACCTTAAATACCCCCTATTGCGCATGCTGCGACGTGCCTTACACGCCTGTGGCAAAGAAGTGAGCGAAACCTTGAAAATCGTGCCGCAGCGGGTCAGCGTCATTCGCCATGAGCGCACCAAATATGCCTGCCGCCAGTGCGAGCAAACCGCTGAAACCAGCCAGGTAGTGACCGCACCGAAGCCAGCTAGCATGATCCCAAAAGCTGCTGGCAGTCCAGAGGCGTTTGCCGCCGTCGTGACCGCCAAATATGTGGATGCACTGCCGCTATATCGTCAAGTCGATATGCTGAACCGAGCGGGTATCGACATTAGCCGTGCCACTTTAGCCAACTGGTGTGTGCAGCTGGGCAGCAAAGTTGACGTGATTATCGATACGATGAAAGCACAGTTAGCCAGCGAGCCACTTATC
>AQOF01000123.1 GCA_000565345.1 Salinivibrio costicola subsp. costicola ATCC 33508 = LMG 11651 | reverse complement strand
ACTGACAGCGAAAGAGCTTCATGATGCCACTCGCTCGCACTGGTTAATTGAATCAATGCACTGGCAACTCGATGTTGGATTAAAAGAAGACGCATGCCGAATTAGGGTAGATGACCGAGCGGAAGTTTTTGCACGAATAAGGCAGATGGTTTTGAATTTATTAAAGCAAGAGAAGAGTTTCAAAGCCGGCATTCAACGCAAGCGAATGATGTGTGCGATGGTGTCAGCGCCGATGTAAAAATGACCCACTAACGTCGATTTAAAATTGACCCACCTGAGCCAAACTATCCGTTCGTTACATGGACAAAGCGGCGGATTATGATCAATCAGGAGCAACTCGTGGAAATACACGTTTTACATCAGCAAGGGCGCAGTATCCGCCGCATTGCAAAAGACTTGGGTATCTCAAGGAATACAGTTCGCAATTACCTTCGAGATAAAAGCAAAGCGCCAGCTTATCCTGAGCGTCAAGCCCGACCAACTAAGCTTCAGCCGTACCATGACTACTTGTATACGCGGATTGAAGCCGCAAAGCCTTATTGGATACCAGCAACCGTCTTATTACGTGAGTTAAAATCACTGGGTTATGAAGGCGGTATAACGATGATCAAGGAGTACATCAAACAGTACAAACCAAGTACACCTACCGACCCTGTCGTTCGATTCGAGACATTGCCAAGTGAGCAGATGCAAGTGGACTTTACGACCATCACCCATTACGGCGTCCGTGTTAAAGCTTCGTGGCAACGCTTGGCTATAGCAGAGCGACCTTCGTTCGCTTTAGTGAACGAGAGCGCCAAGAAGACTGGATACAGGGGCTTGAAGAAGCGTTTGAATACTTCGGCGGCGTCCCTAAAGAAGTTCTGTTCGATAATGCGAAAGCTATCATGATAGAGCGTGATGCCTACGGTGAAGGTGAACATCGGTGGAATCCAGCGCTGCTCGCGACGGCCAAGAAATACAACTTTAAACCCAGGACCTGTCGTCCATATCGTGCGAAAACCAAAGGAAAAGTGGAGCGATTTAACGCTTACTTGAAAAGTAGCTTCGTCACGCCGCTTGCGGCGACACTCAAGCAACATGGCCTTAAAATCACAGCAGATGCTCTTAATGGACGCGTCGGCGCATGGCTAGATACCGTCGCTCACCAACGAACGCATGGTACGACAGGCCAAAAGCCTCAAGTTCTGTTAGACGAAGAGCGCTTTACCCTTCAGCCATTGCCCTCAACGACAAGTCCAGCCCCAGCGCCAAACATAAACGACAGTGTGACGCCACTTGAAAGCTTCCAGCACCCTCTTTCGACGTATGATGCATTGCTGGAGGTACGTGCATGAACCTTCAAATGAGTCGCATCGAAGCGGCCTGTACGGTGCTGAAATTATACGCTATCGGTCAAGAATGGCCGAGACTGGCAGACGTCGCCGTCAGCCGAGAGCTGACGCTTGCTGATTACTTGGAGTCACTGTTGAACGCTGAACTGGAAGCCAGAGCTCAGCGCACAAAAGCCACACTGACTAAGTTCGCCAGCTTCCCAATGGAAAAAACGTTCGATGATTATGACTTCAAGTTCGCCACTGGTGCACCAAGAAAACAGCTTAAGGAGCTAACAGGCTTAGCGTTCATCGAGCGAAAGGAAAACGTCGTATTACTCGGGCCAAGTGGCGTCGGTAAGAGTCACCTTGCGGTGAGTCTTGGTCAACTTGCCGTGCAAAAAGGTCTTAAAACGCGGTTTATCACCGCAGCAGACTTGATGCTTCAACTGTCTACAGCAAAAGCTCAAGGTAAACTTGAAAGCTACTTGAGACGCAGTGTGCTCGCACCCAAGCTACTTATCGTCGATGAAATCGGCTATCTACCGTTCGGCAGAGAAGAGGCCAACTTGTTCTTCAACGTCATCGCGAAACGTTATGAGCAAGGCAGTATTATCGTGACCAGTAACTTGCCGTTCTCTCAATGGTCAAAGGCGTTCGCCGACGATACAACATTGACGGCGGCACTACTTGATAGGCTTCTGCATCACTCTCACATCGTACAAATCAGCGGTGAAAGCTACCGATTACGAGGAAAGAAGGTGGCTGGAACCGTACCATCGGCTTTGGACAGTTTATCTGAAAGCAAAAATTAATTACGTGGGTGGGTCAGTTTTACTTCGGCGATAACGTCGATAAGTGGGTCAATTTTAAACTGGCGTTGACAATGGACCAAGAGTACTTAGCGACCGTGCTGGGAAGCCTTTCATGACGCGGATGTTCATGCGTTTTCCGTGATTGCGACGATGTTGTTCATAGTGGTTGAAACGTCATAGTGGTTGAGTCGCTAGGATAGTGCCAGTTAAGTCAGATAAATAAAAGTATATCTATTTTGGTCATGAGGTAACGATGTTGTAAATGCTTGAAATAACAGACTCTAAGCTACAAGTCTCGCTCGAGCAGGGTGTGGCGGAGTTGGCGAAATGGTATAAGGCATTTTATCACGCAAAGTAGTTTGCAACGCCATCGATTACTAGCCATAAAAACACTTGCTTTAGCATTTGTTTTTTATGCTTTTATTCGTGAGAGTTAACCATTAAGCGCATGTTCATGCTTATGCTGTTTTCTAAACGAACGCACAAAACGGGTAATACGCCAAACATAACTGAGCAGGGCAGCATAGAGTGCAAAGCAAAGTAAAAAGCTTGCAAACATGATACTTTCGCTAATGTTCGCTAACTCGCCATAAATGCCGAAACCTGCAAACAGCGCCGCGAAGCTGCAGATAACCAACAAGGTTTGTTTAGAGCTTAGGCCTAAGCGTTGGAAAATATGGTGCAGATGCTCGCGGTCTGGCTTAAAGGGAGAGTGTCCGCGACGGATGCGACGGATCATAATAGCCGCCATATCCATCAGTGGAATCGCGATAAGCCACAAGCAAGTCACAGGGCGAATAGAAGCTTGCTGACCCGTTTGACTGGATAGCAGTAGGAACCAAACAACGGTAAAACCGATCACCATACTGCCCGCATCGCCCATAAACACTTTGCGCTTACGCCCTAGCAGACCTAAGTTGAACAGTATGTAGGGTGCCATAATAACGATGATTGCGGTTGCTAAGTAGGCAAGATCATAGTGATTAACCGTGGTCATCATAAAGGCGACGCCGGCAAACGTAACAATGGATAAACCGCCTAATAGCCCATCAATGCCATCTACCATGTTAAAGGCATTAATCGCACCAATCACCGCGAAAATGGTAATAATGTAACCAGCAATACCCAAATCTATATTGCCTGTTCCTAATATATTGCCAATGGTACTTAACTCAATATTACCCACTTCAATCATTGCGATGGAGAGCAATCCCTGGACAAGAAATCTGATTTTGTAGCTAATATCAAATCTGTCATCAAGAGCACCAATAACAACCAGCACTAGAATACTAAGACTGTATAAGTCTGTATGTGGGATCAGATCGGCGTTGTACCACAGAAAATACAATAATGATAAGCTTATCGATAATCCGCCGACGAGCGGTACAGCCCCTTGATGTAATTTCCTTGCATTGGGTTTGTCGACCAATCCAACGCGCTTTCCAATTGGGCGCATAATAAACAATATGCACGCCGACAATCCAAAGAGTATAGCCAACTCCGTTGTAGAAAAAGACACGGTTTTTCTCCCTATATAATTATCCGTCAATGATACCTGAATCACATAATGATATAAAGTTAGACAACATGTCTGAGCTTTTTTTATCCAGTTTTTGTTGGTTATTTAACCTAATTTTGCAGTGATGTCTCAGGTGTCATGAATAATGTAACAAGTGTCTCAATCATGATATTTTAATGACAAAAGAGTAAATAAGCCCGCTAAACGCGGGCTTATTTATTGGACCAGGTTTTATTGGATAAGGCTTTATTGGATAGGACGCGACTGCCACGGTGAACGTGGATCGGTCAGTTCATAAAGTGGGTATTTGCGTCCTAGTTGCTGTCCGCCATCGCGTTGCAGTGGCATCCACGAAATATTCGCGCGTTGGGTGCTTGGTTTAACCGAGAGTAAATCAAACGGAATCGAGATATAAAACCCTTTGGTAAAACTCCCCTCACCAAACTCTTCGGCCGACAGATCGGTTTTGGTGGCAAATACACCGGCAATAATGCCGCTGTCAAATTGCTTAGAGGCATCAAGAGTGACACCTACATCATCGGTTAAATAACGTCCAGCGCTGATCTTTGCCAAGGTGCCGTCAAACACGCCGAGTGGCTCTTGCCAATATAGGGTGGCGTGGCCAGTGGCTGTGCCGGTTTGTACCCGATAGCTTTGTTTATCTGCCTGACTATATTGCAGCTCTTGCTCAAATAAGCCAAACACACTGCCTGGTCGACGTTGTTTGACATAGTTGATATCGACACCAAGCGCGAAGGGACTATCGAACGGGCGATAGAGCACTTCGCCACCCACGCCGGCAAACATGTCTTCTAAATAGCCGCCGTATGCTTGGGTATACCAATGGTCACTGAAACGATCCAGGTAGGTGAGCTGAAGATTGGTGACGCGAAACGTCTCGTCTAAATATTGGCGGGTGAGCGTGCGGACACGTTTTAAATCGGTGCCATCGGGTGGAACGGTGTAGTTAAACTTGTCGTAGTTATCGGTGATATTGGCATAAATGGCGCCCGAGGCGAGCCAGTGGTCGTTCATGCGCCACTCCGCCTGGCCAGTGAGGCCTAATGCATAGAGATAAAAGTCTTCCGACCCCCCAATGGATTGACGCAGCTTGGGTGCGAACCCGACATTGAAGGTGTCTAACTGATCACTGACTTGTGGCCCACTGGCAAACGTGTGGCTTGCCGACACGGTGCCAGATGCATCGTCAATGCTTGCCCCTAAATAATCATGACGGGCGACTTGCGCATAACGCTCGGCGTCGATCACGGTCTCTGTGAGGGCTTGACGTTGATTGGTTTCAATCACGTGATACCGTTTGGCATCAATACCGGTGTTGGCTATTAACCGGGCCGCTCTATCGTGCGCGGTGGTACGATCCCGGTATTTTGTTTGTTCACCGGTCACGGTAACTTGCTCACCGTTATAATACACGCGGTTATCTTGATAGCCTGCGTTCGCGGCAAGCTGCTTACTCAGTTGTTGCCATTGGCTATCACTGAGAGTGTGGGTTGTATCTGCCGGTTGGTAAACGGCAATGGGATCATCTAACCAAAAAGGGTCGGCGTGATTAAAATTGCTGGCCAGTGTGATCCCGGCGGTAAAGGTATTGCCACGCTCGTAACTTAAACGTACATCCGCCCACTGTGTGAGTTGATAAACCACACCCAGGTTCCAAGGGCTGTCGCTAGCTAACGGCGTGCCGGCCCGGCTGGTTGGAAAGTCGGAGCGATAGTCGTTGCCATCATACTCGAGTTTGAGTGATAGCGGGGCCCAGGGAGTCTGATAGCCACACCGCCAAATAGCGACACGCAGCCAGAGAACATACGTTCAAGGTCAACGTTACCCCCGTTTCCTTTATAGCCGGTGTTGCGATCGCAGTCGTTCCCTTGGCTTTTATCACCGCGCAGATTGGCACGGTTACCTAAATAGCCCCAACCGACCCCTAAGGTAAAATCAAACGGCCCGGCCCGTTTAGAGCCGGCAATGTATTCGCCATCAAACAATCCGGTGCCACCGATATCGCGCACACCAACCGACAACGCCGGTAACCAATAGCTTTCTTCAAGCAGTTTTAGCTTGGCATCGATGCTTTTATCGGTGTAGCTGTTGTCATCACTAAAATCTGGGTTTTGGCTATACAAAACATCATAGACTTGGGTATAGCGTACCGTGGTTTCTAGCCATGGGAACAGCTGCAAGGAGGCATGATAGTGAATGTAATCGTCATTGTGCGTTACACCAACACTGAATTCCCCCTCGGGGGCATGACGGGCGGAGGGCATTTGCATTAAGCCGACGCCACCAAAGTCCATTTGTGAGGTGTGTAAAGCCGGATAAGAGAAATCATCTGCCTGTGACGGCGAAGCGCTGACCGTAGATATCACAATGGCAGAACAGGTTAATACAGCACGTTTCATTCCGGAAGCCTGTTGCTAAGGTAGTCGAGAACAAGTTGATTGGCGTTGCCGGTATCAGGGTATGAGGCTAACGCTTTGGCGGGAAGCGGCAGATAAACCACGGCGCCCGGGGCAATATTTTGATGTGAGCGGTTCCAATAGGCGATCGCGTGTTTTTCAATCGCGCCATCGGGTTGAACGACCCACGCGTAAGAGTGCCCGCGTGTTGAGGCCGTGGCCTCGTCTAAGTAATCACTCGCGCTTTGACGCGTTGACCACGCATAGCGTCCGGGAGCGTCGATATCACCCAGCACCCAAACATGGGTTGGGCGAGTGGGGAGCACCAGTTGCCACTGGCCGTCAATGCGCGGATTCTTGCTTTTATCCACACGTAACAAATCAGGGTCTAGCCGGACTTTGGCACGCCGTGCCACGGTAAACTGTTGAAGCTGATGGGTTAAGCGTTGCCAGCGACGTTTAATCGGGTTCGCGTGTATCGCCGCTTGGTTTTCCGTTGCTGCCAGCGCTCGGGGGGCCAATCGGCTCGGGAGCGTGATGTCATAAAGGCCCGCGCCGAGCCAGTATACGCGATCGATCGTCGCGTTGGTGGCCGTTAAAGCCTCTGATACCGCTTGGCTTAATCGCGGCGGTTGTGCGTAGTCTTGGGTATGCCCGTCGACGGTCACCTGATGTTTTAGCATGGCGGCATGTAACGGTGCGGCGCTGATCAAGGTGGCTATTAACAGCGCCCCGGTTGCCAGACGACGATACGAGAGAGAGATGGTTAGCTGGATGGTTTTCATCACAAATCTCCCTGATACGGCTTAAGAAAGTCGATGGTGATGGGGGCCATGTCAGGTGCCGGTGTTTGTTCGGTTTTAAGCAATCGCCCGGAATCAAGATCAAACCAATAGCGGTTGGTCCATTGGCGTTCAATGGTGCTAACGGTGACGGTTTCGATAAACAGTGCCGCGTTGTGTGTCTGCTCGTTGATTGTGATTGTTTGTTGGCCTTGACGCTTAAACTGACTGTTTGCTTGATAACCGATGTGATAACCGGGCATAAAATCGATTTGGACTGCCACTGTTGAGGCGTGGTGGCGTTCATTAATCCTAATACCAGCGGGTCGGGGGTATCACTGTGAATGGCAACCAGATTGGTGCCAGGCAATGTCAGTGTTTTGGTAATGCGCCCAGCGGTGGTGGCGATGAGTTCTTGATCGGCAGAGAGCCATTTTAACGTGGGGGCCGTGGTTGCATTTGGCTCGGCAAACGCCAACACTAAAAACCCTCTCGGGCCTTCTCCTAAGCGCGCATAAATACTGGCATAGGGTAGCGCGTTGATGTCTGAGCGGCTATAGGTTGCGTCAGGAAAGCCTTGATAAAGCATGCTGTAGGTGTCAGCAAGGTTGCTGGCTTTTTGGCTACACCCTAACAAGAACGCAGGCAGTATCAGAGAAAGGGCGAGTCGAGAAAATGTCATGATGCTCGGTACGTCGTGGAATAAAAGACAAAAAAACAACCGCCACCCAGGGCGGTTGTTTTAGGGTTAGCCAGTATTAACCGCCAGTTGTGGTTACTGAGCCTGTTGTGCCTGTTGTACCATCGTCACTGGCTGCGGCCACGGCAGTACCAACTGTTACGGCTGCGGCGGTACCTGCGGCGATTGCACCAACACCCAAACCACCGAAGGCGGCTGAACCGGCACCGGCTGCACCCGCGGCACCCGCTGCGCCGCCTGCGGCTGCAGTGCTTGCGCCCGCACTGGCTGCACCTGTGCTCGCGGTACCCGCGCTTGCAGACGCGGCTGTGCCTGAGGTAGCGCCACCGGTACTGCTTCCTGCTGCGGTGCCAGCAGACTCGCCTGCTGCCATTGCGCCGGCAGCGAACAGCATAGCGATAAGGCCTGTTGCTACTTTTTTCATTACACTCTCCATGGATAGTTTTATTTAAAACTGTCTATATAAACAATGTCGGCTTAATGCTCACTTAATGTTCACTAAGTCGGGTCTATTTAAGCAGACACGCTTTTAACCTACCGATTTCATCGCGGTTTGTAAATGTATCACACTTGTTGGGCGCTATTGTGCCAGAAAGATCTGAGTGTTACAGCTTTTTGTTGGTAAATTTATGCGTTTTACATCGATTGAGTAGGGGGTTTATTTCACGTCTTGATGTCTGTATTATCCGCAGGCTATTACTGTACTGGCTTTGAGTGCATCCAGTTTTTTGTCGACGATTTGGCTTGATAAAAAGTCACAAAGGTTGGGTGTGTTTGTGGATCGTCAGTCACGCATCGATTGCTTTACCGTTCAGCGGAATTTACAACAAAAACCAGGATGATGTTGTGTTAAAACCTTTTTGTTTTGTCGCTATGAGCACGCTTGCTCTGGCCGGGTGTACAATGCCGGGATCTCACTTTGATCCAAGCGATAAAAATATCGTGGGCCAGCCTGCAGGTGATCTCTCGCAGCAGGTCAATATTCACCCGCTCACTCCCTCTTATATTAAACAGTTAAACCGTCAGCGTGGGCGAACCTTGGCGCAGGTGAATCCTGAACTCGATCAGAAAATACAAAACTACGAGTACCGCATCGGCCCGGGGGATGTGCTTAACGTCACTATCTGGGATCACCCTGAACTGACCATTCCGGCGGGATCGTACCGCAGCTCTGCTGAAGCCGGCAACTGGGTGCACAATGACGGCACCATTTTTTATCCTTACATTGGCCAAGTGCATGTTGCGGGTAAAACGGTACAAGAAGTGCGTGATGATATTGCTAAGCGCCTCGCCACGTATATTGAAAAGCCCCAAGTTGATGTCAATGTCGCCGCCTTTCGCTCGCAAAAATCGTATATTACGGGTGAAGTGAAAAAGCCGGGTTATCAGCCGATCACCAATATTCCCACCACTATTTTAGATGCGGTAAATCACGCCGGCGGGATCACTGAGTTTGCCGATTGGCGCAATGTGACCTTAACCAAGCGCGGCGAAGAACAAAGCATGTCTTTATACGCGCTGATGCAAAAAGGCGAATTTAACCCAAAATCGTTTGTTGCAGGATGGCGATATTCTTCATGTGCCCCGTAATGATGGCCAAAAAGTGTTTGTGTTGGGGGAAGTGAATGATCCCAAAATGCTGAAAATCGATCGCGTGGGCATGAGTTTAACCGAAGCGTTGAGCTCGGTCGGGGGCATTGATGAGCTAGAAGCTGACGCAACCGGGGTGTTTGTGATTCGCAGCACCGCTAAACAGGTGCCGGACAGCCCACGTTATGAAAAATCCGAACCTGTCGCGGATGTTTATCAGTTAAATGTGCAAGACGCTACCGCACTTGCTGTGGGCACAGAGTTTGATCTGCAACCGTACGATGTGGTGTATGTGACGGCCGCGCCGATTGCCCGCTGGAACCGTGTTGTGCGTTCATTGTTGCCAACCATTTCTGGCTTTAATGAGTTAACTGAAGGTGCCCTTCGAATTGAAACGTGGCCACGATAATGGGTAACGCCTATGTTTGATAATATTTTGGTTGTTTGTGTTGGCAATATCTGTCGCTCCCCAACGGGTGAGCGGCTGCTGCGCGCGGCATTACCCGATAAAAATATTGCGTCAGCGGGTATCGGTGCTTGGTGGGGAAACCAGCGAATGAGCGTGCGTTACGTGTGGCCGCGGATCATGGTGTTGATTTATCGGGCCATGRGBYCATGAGGCGCGCCAGCTGACTGCATCGATGTGCCGTGATCATGATTTGATCTTGGTAATGGAAGCGGGGCACAAAGATGAAGTATGCCGCATTGCGCCCGAAGCTCGCGGGAAAACCATGCTATTTGGCCATTATTTGTCGGCACATAAAGAGATTCCCGACCCTTATCGTCAAAGCGATGAGGCGTTTGAACATGCGTATGATTTAATCGCACAAGCCACACAAAAATGGTGCAGTGTATTGCGATAAACGGGCCCGTGGTATCTAGCCATGGTCATCATTGGACAGTGAGAGCCTGATTGGACCCAAGAGTAGAATAATGACCCAACAAACACATAGTACGTCATCGGTGAGTAATGATGACGAGATTGATCTGAGTAAACTGCTTGGCCATTTAGTTGATGGCAAGTGGTGGATTATTGGTTTTACAGCGTTATTTGCTGCCATGGGTGTTGCCTTTGCGTTATTAGCAACACCGATTTATAACGCGGATGCACTTATCCAAGTTGAGCAAAAAGAGGGCGGAATGTCCTCGTTACTTGGCGAGGGGGCGAGTGATCTGTTTGCCAGTGAGAGCTCGGCTAGCACTGAAATAGAGCTGATCCGCTCGCGGATGGTGCTAGGCAAAACTGTGGATAAATATAACTTAACCACAGTGGCTAAGCCGAATTATTTTCCTATGGTTGGGAAAGGATTGGCGCGTTTAACCGGTAACCAAAACAGTATTGCGATTAGCCGTTTTGAGATCCAGAAGGCTATGACAGCCAGCCGTTTCGTTTGAACGTGGATGCCGATGGACAGTATTCGCTGTTTAACAGTGACGATATGCGTGTGCTTCAAGGCCAAGTAGGCAAAGCGGCTATGGATGATGGTTTTCATCTTTTTGTTGCTGACCTCAAGGCGGACAAAGGCGACACGTTTACGTTGTCAAAAATCAGCCGCTTACGTGCGATTAAAGCGATGCAAGATGGACTCTCGGTCAGTGAGCGCGGCAAGCAAACCGGTATTCTGTCGCTTTCTTACCAAGGTGAGGACAAAGCCCGTATCGAGAAGCTGCTGAGCGACATTGCCCAAAACTACTTTATGCAGAATGTGAAACGTGATGCCGCTGAAGCAGAAAAGAGCTTGGCGTTTTTACAAGGGCATTTGCCGGGCGTGAAAGCAGAGTTGACCACGGCGGAGAATAAGCTGAATAAATTTCGCCAAGAAAACGATTCGGTTGATTTATCGATGGAAGCGAAAGCCTCGCTCGATACCATGCTCTCGGTTGAAAAACAGCTAAACGAGCTGACGTTTAAAGAAAGTGAATTGGCGCAAAAATTTACTAAAGAGCACCCGGCCTATCTTTCGTTGCTAGATAAACGGAAAACTTTACTCGGCGAGAAAAAGCGTGTTGAAGCACAAACGCAAAAACTGCCCAAAACACAGCGCGAAGTGTTGCGCTTAAGACGCGATGTTGAGGTGAATCAGGCGATTTATGTGCAGCTTTTGAACAAGGTCCAAGAGCTGAATATTATGAAAGCCAGTACCGTGGGTAACGTGCGTATCATCGACGATGCGCAAACCTATGAGTCGCCTGTTAAGCCGAAAAAGCCGTTGATCGCGGTGATCGCAACGCTACTTGGCGGCATGATCGGGGTTGGTGTTGTGCTATTGAAGGCGGCATTTAACCGTGGCATTGAAAACCCAGATGATGTCGAGGCGATTGGCTTACCTGTGTATGCCAGTGTGCCGCTTTCATCGATGCAGCAAGATATTGAGAAAAAACGCCAGAAGAAAGAGATCCGAACGGCAAGTGAGAGTTTATTGGCGTCGGTTAATCCAGCGGATCTGTCAATTGAAGCGCTTCGTGGACTGCGTACTAGTTTGCACTTTGCGATGATGGAGTCCGCCAACAATGTATTGATGTTCTCAGGACCCAGTCCTGGCATTGGTAAGTCGTTTGTGTCTGCGAATATGGCTGGCGTATTGGCAAAAAGTGGCCAGCGAGTGCTAGTCATCGATTCAGATATGCGAAAGGGCTTTTTGCACCACCAATTTAGTTTGAAAGCGGATCAGGGCCTCTCTGATTGCTTGGCAGGGAAATCTGAGCGTGAGGCGGTGATTCATCATCAGGTGTTGGAGAATTTAGATGTATTAACGCGTGGCCAGGTGCCGCCGAATCCCTCTGAATTATTAATGCATCCGCGGTTTAAAGCGTTACTGGAGTGGGCAAGCGAACAATACGACATTGTTATTATTGATACGCCACCTATTTTAGCCGTGACCGATGCCGCCATTGTGGGGGCACACGCGGGCACAACCTTGCTAGTAGGCCGCTTTGGTGAAAACCTGTGAAAGAAATCGAAGGATCACGTAACAACTAACGTTAGGTTGAAACAAAGTCGGCGTCAATGTAAAAGGCTTTGTCCTCAATGGCGTGGTGCAGTAAGCTCAAGCACGTATGGCGGTAACTATGGTTACTATAATTACAGCTATCAATAGTGGCGTTGCGGGATAACTCGAAGCGCTAAGTAAAGGCATAAAGGGCAATGTGAGAACACGTTGCCCTTTTTTACACATCGTCAGCTATTCATCTTTATATAAAAAAACAACGTTAGAATGCTAGGAGAGATCATGATTAAGCACTGCTTATTCCCTGCCGCCGGCTATGGCACCCGTTTTTTGCCCGCGACGAAATCTATGCCAAAAGAAATGATGCCCATTGTTAATAAACCATTGATTGAGTACGGCGTGGATGAAGCGATTCAAGCTGGTGTGAAACATATGGGTATTGTGACGGGTCGGGGTAAGCATGCCTTGATGGATCATTTTGATAAAAACTATGAGCTTGAGCATCAAATTAGTGGGACCAAAAAAGAAGCCTTGCTGACTGAAGTGCGATCTTTGATCAATGCGGCGTCATTTACTTATATTCGCCAGAATGAAATGAAGGGGTTGGGGCACGCCATTTTAACCGGTAAGCAACTCATTGGTGATAACCCTTTTGCCGTCGTGCTTGCTGATGACCTCTGCTTGAATTTGAGCGGCGACACTGTGTTAAAACAAATGGTTGATCTCTATAACCACTATCGCTGTTCCATTGTTGCTGTACAACGTGTACCGGAAGAAGAAACCCATAAATATGGTGTGATCAGTGGTTGTCAATTGGAGTCTGGATTATTCCGTGTGGACAATATGGTTGAAAAACCCGCCCCGGAAGATGCACCAAGCAATATGGCGATCATTGGCCGTTATATTCTCACGCCCGATATTTTTGATATTTTGGAGAATACGCAGCCAGGCAAAGGTGGTGAGATCCAAATCACGGATGCGTTGCTTGAACAAGCCCAACGTGGCTGCGTATTAGCCTATGAATTTGAAGGTGAGCGATTCGACTGTGGTTCGGTTGAAGGCTACATTGAAGCCACAAATTATGCGTATCAGAATGTGTACCTTGGCAATCCAACTAAAAGTGCCGAGCAAAAACAAGAGACGCCTGTCCCCGCATAACGTCGACCTCTGCCTATCAACTTCCGTGGCGCCACAATGGCGCCCTTTTTTTTATCTTTTTTACCAGGACAGGCACTTTTCTTTATGAGGACAGGCACTTTAGCTCTGTGATCGCATTGGCGTCCATCACACAAATCCCTGTATTATGTCAACAACAATGCATTATGCCGCCTGGGTGTCTGTCACGAGCGGGGGTAATATTTGGCTTTAATGTCGGATGGCGTTAGTTGCACTACGCGCGGTATACATTGTAATAATTATTGGCATTGTGCTGGGGCTTATGCCGACCTAGGCTTGATTTTAACGAAGCGGTTCCCGGTATTTTAAGGAGACAACCCATGGCTAATCATGACACAGAAAAGACGATACCTGAGCGTGAGCAACGGCGGTTTGCCGTATCTGCGAATCGGGACAAAGGCAGTCATCGGATTCGTTATGTGGAGGCAGGCGGTGCTTCGGTGGATAATGAAGAGTGCACATTTTGCCAGGCGGTACCGGGTTTGAGTGATCAGCCGGAGAATGAAGAGAACCGAGACGCTTCGCTTCTAGAGACGAGAGACTAGATCGAGCAGATCGCGCTTGCATCGGGCTCTTGCTCTTTCTGTACTCTGTATTCCGTCATCGGTATTCGTGAATGGGAATACCGAGCGCTGCGCTTACGGAGTACGGGGAAGAGCAAGGCCAGGCACGATACGCTTTCTCCGTATTCCGTATTCCGTATTCCGTATTCCGTCCCCTAGGACCTAGGACCCTAGGATCTCTCTAGTCTCTAGTCTCTAGTCTCTAGTCCCTAGTCTCTAGCTTCTGCCCTCAACGCTATGCTCGCGAATATCACCACCCCAAGTGAGAAAAACAAAATGCCGGAGTGGTGGTTAAGGTAATGTTGCGTCAGCATATAGCCAGCAATCAGGATAAGATGGCTGCGCAGCATTATGGTGGCAAAATATTTGTCTGGCGTGTCGCCTGTGTTGGTTTTTCTGGTTGCTAACCAAGGCGCTGCGATTAACACAATCAAGGTTAACCCGCCAATCAATCCTTTGACTTGTAGTTCTTCTAACAACTGGTTGTGGGCACGACTAAAGTTCATCACGATAGTATCAACCTGGCCTTTTTCAACCAATACCTCTCTAGCGGATGTAAATTGGCTATAGCCAGTCCCTGTGATGGGGTTATCAGCAAATAAATATAAGGCCGTTTTCCATAGCTCGACACGCACACCTGAAGAGCTGGTCACGCTGGGCGTGCGTTGTGTGTCCGCATCGGCCATTTCAGTGCGTTGAATTTGTTGGTAGTCATCCAATTCCGCAAAAACTAAACCAGCTCTATCTAGTGCAGGGATAACGGCAGTGACCACAATCAGAACAACGCTGGTGGCGATGGCCAGGTAGTCTCGCGAGCTAAAGTGTTTTCGGTAGTAAATAACTGCCCACAAAGCGACAAAAGGAGTAATCACCCAAGAGCCACGCCCGCCACTGAGCAGTGTGGCGATAAATCCTAGGGTGATGCCTAAAAAGGCGATGGTCTTTAAGGTCGGTAATGTTCGCTGACAGCTATAGATATAGGCGAAAATGCTAAACACACTCAGGCTTGCGGCCATGCCGGCAACTTGAATGGCATAAAGCCGCCAGTCGAAAGCGCACGAATATCGAGCATATAATGCTGATACAGGGCAATAACTCCTACCAAAGCGGCACCAATCGCGCAGCCGTAAAAAACGGATTTAAGCTCAGGCGGATACTTCAAGAGCAATGCAAAAATCATGATGGCGAGCAAAACACGACTGGGCATATCCAGTTGCTCATAATGCTCTCCCGGTAGGGCAAAGGCGAGTGTGACCACAAAGTAGAGCACCAATGAGCCACTAATCAGTATAGCGGGGCGTGTTTTTAGCGACTGCCACGTACTCGGCAACATTATCAGAGCGGTGACCGCCAATAAAATCGCGCCATATTTGTACGAGTCGGGCGTGATAAGCAAGGTGGTGAAGTAAATCAAACACAATAAGCTGGTGAGCCGTTGGCGAGAAGTAAGCAGCAAGATCCTTTCCTCTGTCTTCTAGTTTTTATGAATGGCATGTTGCAGAAATGCGGTTGCATCATACAGGAAGAGCCCAACGCGAGGAAGCGCCTAAGGTCTCAACTCTCAGGGGAGTGACGTTCAATCATCGGTATTCGTGAATGGGGGTACAGAGCGCTTCGCTTACAGAATACGGAGAAGAGCGAAAAGCAGTGCCTGTCACGATCAGCACCAATTTTAACACCGGCGCCAACTTTGGCTTTGATGTCGGATGGCGCGCGGCCGGCTTGGGTATTCATGATTTACATTGTGCTGGCGCTTATGCGACCTACGCCAATGGTGCCAATGGTGCCATTGGTGCTTGTCCGATCTACGCGAGATTCGGGATCTTGAATACAGAGCGCTTCGCTTACAGAATACCGAAAAGAGCAGCTGGTGCTCGCATTGAGGCTCTACGCTCTTTCCGTATTCCGTATTCCGTCCCCTAGAACCTAGGATCTTTCTAGTCTCTAGTCTCTAGTCTCTAGTCTCTAGTCTCTAATCCTCATACCCATTCGGGTTTTTAGACTGCCAGCGCCAGGTGTCTTCTACCATGGTTTGCAGATCGCGTGTGGCGGTCCAGTCTAACGTTGCTTTAGCATAAGCCGGATCAGCGTAGCATTCGGCGATGTCGCCGGCGCGGCGGGGTTTGATTTCGTAAGGGATCGAGCGCTTCGCCGCGGCTTCAAAGGCATGCACCATCTCTAGCACACTGTTGCCTTGGCCGGTGCCGAGGTTAAAGATATGAGTGCCAGGTTGATGAGCCATTTTATCCAGCGCGGCTAAATGCCCATCGGCCAGATCCACCACGTGAATATAATCACGTACGCCGGTGCCGTCGGGGGTGGGGTAATCATTACCAAACACGCCCAGTTTTTCGCGTCGGCCCACCGCCACTTGTGCGACAAAAGGCAGCAAGTTATTGGGTGTGCCTTGTGGATCTTCGCCTAGTAACCCCGATTCATGCGCACCGACCGGGTTAAAGTAACGCAGCAGGGTGATGCTCCAATCTGGATTGGCATGGTGAAAATCCTGCAAGCATTCTTCCACCATTAACTTGCTTCGGCCATAGGGATTAGTCGCCGAGGTGGGGAAGTCTTCTTTGATTGGCACCGATGCGGGATCACCATAAACGGTGGCAGATGAGCTGAAAATGAGCGATTTGACGTTAGCCGCTTGCATTTCACGCACCAGGTTTAGGGTGCCGGAGACATTGTTGTCGTAGTATTTCAGTGGCTTTTCAACCGATTCACCCACGGCTTTTAATCCGGCAAAGTGGATCACACTGTCAATGCTGTATTGAGCAAATACCTTCTTTAAGAACACACTGTCGCGAATATCACCTTGCATAAAAGCTGGGCGTACTTGGGTGACTTGCTCAATGCGATCGAGCACCATTTCTTTGCTATTACATAGGTTATCGATAACGACAGGCGTATGGCCTTGTTTGATCAGTTGAATGCAAGTGTGGCTGCCAATATACCCCGTGCCACCGGTGACGAGTACCTTCATGGTCGAACTGCCTAGTTTGTTATCAAGATTGGTAAATAAGAACGACAGAATACTGAATACGGGGGAAGATGGGAAGAGCTAAAAAGGGCCTAGGGAAAGAGCGGAAAGCAGTTCCTAGGACCTAGGATCCTAGGTCCTTTATCTTCAGCACCTGTCACGATCGAAGTCAATATTTGGCTTTAATGTCCGATGGCGCCGTGCAACGGGCGCGCGGCCGGCTTGGGTATTCATGACTCACATTGTGCTGGCGCTTATGCCGACCTACGCCAATGGTAGAAGAGCGGGGACAGGCACTAGGTTTTTTTGTATTCCGTTTCCCAAGTCCTTGCACTATGCGAATGCGCTGTAAGATAATCTCGGCACTGAGTGGTTGCACGTATCAGTGCACCGGCATGAAAAATAAAGGAACAACAATGAAAATATTAGTTACCGGTGTGGCTGGGTTTATTGGTAGTGCGGTGGCACAAAAGCTTTTAGCGCAGGGGCATCAGGTGGTTGGCGTCGATAATCTCAATGATTATTACGATGTATCACTCAAGCAGGCACGGTTAGATACAATTCCTCAAACAGGCTTTACGTTTGTTACGCTAGACATTGCCGATCGTGATGCAGTTGCGGCCCTGTTTGCAGCGCACACTTTTAACCGCGTGATTCACCTGGCTGCACAAGCGGGGGTGCGTTATTCGCTGGAAAACCCGCATGCCTATGCCGATTCTAACCTGGTTGGGCATTTGAACATTCTCGAAGGGTGTCGGCATCATCAGGTTGAGCACTTGGTCTATGCCTCGTCAAGCTCGGTATATGGCTTAAATGCTAAGGTGCCGTTTGAGACAAGCCACTCGGTAGATCATCCGGTATCGCTTTATGCGGCAACCAAAAAATCCAATGAGTTGATGGCTCACTCCTACTCGCATTTGTATAATATTCCCACAACCGGTCTACGCTTTTTCACTGTGTATGGTCCTTGGGGCCGTCCAGATATGGCGCCGTTTATCTTCACCAAGAAAATCCTTGATGGAGAAACCATCGACATTAATAACCACGGCGATATGTGGCGTGACTTTACCTATGTGGATGACATTGTTGAAGGCGTGGTACGGATTGCGGATGTGGTACCCGCGCGCGATGATGATTGGACGGTAGAAGGCGGCTCGCCGGCGTCAAGCTCCGCTCCTTATGCGGTGTATAACATTGGCCATGGTAGCCCGATTAATTTAATGGACTTTATTCAGGCGATTGAATCTGAGCTAGGTATTGAAGCGACGAAAAACTTCCGCGGCATGCAGCCGGGTGATGTTTACCAAACCTATGCCGATACCCAAAACTTGTTCGCCGCGACAGGCTACCAACCCAAGGTAGGTGTGAAAGAGGGCGTTGCTCGGTTTGTGGCTTGGTATAAAGATTTTTATTGTTAAAGATGTAAAGAGCGGAAATTTGCTTTCATCGGTTTTTCGGTGGTGACATTGGCGTAGGTGACACAAGCCCCGGTGCAATGTCAACAATAATGCACCATGCACAGGGCGCCTGTCACTATTAGTGCCAATTTTAATCATCAATGTCGGAGGCGCGCCAGTTATATCGAGGAACGAGGCTTACATCGTGCTGGCGCTTTTCCGACCTACGCTCGATTTTAACGAAGCGGTTCTCGGTATTTGTAGGAGGTAAATCATGGCCGATCATGACACAGAAAAGACGATACCTGAGCGTGAGCAACGGCGGTTTGCCGTATCTGCGAATCGGGACAAAGGCAGTCATCGGATTCGTTATGTGGAGGCAGGCGGTGCCTCGGTGGATAATGAAGAGTGCACATTTTGCCAAGCGGTACCGGATTTGAGTGATCAGCCGGAGAATGACGAGAACCGAGACGCTTCGCTTCTAGAGACGAGAGACTAGATCGAGCCGCCTCGTGCTCGCATTGGGGCTATTGCTTTTTCTGTACTCTGTATTCCGTCATCGGTATTCGGGATCGTGAATATGGAGAAGAACGAGAAGCAGTACCTAGGTCCTAGGATCCTAGGCCCTAGGTACTTTATCTACATTGAGACTTGATGATCCCATTGGCGTAGGTGACACAAGCCCCGGCACCATGTCAACAATAATGCACCATGCCAATGGGCGCCAGTTGCACTGCGCCTGTTACGATCAGTGCCAATTTTAATCATCAATGTCGGAGGCGCGCCAGTTATATCGAGGAACGAGGCTTACATCGTGCTGGCGCTTTTCCGACCTACGCCAATGGTGCCAATGGTGCCAATGGTGCCAATGGTGCCATTGATGCTTGTCCGACCTAGGCTTGATTCGGGATCTTGAATACGGGAAAGAGCGGGAAGCAGTGCCTAGGTCCTAGGATCCTAGGCCCTAGGAACTTTATCTACAGGACCAGGCACGATACGCTTTTTCCGTATTCCGTATTCCGTATTCCGTATTCCGTATTCCGTATTCCGTATTCCGTATTCCGTATTCCGTATTCCGTCCTCTAGGCTCTTTCTAGTCTCTAGTCTCTAGTCTCTAGTTTCTCCCCCCTAGTGTGATCTTCCCCTCTCTTTGCTAGTGGCTGCGATATCAATAGTCGATCTGCTTCACATCTGTGTATCTTGCTTATGGTGAATTTTATATCGCCGTTTATTATTTATTTAATATCGAAACGTTTCGATGGCGTGTTTTCTGCGAGAAAGCGCGATAAAAGAAGGCGTATCCGCGTTGAGTGGGGTGTAAGCGCTGAATGATCCAATCGAGAGTGAGAAGGTGATGAATGAATAAGCATGGTTTGCTCCATCCAGAGCTCGCACAGCTGGTTACGCAAGTGGGACATACCGATGAGTTTACGGTGTGTGATGCGGGGCTTCCGATCCCAAGCTCGGTGTCGCGCATTGATTTGGCGCTGACTGATGGCGTGCCGAGCTTTATGCAGACGGTCGAGGCGGTGTTAACGCACGCTTGCATTGAATCTGTGGTGATTGCGGAAGAGCTCGCAGTGGTGAGCCCAGCGCTGCACCAGGCGTTGCTTGGGCGATTAGAACAAGAAAATGCTGCACGCCAACAGCCGATAGGGGTGACCGCTATCAGCCACGAGGCATTTAAAGCACGTACGGCGCAGAGCCAAGCGGTGGTTCGCACCGGTGAATGTACGCCTTATGCCAATGTGATTTTTCAAGCCGGTGTCACCTTTTAGGTGGGCCTAAGCGAGTAACCACGATGACGCAACCTATCTTACAGCTCAGCCAAGTCGTAAAAACCTTCCCGGGTGCGCGCCCTCGATGAGGCGAGCTTGAATGTGTATCCCGGCCAAGTGATGGCGTTATTGGGCGAGAACGGCGCGGGCAAATCCACCTTGATGAAGGTGCTCACCGGGATTTATCACGCCGATAGCGGTGAGGTGAATTACCAAGGCACACCGGTCTCGTTTAAAGGTCCGCGTGATTCGCAGCAAGCGGGGATCAGTATTATTCATCAAGAGCTGAATTTGATCCCAGAGTTGACCATTGCCGAAAACATTTTTCTGGGTCGTGAATTTACTAATCGTTTTGGCAAGATTGACTGGGTCAAAATGGTTGAAGAGGCGGATAAGCTGCTGGCGCGGTTAAATGTCAATGCGCGCGGTTCGACGCCTCTGGGGAGCATTAGCCTGGGCGAGCAGCAGATGGTGGAAATTGCTAAAGCACTGTCGTTTGAGTCGCAGGTGATCATTATGGATGAGCCAACCGATGCGCTGACTGACACTGAGACGGCTTCGCTGTTTGCGGTGATCAATGAGTTACGTGCGCAAGGCTGCGGCATTGTGTATATCTCGCACCGTTTAAAAGAAATTTTTGAGATTTGCGATCGGATCACCGTGTTACGCGACGGCAAGTTTATTGGTGAATGTGCCGTCAGTGATACCGATGAAGACGGCCTGATTGAGATGATGGTGGGCCGTAAACTTGCCGAACAATACCCGCGAAGCGACGTCGCCCTGATGGAATAAGCCTTGAGGTGGAAAATGTCAGCGGCCACGGGGTGGAAGAGGTGAGTTTTCAGCTGCACCGCAGTGAAATTTTAGGCGTGTCGGGTCTGATGGGGGCTGGGCGTACGGAGTTAATGAAAATTATCTATGGCGCCATGCCGCGCGAGGCAGGCACGATTCGGCTTGATGGCAAGGTGATTAATCCGGTCAGCCCACAAGATGCACTGGCCAATGGCATTGCTTATATCTCCGAAGATCGCAAAGGCGAGGGCTTGGTGCTGGGGTTATCGGTGAAAGACAACATGTCACTCAGCGCGCTCGATAAACTGACGCATTGGGGCAAAATTCAGCCGCGCGATGAAGTGATGGCGGTGGATGATTTTATTCGTCTTTTTAATATTAAAACCCCGCATCGTGGCCAAATTATTGGCAACTTGTCGGGCGGGAATCAGCAAAAAGTGGCGATCGCCAAAGGGCTGATGACCAAGCCGAAAGTGCTGATTTTGGATGAGCCGACGCGTGGTGTCGATGTTGGCGCTAAAAAAGAAATTTACCAGTTAATTAATCAATTTAAAGCCGAGGGCATGAGCATCATCTTGGTGTCGTCAGAAATGCCGAAGTGCTTGGCATGAGTGACCGCATCTTAGTGATGCACGAAGGCCGCGTATGCGGTGAATTTGATGCCAAGGACGCTAACCAAGAAACTCTGCTTGCCTGTGCGGTAGGCAAAGATGCCAATGAGGATGCAGCATGAGCTCAAATGCAGTCAATAAGTCCCAGCCGTCAGAGGATGGACGCAAACCTATGTTCAGCAAAGCCTGGTTAATTGAGCAAAAATCACTGATCGCCTTGTTGGCGCTGATCGTGGTGATGTCATTTTTAAACAGCAACTTTTTCATGGTCGATAATCTGCTCAATATCCTGCGCCAAACCTCGGTGAACGCGATTATCGCGGTGGGGATGACGCTGGTGATTTTAACCGCGGGTATCGATTTGAGCGTCGGCTCGGTGCTGGCATTGTGCGGTGCCTTTGCCGCGAGTCTGATAGCAGTCGAAGTACCGGTGTTGATCGCAGTGCCCACCGCCTTGTTTGCAGGCGCGGCAATTGGTGCCATGACTGGTGTGGTGGTGGCCAAAGGCAAGGTACAGGCCTTTATCGCTACCTTGGTCGCAATGACGCTCTATCGTGGCGTGACTATGGTGTATACCGATGGTCGCCCTATTTCCGCGGGCTTTACTGAAACGGCCGACGCCTTTGCATGGTTTGGGACCGGTTATTTATTGGGTATTCCCGTGCCGTGTGGCTGATGGCCATCGTCTTTATCGGTGCCTGGTACTTGCTTAATCATACCCGCTTTGGCCGTTATATCTATGCACTCGGTGGCAACGAGTCAGCGGCGCGTCTGTCTGGCATCAATGTCGATCGGATTAAAATCGGTGTTTACAGCCTTTGCGGCATGCTTGCCGCGCTGGC
>AQOF01000122.1 GCA_000565345.1 Salinivibrio costicola subsp. costicola ATCC 33508 = LMG 11651 | reverse complement strand
GCCAAACACTTTTAAACCGGTGGCATCAATGACGACGTGAGCAACGGGCCCACGACTGGGTAATCGGTAGTTAACCTCAACCGTCTTCGCCCGTTTACTGATACAACTGTATGACGGCGATTTGAGCGGTACGTCCATCAAACCAAATATCGAGTCGAGAAAGCCTTGCAGGGCGCGAAGAGGGAGTTTGAAAATACCTTTAACCATCAGCGCTGTTTCAATGGCACCATCGGTAAACGTAAAGCCTCTGCCTCGTTTGCCATGATGCTTTTTGCAGTGCCAGCCTGGATAGCGGCGTCATCAACCCAAAAGGTAATCGAACCACGGTTAACTAATGCCTGATTGTATTGCTTCCAGTTGCTGATTTTGTACTTGGCTTTGCTCATCATCTGTGACCTGTTTTGAGGCTTTGATGATCTGATCGCGGCTCGGATGATAAGTTCAATGATTTAGGAAACAACGCCGACGTAACCCACACCGACGGAGTTACTACTATCAAGTTTTACGAACCAACAGCAGAAGAACTTGCGGGACTTAAACAAGCACAAGCAACCCTTGATTTTATTTACTCACTTGATAGCGAAGCATACGGGAATGATTGCTTGCGGGATGTTGTACAAGATCAGTATCGGGACATTTTAGAAAACTGCAAACTGGCTTTAAATTACAGTTTTGTGGAGTCGCTGGAAGACTTTCGCAAGCGGGGATAAGGGGTAGCGATGACAAGTAAATCAGAAATCGAATTTAAGCAAGCTACAGACGGGCGGGGTAACTCGCTCCCCTACGGCTCGATGATAGTAGATGGTGTTGAGTTTAATTTAGACAAACAAGAGTGGCGAAAGTATAGAACTATGCAAAAACTTGATTCCATTGGGTTTTTTGTTGATTGGTACTTTAAGCGTAAACGTAAGCCTCTACGCAAGCGGGGCACAGGTTACAACCCAACTTCACTACTAAACAAAGCATTAGCTACAAGCAATCAGCAGGACGGTTTAGAAGCCCAGATTAAACGCTTAGCAAAGATCATGCAGGTAGATTAAGGAGGAAATATTGAAGAAAACAAGAAAATGCTGCATTTGTCGCAATGAGTTTAAACCCAACGCAGGACACCCACGTCATTTATGCTTTAATCCTGAGTGCGATAAAGAGAAAAAACGATTACGAAGACAAGGGATTTATAAATATAGCTGCTTGACATGTAATAAAGTTGTGACGCTAAGCTATAGTAATCAAAAAAGCTGTTATTGTAGCGATGAATGTAAGCCGCAATCTGACGACACACCCGCCTCACAAATTGACGACGTAAGCGATTTCCCCGAGCAGCAGCTTATACAACGCGTTTATAACAAAATGTTAGCAGCAAAAGAGCCACTATCTGCTGATACAGACTATTTAATAAGTAAGCTGCTTGAGTTATACCCAGAAGATCACGAAACCCTGCATAAATACAGCTACAGCAAGCCACTTCATACTGTGTTGAAAATAGCAGACTTCTACGGCACACAACTTTAAATAAAAACAAGGATAACACAACATGGCATTTTATTATTTATTATCCAAGGACGGCGACAATATTATATGCTTGGATGCAGAGAACAACATAAGTGTATCAAGAAACAACACAGCTTCAACATCGTCAATTATGTCAGGAGCTGTTAAAACAGACGGATTTGAAATCGGAAATAGAGTTGTAACTATTAACGGGGTACTGACGTATAGTAAGTCCCCACGACAGAAAATTGATGGCAACCCCACCCCCTTAAGTTTTCAGCGTTTACTTGATGAACTTGTTAAAAGTAAGCAACGTTTTACACTGTTTAGTAATAAACGTGGTGAACAACTTTTCGACGATATAGACGACTGTATTATTTTAAGCCACAGTGTGCAAAGTCGTGATTTAAATAGTATAAGTGCAAGTATTACAATCCAAGAGCAGTTTGTGACCGATGCTGCAACAGTTGTTCCAAACGCGGTAATAAGTGCTAAGCACCCAGGTCTAACTCAAGAAAGTGATCAAGGATCGGGTACAAGCACAGAAGTTGAAGCAAGTGATTATATTAATAATACAAGATCGGAATTTAACCAAACACGCGCAAAATAAAAAATCAACCAAAAAGTTGAAATAAATACCCAAATGGTATTGATTCTTATTCTCATTTAAGCTATAATATTTATATAAGGTTAGGAAATAAACACACATACTTTCAGCAAGTTTTTGTTTTACGTTTTTTCTCCTTTATTAGCTTCTAAATAGTCTTCTCTTCCTCCTCGTTGAGTTGATTAAAACTGAGGGTTTGCCTCTTCCGGCTTTAGTTCCCACGTTGATCCCGAGTTTTAGCCCGTCAGAGCCGCTGACATTGCGGGGGTTTTTAAAGGTATCACCTCCTTTGTAATACATGTTCTACAGATACATTATTCCTTTTTGTTATTTTAAAGATGGCACCGTTTCGGGTGCTTCTTTTTTAACTATAAGTGAATACCTTTTTGGTATTGGATACTAATGACACATGTATTAATAACACACTTTAATAATGAGGATTACATATCGAAATGAATTTAAAACTATACGCTGACGAAGCAGAAGTTTTGCAGCTACTAACACACAAAAAGCTATTAATTAGCAGTGCATATGGACACGCTAAACGACTTGAGAAAAAAGGTTATTTAAAACAAGCACAATTAATTCGCAACGCTGTTAAAAAGTTAGAGTGCTGCGAAAAGTAGAAAATCTGTAAATATAACAAAATAACAATAAATAATAATAACAATAGGAATAACAGGAATATGAAAAAGTGGAACAATGAGTTGGTAGACAACTTACCCTCAGCCACGCGTAGTGCTATCAACTGCATGTGGAATAATATGCACCATCGGTGTTTGAGCAAGCCCCAATACGCTGATGTAGAAGTATGTGAAGAATGGCTAAGCTTCCCTGAGTTTGCAAAATGGGTAATTACATCGAGCAACTGGGAGTACGACAAGCGCAACGAATTGTGTTTATCACGCTTGGGAGATAAAGGCGATTACAGCAGTGAGAATTGCACATTTTACACTAAACAAGAGTCAGCAAAAGAAGCACATCAGAACATTTACATGGTCTATTACAGTGCCGCTCGAAACCTTGATGAAAGCCGTGAAGTCTTCTGGGGACTGAGTGAGATCGCAGAGCTGACAGGTGTATCAGCAAGCACATTAAGTAACTATACAGATACAGATAAATACATTAACAGCGGACGTACGCAGCCTTTCAAGCTGTATAAATTAAAGGTGGAAAACACAAATGACAGATTCAACACAACAAAAACTGCAAGCACTATTAAAACAGTGTAATGCAGATAAAGAGACCCGTAAGCGGGTTGCTGATTCAATCAAAAAGTTAGGACTTGATCGACAGCCTCCAATCTCTCTCCGAAAATCGTTACACCTCACCCCTGCAAATATTCACACACTTGACGTTAAGCTTGCAAAGATCGCTGATGAGGTAACACAGTTACAAGTGGTGACATCTACGACTTTGAGCCACGCCCAGCTATTTACCGTGTCGCAAGTTATCGGATCGCATGGTTGGGAATTACTAAGCACTGATGCAGCAGAAGTAAACATAAATTTTTTCGTAAATCGTAAATAATAAAGGTAGAAAAATGACTACAACAAACGATCGACAACAACAACTTAATAAATTTATTGCACTTAAAAAACAACAAGCAACTAAAGCAAAACAAGATGTTGTAAGTAAAGCAGCAAAAGAAATTGTTAAAGCAGAGCTTGCAGCAGTGAATAAAAAATACGAAATGAGTTTTGATGAAGAAGAATGCTTGATTGTTAAAAATAACAAAACAAAAGAAGTTGTTAAAAATCTCGCACTCTCCATTTATGTATCACTTGTCAAAGATGATCACAAAATCAGGTTACAAGATTGATGATAACCAGCATGATTTTATTGCAGCTATGGCAATTATGCACGCAGGTGAAAAAGACGTTGTTAAAGCTGAAGAATTAGCAAAGGACGTATTCAAGCAAGTAACACGGCTTTAATATGCAGCATTTAATCTTTACTAAAAACCAATAATATATAACCAGAAGGAATAATAGAACATGAAAACATTAGATCAAATCGTCGAACTATATACACAAAAATTTGAAGAAGTAGCACCAACCCGCGAAAGTGTAGAGAAACGTATTAAAGCTGAACACGATATGTTTGTTAAACAAAAA
>AQOF01000121.1 GCA_000565345.1 Salinivibrio costicola subsp. costicola ATCC 33508 = LMG 11651 | reverse complement strand
CCAAAGTTCACCGGCGCAGTGACGCGGACCAGCCCAGAAGGAAGCGCTTGCGATTGAGTAATGGTTTGCTCAGCATCGACCAAGGCCGCGAGCAGTGGGCGGCAGCGTTGATAATAGAGCTCACCTTCGTCGGTGAGTGACACTTTGCGGGTGGTGCGATGAAACAGCTTCCACCCCCAAATACGCCTCAAGCGCAGCCACCCGACGACTTACCGACACCACCGTGATGTCCAATTTATTAGCCGCTTGGGTAAAGCTGCCATGCTCGGCCACCGATAAAAATTCGTTTAATCCTTCCCAATGGGGTGCCATTACCGTCTACCCTGTCTATATTCACTGACACACATTATTACGAAAGTGAAATAATGATTTTCAATTTTGCCAGATTATAACTAAAACTAACTTAGTTAGCATAGTCAGGTCGTAATCGTGAACAAAAAGGATTCTCCAATGGCACTAACAATCAAGCCGGGACAAACGCATATCAAATCAAAAGCCGCGGTCGCATGGGGGCCAGGTGAACCCCTGAAAATGGAAGAGGTTGACGTTCAATTACCTAAACCAGGTGAAGTTCTTGTCAGAATCGTCGCCACTGGCGTGTGTCATACCGATGCCTTTACCCTATCGGGTGACGATCCTGAAGGGGTATTTCCTTCTATTCTTGGCCACGAAGGCGGTGGCATTGTTGAAATGGTCGGCGAGGGCGTGACCAGCGTCGAAGTGGGCGATCATGTGATCCCGCTTTACACTGCCGAATGTGGCGAGTGTAAATTCTGTCTATCTGGCAAAACCAACCTATGTGGCGCGGTGCGTGAAACCCAAGGCAAAGGCCTGATGCCTGATGGCACCTCGCGCTTTTCGATTAACGGCGAGACCATTTTCCACTACATGGGCTGCTCGACTTTCTCGGAATACACGGTATTGCCAGAGATCTCATTGGCGAAAGTGAGCAAAGCCGCGCCACTGGAAGAAGTTTGCTTGCTTGGCTGTGGTGTCACCACCGGCATGGGCGCAGTGATGAACACCGCCAAAGTAGAAAAAGGTGATACCGTCGCGATTTTCGGTTTGGGCGGCATTGGCCTGTCAGCCATCATCGGCGCCCGTATGGCCGGCGCAAGCCGCATCATTGGCATTGATATCAATGAAAGCAAATTCACCCTTGCCAAGCAGCTGGGTGCCACCGATGTGATTAACCCTCAAGATTACAATCAGCCAATCCAGCAAGTGATTGTCGAGATGACCGACGGCGGCGTTGATTATTCGTTTGAATGTATCGGTAATGTCGATGTGATGCGCCAAGCGCTGGAATGCTGCCACAAAGGCTGGGGTGAGTCAGTGATCATTGGGGTTGCTGGCGCCGGCCAAGAGATTTCAACCCGTCCATTCCAGCTGGTGACAGGGCGCGTTTGGAAAGGCTCGGCGTTTGGTGGCGTAAAAGGCCGCTCAGAGCTGCCCGGCATTGTTGAGCGTTACCTCGATGGTGAGTTTGGCCTGCAAGAATTTATCAGCTATACCATGGGCCTTGATGAAGTGAACCGCGCCTTTGAGCTGATGCACGAAGGCAAAAGCATTCGCAGCGTGATCCACATGGACCAATAACAGGACGGCCGCCGTGGCAACGCGGCGGCAGAATAACCATGCAACTAGAAAAAATAAGCGAAAACAAAGTCGCAGGCGGTTGGCACCAACGTTGGCAGCATGACTCTAGTGCCACCAACGGCAAAATGACGTTTGCGATCTTTCTGCCTGAGAAAGCAAACACCCAACCGGTGCCCGTGCTCTACTGGCTCTCGGGCCTGACCTGCACCGACGAAAACTTTATGCAAAAGGCCGGCGCGTTTAAACAAGCCGCCACCTTGGGCATGGCGATTGTGGCGCCGGACACCAGCCCGCGCGGCGAGGGTGTGGCGGACGCCGATCAATACGATCTCGGCCAAGGGGCGGGGTTTTATGTTAATGCCACCCAAGCGCCGTGGCAGTCGCACTACCAGATGTACGACTACGTCGCCAATGAGCTGCCCGAGCTGATTGAATCGCACTTTTCGGTCAACAACCAGCGCGCAATTGCCGGACACAGCATGGGTGGCCACGGCGCGTTAGTGATTGGTTTGCGTAACCCATCACGCTACAGCAGCATTTCCGCGTTCAGCCCCATTTGTCATCCCACCGACTGCCCGTGGGGCAAACAGGCCTTTAGCGCCTATTTAGGCGATGACGAACAAACATGGCAAAGCTACGATGCTACCGTGTTACTCGCCCAAGGCCCCACCGCCATGCCGATGCTGGTGGACCAAGGCGACAAAGACGGCTTTTTGGCCGAGCAGCTTAACCCGCAAGCCCTGAAACAAGCGGCAGAGAAACACAACTCTCCGCTTACCTTGCGCATGCAACCCGGCTACGATCACAGCTACTTTTTCATCAGTACCTTTATTGATGAACACCTCGCCTTCCACGCCACCCGCTTTGCGCGGTAGGTACAAACCACGTCGAGACCCCAAGCGGCCACCCAGGCCGCTTTTTTGCACCCATTTCACAAAATATGGCTTGGCTAACACTTTGGACAATAGCGCACGAAAAGAAAAACAGCGCTTGATACACTAACCCGCAAAATAGCCAATCAAATGGCGTGTTAGGTGCCGACAACTGATCGGCGGCATGCATACTATCGCGTAAAAGAGACATGCATGATATGTAATAAATTCTTTTTATAACAGTTATTTATCAAGGTCACAATGCGTGTAATGATTTTGGGCAATCGCGCATGCGCACTAACTACAATGTTATGCGCCTTTGCGACTCATTCTGTCGCCGAGGTAGTGTAAGGTAGAAGAATAACGAGCAGAAGGAAAAAATATGCCAAATTTTGACCAAGACTTTGAAACCACTCGTCTTACGATGATAGCCAAGCAATACCCTGAGATTATGAAAGCAGCCGGTGAAGTGATTTTCTGTGCGGAAGATAATGAAGATCGCTTGAGCGTCACTCGTTGGAAGATTGAAGACGACCTTTTCGAGAAGGCCACTGAGTCAGGGTTCAAAGTACACCTGATTGAATTGCTTGATAATTTTATCGAGTATCGGGGGCAGTTTAATAAGCTACCGAAAAAGAAAGGTGTCGTACGTTTTGGTGATGGTTGCCTGAATATTAAATGGCTTCCAGATGGCTCTACGGAGCTTTCTTAATGGATGCATTAATTAATGATTACGCAACGATCTTGACAAGTCTTAATATTAACTCATTCAACCTTGAAGAGGACAAATACTCTGGTGTTTTTTTACCGGTTCCATTTGATGAGTACTGGAGTTCAAATCTAAAAATTATGCTGGTTGGTCGGGAGACTGCCGGATGGAATACTGATAACAACAAGAATAAGATTAATCGTGTCGCTGATTTTGTCGAAAAAGATAAAGTTTGCGAGCTTGTGTGTGAAGCAACTGAGCGTTATAAAAAACATCTTCCGGTGAGTAAGAGTGGAAAAGTTATTACAAAAACGCGAAGTCGCTTTAAGCAATACTTTTTCCGGCTGGCGAAGGAGCTTGAAGTTGATCCTAAATCCATTATCTATGCAAATTTGTTTGCGTGGGACTACAACAAGAAAAGCCCTAGAACACGCCCGAAAAATGAACGCGAAGAAATAATGTCAATATCAAAGGAGTTGCTTGCAATACAGATCACGCACTTTAAGCCAGATGTTGTAATTTTTGCGGCTGGCTTCGCTGGTATTGATCCAGTGATCAAACAATTATTCAATGAGAATTTTGATGGTTATCGAAATAAAGAAGTGATTTCTAGAAAATTCTGGGAGTTTGAGGCAGCCGATGCTATGTGCTTTAGAATTGCCCACCCGAGAGCAACGCATGGGCATGGTGAGTTTCGTGAGAAGGTAATTCATAGGATTAAAGCTTGTGCAGCAGGTTAATAATTCGCATAACAAAGCATTGCAGCGGACAAGCCGCTGAATGCGGCGTTAGGTTTACAGGAAGTTTTAATCATATGTATAAATTTGGTCGTTGTATAAAAATATTTTTTCTTGTTCCCACGCTCCCGCGTGGAAATGCATATCTAGCGCTTATTCAAACACAAACAGCACCATAACTTGTGTAACATTACGCTGGCTAGGGCTTTTTCGCTAAAAGTATTGACGCTGTCCGTGAGACTTAGAACATAGAATAATCACTGCTCGGTGATCTTGCAGCGAAGCCTACCTATGATTCAAAACCCTATATACATTCCCACGCAGGAGCGTGGGAACGAGTTAAATATTGGCGCGCTCGATACTGCAGAAGCGGAAACCGCGAAAGGTGTGATCGATTTTGTTCACGATTTTAACGAATCGCTGAGTGTTATCAGTTACTTGAATAAGGTGCCGGTGTTACCATCCATGTCGCATTATGCAGACAGCGCACAACAAGCGATAGCCGATTTCTTTGAGGTCGCGCTAGCGCGCCTTGTTAATCGGGATAAGCCCTACTCTGGCCTAGCCAAAAGACTGACCATTTTAGAGATTGATGACGACAGCGCAGCGAAGGCACAAAGCGACTTTGTTTTGCTGGCCGACCACTTGCTCGGTAAGTTGGAGGTAAGCCATGCACAACGATGAAAAGCGCATTGCCTCGACCTTATTTAAATCGCCACTTTCTGCAAGCCAATTCAGTGATGTGCCGCGTCAGGTCGCTAACCGCAAGCAATTTATGCTCTATGACAGTGACGATGAAATCATTGAGCGTTTGCGCGTGCTTGTTGCGCCGTCTGCCAGCCGTTCGGAAGTCATTCGAGTTGCTTTGTCAGCGCTTAGTGATCTGCCGGATAGCGCGATCATAGAAAAGTTAAACCGCATTAAGGAGTGACTGTGAAAGGAAAAGTGATAGTGGCAGCATTAGCCTGCCTATTTTTAGCCGGGTGTGCAGGGTCCAAGAGTAGAGCCTATAAGAGCCCCGACACTGAAATGCCACCTTTGAAAAATGTCATGATAAACATGGATGGATTTAGCTTCGATTTCGAAGAGGAATTCATAGAAAATCTTTGCGCTGACACATCGATTAATAAATGTGTTCTTAAAAATCAGATTTTCCCGCCAACCAAGCACTACCAATCTGTAGAGGTGATGAAAATTCTCGAGAGAGAAAATATTGATTCAGTGATCAGAGTTGGTACAACAAGAGCGAGCTATAATGAGAGAAACGCTGGCTCGCTAGCGTTATTATCAGGATCTACCGCGGCAAACACCTTCAACGCTAGCAGCACATCAGTCTCTATGACAGCCTTTTCTCGTGTCGAGCGTTACTATGTAGATGTATGGAATGTAGATAAAAGCAAAGTCGCAATGCGAATTGATGCCTCAACCAAGGGTCAAGGCATGGTCAACGTTACGGACTCCGCATTTGCGAACGCGCTTGCATCAGAAATTAAAAGGCAAATCGGTAGTCACTAGCGGCGTTGTTGATCAAATCATTCATCTAACGCACTGATCCCAATGGGATTACTCCCATCAGTCAACTCGGTAACTAACAGGCATACCAAGTCTTATGACTTTGTTTATCGCTTTCACGTTGGCCAATGCTTCGCCAACTTGTGCATCGTAGTTACGTAGGGTCAGCTCAGGCTGATTAACGTTTTGTATCGAGACATGCCAGTTTCTGACAGAGAGCGTTGGTGATAACCCTCTTCTTGTTTCCAGTCTTCCAAGTTACCCGATTTCAAGGCGCTGACGGCTGCATTGCGAGGGTGGCCGTCCTCCCAGTAACCCGCATTGCTGCGCGGTGGAACCGAGTTTCCGCACCTAATTTAGGAATAAACCGCTTCGTATAACTGGCCCAACAATTTCAGTAATCGTCGTTGATGCTCTCGTACACCGGTTATGAAGCTCTGACCGTCGAGTTCGAGTGTGTCGATCCCTTCAAATTTTAAGAATACCCAACGTGCCGTCGGTTTAGTCGTTGTTTTGTTCTTCACCATTGCTTGGGAAGAACGCTTCTGTCTTGTTAA
>AQOF01000120.1 GCA_000565345.1 Salinivibrio costicola subsp. costicola ATCC 33508 = LMG 11651 | reverse complement strand
CCTGCCAGGTCACCCTGTATGGCGCCTTTCCAGACGGCACCAAAAAAGAGATGACCAACCTGACCGTCACGGTAGAAGACGGGAAACCGACAATTAAAGACTCCACCACCTATCCGGCAAAACACCGAACGCCACTGGTGAATGGTGACGGAACGGTTCGTGGTCCTGTCACTAAATTTTCACGCCCCCTCCATATAAAAACCCTGCCACGTTGGCGTTGGGTGGATGCGACCCCGTTCGATGAAAACAACCCCAAGCACATGAAAATGCTGTATCGCGCTTATAGTAACCTTATCACCTTGCTCAACAAAGCGGGATTTTGACGGTTTAAAAATGGCGTGGTCACTCTCGAACCGAGAAAAAGCGAAAGCGGAAGCCTATATGACCGAGCCGGAGGAGTTTTTTGATGTGATGGATTTGCCTGGGGATTTTGAACGGGCTTCTGATGTCCGAGCAGAACCAAGGCGCGAATGGCATGAGTACTCAGTGAAGAGCCTTATGGATGGACGCCTAGTCAGGTTAGAGGATCAACGTGGTATGTCTCCAGTCAGATATGGCTCGAATGAATTAGATTTAATTACGAGTCTGGATCCGTTTTTCGCCATCATTGATGGACGTATGGTGATTGCACGTTAAGGAGGCGCTATGCCAGGGGCAGCACGATTAGGCGATACCGCCGGTGGGCATGGCTGTTTTCCGCCCACCGCAGTGACCAGCGCCAGCGCTGGGGTGATGATTAATGGCAAGCCGGCGGCAAGAGTGGGGGATACCGCCGCCCCACACGGCTGCCCGTGCCCGAAAACGCCACATGGCTCTCATGGTCGCCAGATTGCCGCGGGCTCAACTGGGGTACTGATTGATGGTAAACCCGCCGCCCGCATTGGCGATGCGCTTAACTGCGGTGGCGTACTGGTGTCAGGCTCCGGGGATGTCATTATTGGCTAAATAGAATCAGTGTATGCTCGTGTCAGCTCACACGGACATTAATGCAACTGCTTTCCGTTTCGGTTCCACAGCATATGGCAGAATTTATTATCGATATCGCGGCTAATCAGCATGCGCGCGAATACAGGTTTAAGCACTTCGTCGCCGGCCAGTCCAATTTGCACTTCTGCACACTGAGATAAATCTATATCAGCGCCCACGTGTTCAGGCCAGTCACTGTTAACCTCGACCACAATCGCACCGCCTTCGTCTTCAAACCGAGATTCAAAAAGCAGCAAATCGTCATGCTCCAAGTTGTCGGGGGCCATTTCGGCAAAAATATCAAACGCGGTCTCGATTATATCCTCTAAGTTAAGCAGGTTGTGTTGCGTCATAATTATCTCTCGTTGGGGTGTGCATGGTCGCACTATAACATGCGCAAGGTGGCATCTCAGCGATCAAAAACGCCAAGAGTGGGGCATGGCTCTAGAGATTCGTATGGCACCCCCTAAACCATGAACAGCGAACCGCTCTGGTGATTATCACAGAGACTGACTAAAATTGAAGCAGAGCCGTTGTTAGAGCGTTGATTTGTTAATGCAGATGACCAACAATAGCGCGCCTGTTCAACCGTGTGTAAAAGTCGTGACTCAGTTGCAATCTCGAACCGCGTATTTACCCGAGCCCGATCGCGCGCGCCATTCCAATCTGAATTTATTCCCGTGATGATCAAAGCGGTGAAACAGCTGCGTGCTCTTCTTGGCAAGCGGCTTCACAGTGTGTATATCAGTGGTGATATTGTCTGGCGCCGTGCGGTCGTCAAAGAAACGGTGTTATCACTGACCGTTGTGTGCCAACAGGCGTTAACGCTTGATCAATCTAATGCGTTAAATACCTTGTTGTGGCGATTGAAAACCAGCCATAGCAAAGTGATCAGTGATTGCCATATCGACATAGTGACAGTGTCACATGTTAGCGATCTGTCACAAGTCTTCCATTGGGGTTTCTTTTTTAAGCACAGAGCGATTTGCCTGTATGGACAAGATCTCTCTCTTAGTTTTGGCTTGTTCGAAGCCAGTTGGGAAGTGGCAAAAGCCATGAATCCAGACGTATCGGAAAAGCTTGCGCGCGCCAAGCAAAAGGTGACCGCCGCGACAACTTGGAATACCCAGCTCAACGTCGCACAATCGATCGCCGATACCTTAATACGCGCCGCATTTGGGTTAGTTATGCATAAAGAAGCACGTTGGAGTGAGTCATTAGAAGAGTGTGCCGACGCATTTATCAAACATTATCCTGCCCAGAAAACCGCAATTGAGCGACTTTTTATACTGCTAGAACGCAAACCTGTAAAAAAACGTGCTGTTATGACCCTCCTCAATGACTTTGGTGATTGGTTGATCAAAGAATATGCCCGTATTGACTTTAAAATTGGTTAACAGGCATTGAAGGCAAGTTTGCGCCTTATCGGTTGATTATATTTGGGCTTATTCTGTGAGCTAACCCACCTCATACCCTACAAATGAGTAACAGAATCTGATCTTGGTCAATAAAGCGGTGTAACAAACTTTTCACAAAAGAGAGTTTGTTGAACTATAAAACCATAAAATGGCATGGCGAATCGACTTTTGCGATGTATTTATTCAGTATTTATGACTAAATAGTTATTTACATCCTATGTGTGATTCGATAATCTGCATGCCAGTTAGTCACAGTGAGTGAATAATTAATCGCCAAAGTGGTTGGTTTTCGCTGTGAGATAAATAAAAATTCAGGATTCAGACGTATGCAAAAAACTGACACACTCTCCAAGAAGGCTCCTTCGACGAGAAATATTCTGGTGTTCGCGATCCCATCGCTGCTTGGGTTGCTGTTTTTCATGACACCCATTACTTTCGGCGACAGTGTCACTATCCCTATTGCGGTGATGGCCAGCACTGTGTTGGACTTGTTAGGTAATAGTGCAACCGCGGTCGTCACTGCCTTAGTGGTGTTGAGTGCCGTTGTTTCAGTATTGGTTACCTTGACCAAACCTGCCGTGATCACACGCCATGGCTTCCTTAATGGCTTATTCAACGTAACCCCCATTTGGTTGGCAAGTCGTATATTTGGCGCTGTTTTTGTCATCATGGCGTTTTATGGGATCGGTACGCCAGTGATCATGGGCGAAACCACCGGGGCGTTTGTGCTTAATGAATTGCTGCCTACCTTGCTTTCGGTATTCATTTTTGCCGGTTTATTGTTACCACTGCTAACCAGCTTTGGTTTATTGGAGTTATTGGGCGCGGTGTTCACCAAAGTCATGCGCCACTGTTTGGTTTGCCGGGGCGCTCGGCCGTTGATTGTGCGGCGTCTTGGTTGGGCGACGGTAGTGTCGGCATTTTGATGACCAGTAAACAGTATGAGCAGGGCTTTTACACCCAGCGAGAAGCGGCGGTTGTCGGCACCACCTTCTCAGCTGTATCGATCAGTTTTAGCTTGGTGGTGATTGCACAAGTTAATTTGATGCATATGTTTACCTGGTTCTATCTCACTGTATGTTTAGCCGGGATTGCGGCGGCAATAGTGGTGCCACGTTTGCCTCCTTTATGCTGGAAAAAAGACGCGTTAATCGATAACTCAGAGCGACAAGGTGACGAGGAAACATTACCAGAAGGATATTCTACGTTAAGCTATGGCCTGCATTGTGCCTCAACCGTGCCGAGAAAATCCGCTCGGTGAACAGCGTGCTCAAAGAGGGCGCCCAAAACGCTGTCGACATGGTACTCGGTGTCTTGCCTGTGGTGATGGCAATCGGAACCGCGGCACTGATGGTCGCAGAATATACCGACGTCTTTAGTATTCTTGGCGCACCCTTTGTACCACTGCTTGAATTGCTGCACATTCCTGATGCGGTGAAGGCGTCCGAGACCATGGTGATCGGCTTTGCTGATATGTTTATCCCGGCCATTCTAGCGGCAGACATTGAAAGCGAAATGACCCGCTTTGTGATTGCAACCGTGTCGGTCACTCAGCTGATTTATATCTCCGAAGTAGGTGCACTCTTGCTCGGCAGTAAGATTCCAGTAAAACTGTGGGAGCTGTTTGTGATCTTTATTTTGCGTACCCTGGTGACGCTTCCCGTTGTTGCAGGTATCGCCCATTTGATTTTCTAACGGATGATAGAGCGCGAGTAAAACACAATGACGTCTCACTCGATGAAGGGTGAGGCGTTTTTTTTAAAAAGGGAGACGGGATGAAAATTGTGACATTGCACGGCTTATACATGCACGGCATCTTTTTGATCCCCCTGTGTGAGCGGCTGGAAAAACAGGGCCATCAGGTGCTGAATCTTTCGTATAACACCTTGAACCCAGACTTCGATGAGATAAACGCTAAAATTGATGCGTTTATTGGCCAAGCGCCCGCCATTCTTATTGGTCACTCAATGGGTGGGCTGATTATTCGACGCTACCTTGAGCGCCAAACCGAGCGCCTCTCGTCTGGCACGATAAACGTTCGTGCGGTGATCACCTTAGGGACTCCGCACCAAGGTGCTCAACTTGCTCGTTTATTTGGTGACCTTGGGTGGGGCGGCTGGTTATTTCAACGTAGTGAGCACCTGTTGATCCCAGATACCGTTACCCCTTGGGTCGACTTGCCACCGTTACACAGCCTCGCCGGAGATTGTCCTTTCGGCCCCGCGGCTATGCTGTTAAAAAAACAAGTCTGTGATGGCACCGTGTTGGTTGAAGAAACAAAAATCGAAGGCATGACTAGCCACGATGTGTACCCGGTTACCCACATTGCCTTATTATTCTCACGCCGGGTGAGCGATAAAGTGAGCGCGATTATTGATAGCTACCGACCCGCCTGCGAAAAAGCCGGCGAGCCGAGAGACTAAGCGAACGACGCTTTACTAGGTAAATAAATGGGTAACTTGGTAAATAAAGGGGTAGTATCGGATTATCCTCACCATCAATATAAGGGCTCTTCATTGGTTAGCCATTTGGCGACAAAGCTGCCATCAGGATCGTATTGCGCGGCTTGCTTGTCGAGATTAAATCGGCGGCTGCCGCGGGGATCAGCCCCTACACCCGCCAAATACTGCCAATTGCCATAGTTGGCCGCCACATCAAAATCAATCAGCTGCTGCTCAAAATACGCCGCGCCATAACGCCAATCGATCCCAAGCTCGTGAATTAAACAGCTGGCGACTAACTGGCGACTACGGTTAGAGATCCACCCAGTGTGTTTTAACTGACGCATGGCGGCATTCACAATCGGGAAATCGGTACTGCCTTCGCGCCATGCCATAAAGGCTTCAGCATAAAACGTGGTTAGAGGACGTTTATTGGCGATACCTTTAAAGCGGAAAAAGCGCGCACCGTAGTGATACAGCATCCACTGAAAATATTCGCGCCATAACAACTCAAAATACAACCAATAGGTCGATTCATTCTGCTCGACATTGCGCTCATAGCGGTTTAACTCCGCGGCCGCCCAACGTACCGACAAGCAACCGTTGGCCAGCCAAGCCGATAAACGCGAAGAAAACGCCCACCCATCAAGACCATTACGCGTTTCTTTATAACGCTGGACCCGGTGCGTATCCCATAAGAAATGATTCAATTGGGCGCGGCCGGCAATTTCACCGCCTTGATACGGGGAAATCCGACGGTCGGACAGTGGTGCCGGCTCAGATGTCATGCCAGCCAAGGGCGCCGGTAATGACTCAGGCACCGGCAAGGGTAATCGCGGTTGGATCCCTTTCTTTTCGACCGCTTTACGAAACTGCGTAAACGTTGGCGGGATATCAGGTAAATCAAACGGCAACTGGTGTTGTGTAAACAGCGTATGCGCATCGGACACCACCACCCGCTGTGGAAAGCGGCTGACTAAAGTGTCTACCTGGTGGCGCTCACGCGTACCAGGGTGGTCGGTGATGCCAATCAGATCAAACTCATGATCCATACAAAGGTTCGCCACCACTTCCAGGGGGTTGCCCGTACGAATAATCAGCTTTTGCCCCATGGCATCTAAGGCGCGGTGCAGCTCCGTTAAGCTTTGCCACAAAAATGCCTCGCGCTGAGGGCCCAAATGCTTGCTTTGAAAATGATCTGCACGTGACCAGCTCGGATCAATCACAAACACACAGGTCAGCGTGTCACAGCTTGAGGCCAAATTAGCGAGCGCAGGATTGTCGTGTATTCGAAGGTCGTGGCGAAACCACATGAGTCCACGTTGCATACAAATCTCCTTTTTCTCACCAATACGCTGTGATACCAGTATCGGATTGCTTACACAGTGTGGCTGCTTAGTAATTAAACAGCCATACGATAAAGTGGATGATTGGGCATCACAGGGAAGGGTGCTGGGCTATCGGGCGGTTAGATTTGGCGCTGACGCTGCGCCCACATCCCGATAAAGATAAAGGTCGCCACTAAGCCGGCAAACAGCCAATGATCAGGCCATCCACGCATTTTACCCGCAAGCCACGGCGACACCGCTATAATGAAAGCGCCGTAACCAAAAGCATTGATTGCCACAAATACCAGAGTACGAACAATAAAATGGTGTCCGGTTAATAAACGGCGTAGGGTACGGTTAATGTCATTACCAAACACCACCAAAAGCGACGCGACAATAGCCATCGCAATATCATTTAGCCAAGGCGTTAACCACGCACCGGCCTGAGAGAGCCAAGAGATTAAAATATTCATAATGATAAACACTGTGTAGAATGCGGCTAGGTTACTGATTTCTGCTGGCGACTTCCAGCGCTGACTGAGGCCGCACTCGGTTGGGCCGCATCCGGTTGGGCTACAGCTGGCTGGCGCGCACGACGTAAGGAGAAAGCATGAAGATCGCATCGATCGGGCTTGGCGACATTGCCCAAAAAGCGTATCTACCCTTATTGGCCAACTGGCAGGATTAGATTGGGTCTTGTGTAGCCGTGATAGCCAAAAGTTGGCTGCGCTCGCATATCAATATCGGGTGACGAACACGGCCACCGACATCCATGAATGCTTGGCGCTTGGTGTGGATGGGTGATGATCCATAGCGCGACCGACTCGCATGCGGCCTTGATTCGTCCCTGCCTCGAAGCTGGCGTGCCGGTATTTGTTGATAAACCCGTTGCCCCTTCAGGCGCAGACGTTGAAACCTTATTTAACCTGGCTGAGCAACACCAAACGCCGTTGTTTGTCGGGTTTAATCGCCGTTATTTGCCACTGTTAAACACCCATCTGAACGATCAGCGTCCGGAAGATGAGTTAGGCACACCGTTGTTATCGTTGCGCTGGGAAAAACACCGCCATGCGCTGCCTGATACACCACGCCGCTTTATTTTTGATGACTTTATTCATCCGCTCGACAGTATTAATGTACATGGCGACATGAGTATTGATGATTTAGACGTGTTCGCGCAATTTGGTGAAGGGTTACTCGGCCGGTTAGATGTGCGCTGGCACCGTGATAATAGCTTGTTTGAAGCCAGCATGAATCGCCAATACGGTGCCACCAAAGAAACCATTGCCGCTGCGTATCGTAATGAGTGCTATTTTTTTGATGGCTTTACCCGAGGCGAACGCATGCAAGACAACGTAATCACTCAACTTAGCCTCCCAGATTGGACCGGTATGCAGGCGAGCAAAGGATTTGAGGCAATGCTAACTCACTGGTTTGAGGTGGTCAGCGCAGGCTGGGTTGAAACCTCACTGACTCAGCGTAACGTCTCAACCCATTGGACCGCCGACGATCTTGTAGTGTACTGCGACGCATTGCGCGATAGTGACTAAATCGAACATGCCGTTCCCGTCGCGCAGCGGGATTAAACTTGCGCTGTCTCAGTCTGTGGCTCGCCGGTTAAATAGGGCATTAACAATGCACGCACATTTAAGGTGACATCCAACTTCGCGGCCAGTAAATACAAGCCCGCAATTTTACGATGCAAAAACAACGCATCGGCCGGCGGCGTATGCCAATAGCCTTGCTCCATACTCAAGGCGACGCCGCGATTACGTAAGCGCGTGGCTAAGTCTGCTTGCCCAAACGCAAATGGCGCATCGGCAGCAATGGCTCACAAGCGGTGTTCACCAGCTCAAGCACGCTGGCCTTTTGCTCGGGTAAAATATGCTCAGCAAAAAAGCCAATCTGAGTCAGCGCCGCTTCAATCCCTGCATTATCTTTTTTTATCGCCGCCAAAAACAGCTTGCGATAGCCATCGGTAAACGTCGGTGCATACTGACGCGTGGCGCCAAAATCGAGCAATACCACGCGGCCCGTGTCTGGCTGATACAAGTAGTTAGCGAAGTTCGGATCGGTTTGCACCTCCCCAAACATAAACACCTCTTCAAACAGCAATTGGAACAAACGACTTACCACCCGCTGGCGTACCGCTTCTGAAGCACGGTCAAGCTGCTCAATGGGTTCACCCGCCATATAACTCATGGTTAGAATGCGATCCGAGGTAAGAGCTGAGTGTACTTTAGGCACCACTAAGCCGTCAGCGTCTTTTAAATGGGTACCAAACCGGATAAGCGACCGCGCTTCTTTCAGGTAATCGGCCTCGTCATGTCAGCTGTTGCTTGGCTTCATCGAGCAAAGCTTGGTAGTTCGCCTCTTTGGGGATAAGGCCACTTAAACGCAGCAGAGTGATGACATTGTCGACATCGCTATCAATGCTGTCTTTGATGCGTGGATATTGCACCTTCACTGCCACTTTGTCACCGGCATCGGTATACGCTTCGTGCACTTGACCAATGGAAGCTGACGCGATGGGAGAGAAGCGAAAATGGGTAAATTCTGCTTGCCAATTGTCGCCCCATTGTTCGTTAAGCACGGCTTTAAGCTGTGCTGGCGGCATGGGCGTGGCATGATTACGCAACCGCGCGAGCAGATCGCTGAGCTCTGGCGGGATCAAATCGCCCGCATCCATCGACAACAGTTGACCCACCTTCATCGCCGCGCCGCGTAAATCTGCCAATTTATCGGCCACGTGGGCAATATTGGCCGGTGACATCACCAAATCTTTACGACTTGGCCGATTTCCCTGCGCAAACTGCTTCGTGCCTTCCCACGCAACATTCGACGCCACTCGCCCGGCTATTGAAGCCAACGCCCCAAAACGAGACCATTTACCATGCGGAACCTTGCTGCTTTTCATAACCATCTCCTTATCACCCACTAAGTGTACGGTATAAACCGAGGAATGGTTTGGTTGGGGGTTTTGGTTACTGCTTTTACTCGTTGCCACGCGGTAGCATGGCAACAAGTAATCTGTGATCTTGTTCCACGAAATAACCGAAATGACTTATCAAGCATACAAAGCGAGTCATAAATCACATATCGTAGTCCCTATTTTTGATGACCAGTTATTCAATTAAACTGAATTTTCAATATAGGATTATACATTATGGCGATTTGTCGATTTAACATGGATAAATTCACACACAATATCGAAAGTAATTTAGAGCTAATGGGGCTTCCTGTACCCAAAACAGTGTTTGGTAGTATGGCAACAATGTCAGGTGCGCTAGCGAGTATTGAAGCGGCTTTAATGACTAAAGCTGCTGATGTCTCAATTAGCGTAGTCGCTAGTCGAGCCGCAGGAACAACAGTAGCAGGTGTCACAGCTTCTTTTTATGCTGGGGCGATTATTGGTTCGGCACTGAGAGCGTCAACAAGTGCTACGTCATGCAGTGGTGAGGAGCTTAAAAAAGCTTTTCAAGAGCTTGGTTTACCCTCATGGGCTGCGGATGATGCTTTACGCCAACCAAACAGCCACAACTTGCTAAGGAATCAATAACCATGCGCCGACTAAAGGATCGATCGTTATTAATCCTCGTTGCATTGATCGCAGCGGTAGGTGCTTATGCCTTTTGGAACACGTTAGGGGAGTTCGCGTTAATAATCTTCCCACTTATCGCGCTATATGCCTACGTGGTGGAACGGCCGAAGTTCAAACAATGATTTTTCGTGTCAATAAATACCCTCATAGTAAACAATACAGCCAGGGCGAGCGCATGAGTGTTCATTTTTCAACCATCGCCGGTATGCCTGCGGCTAAAACCTTCTCTAAGAAGCTGGGGTTCATGAGACAGCGCTTCTGTTTGGCCACCAAGCTGATCTTGGTCGGCTCAGCCCGCACCATGTTTGAGGCCATGTGTCGCAGACAGGCAAAGTTAGCGGCCCCATTGTCTTTATAAATTTGGCAGGCGTCTTCACCCATGTTGACATCCAATACCCAGTGCATGGCTTCAATGCCCCAATGCGAGCGGATAGCACGGCTTGCCTCATCGGCAGTCAGTGATTTTGAGCTGATATAGTAGCGGTACTCCAGCGACATCGGGCGCCCTTTTTCAACACGCAAAGACTCAACCATGACAAGGCTTTGCAGCGATGGCCAACGGGTAAAGTCGCCGGATAAACACGCTTTATCAAGCACATAGCACTGACGTGATTCAATACGACCATGACCATATTCAAACTCGACATCGTCATTGAAGGTTCGACGTTGCTCACTGAATGCCGCGGTGATCGCGTTCGCTAGCTTGCCCTGGTTTTGTTTCACCGCTAATAAGTAATCGCCACCCTGCTCAAGAATCGTCTTGGCAATCGTCGTTTGGCAGGCCATGGCATCGATGGTGACCAGCGCACCGCGTAAATCGAGTAGGCGAATTAACTCGGGAATCGCACTGATTTCATTGCTTTTTTCTTCTGTCTTGAGCTGCCCAAGCACCAGGTGGTTTTCGCTGGCATACGCACTGACCATGTGGATCGTACTACTTCTATCTTCACGGTTGTAAGAGCCTTTCAGCGTTTTACCGTCGATCGCGACCACCTGACCATCCGTCATTTGATGGACAGCTTTCATCCAATCGATAAAGCAGGCTTGAAAGGCACTCGGTTCAATCGAAGAGATGGCGCGAGCGATAGTATCATCGGCAGGAATACCGTC
>AQOF01000119.1 GCA_000565345.1 Salinivibrio costicola subsp. costicola ATCC 33508 = LMG 11651 | reverse complement strand
ATCATGGACGGCACGCTCGATGAGATAAAAAATAACTACAAGTAGCGCGGGGCATCACAAAGAATAAAAACGGGCGCTTCAGGCGCCCGCTTTTAGATAGTTCGAGGCTTAAGCTGTTAGTCGCGGAAGTTCTCAAACTGAAAAGGTTGCTCAAAATCACTGTCTTTGATCAATTGAATTACAGCCTGTAAATCGTCGCGTTTCTTACCGGTAACACGGACTTGCTCACCTTGAATTTGCGTCTGGACCTTCATCTTGGCATCTTTGATCGCTTTGGTGATCTTTTTCGCTACTGGCGTCTCAATGCCATTTTTGAACTTCACCTGTTGTGAAAAGCTCTTGCCGGAATGGACCATTTCCTGAATATCCATCGCGCGTGCATCAACGCCACGCTTGGCCAAGTTGCTGCGAAGCATATCCATCATTTGATTCACTTGAAAGTCAGCCTCAGCAATCACTTTTACCGCTTCTTTATCCAAGTCAAAATTGCTTCCACACCACGAAAATCAAACCGTGTTGCCAGTTCACGATTGGCATTATCAACGGCATTTTTGAGTTCCACTTTGTCAATTTCAGACACAATATCAAATGAAGGCATAGTCTCATCCTAGTTAGGGGCATGCTCTGGACATGCCCATGTTCAATCAATGGTTATGTATTTTTTCGCGCCATGACAGCGTTGGCAAGTTGAGCCAAAACCTTTTCGGTATCTTCCCAGCCGAGACAAGGATCGGTAATCGACTGACCATAGGTGCGTGAATCGGCACTCCCCATTGCTTGATTACCTTCTTGTAAAAAACTCTCAGCCATAATGCCAGCGATCGCTTGCTCGCCACCATGGATTTGCGCGGCAATGTCTGCACACACCTCTAATTGACGACGGTGCTGCTTTTGGCAATTACCATGGCTAAAATCAACCACAAGCTTGGTAGGTAAGCCAAAACCTGCCAGCGTGTTCGCGGCTGCCTGTACATCATGCGCGTGATAATTCGGCTGGTGTCCGCCGCGCAAAATAACATGGCCGTCAGGGTTGCCGGCAGTGCGATAGATTGTCATGGCGCCATGTTTGTCCGGCGAGCAGAACAAATGCGATTCACGGCTCGCACGAATCGCGTCGACGGCAATAGTAATATTACCGTCGGTGCCATTTTTAAACCCAACAGGGCTTGAGAGCGCTGACGCCATCTCGCGATGAATTTGGGATTCGGTCGTTCGAGCGCCGATCGCGCCCCAGCTAATTAGGTCAGCAATATACTGACCGGTAATCATATCGAGAAACTCGGTCGCCGTCGGTAAACCCATTTTATTGATATCGAGCAGTAACTCACGCGCGGTGAATAGCCCCGCACGAATGTCGCCGCTACCGTCGAGGTGGGGATCGTTGATCAAACCTTTCCAACCGACAACGGTGCGCGGCTTTTCAAAATAGGTGCGCATCACCACCAATAATTGATCTGTGTATTGATCGGCTAGGGTTTTGAGCTTTGCTGCGTAATCACGGGCCGCGGCTGGATCGTGAATCGAGCAAGGGCCGACGATCACGAGTAGTCTAGGGTCTCGGCCATTGAGAATATCGCTAATCGCACGTCGTGCGGTGGTTATGTGGTGAGCAACACTGTCAGTAACGGGGTGGGCAGCTTCCACCTCTGCAGGCGTAGGCATGGTATCGACCACACGGGTTCGAAGCTCGTCGGTTTTCAGTGGCATAGAGGACAGCCTTCCTCACATTTTTATCTGTTGCGAAGCCAGTAAGATAGCAAAAAAAGCGGCCTGTGAAAGCATCAATGTGATATCTGTTGGATTTTTTCTTCTAGAGCGGCAAGGTGTCACGCCCACCAACAGGTTATGCGTGACGGTAATTGACGGATTGAATGAAGGTTATTATGTTACCCTGTCACTCAATCCCTTAATCAATCTGTGTGTTTAATACTGAGCACTAGGATGAACAACTCAAGGTGAGATCTTTGTCTTCTTCCGCGGGCCGTTGTGCGAGATGGGCCAATGCCGGATGTGCATCAAAGGGAGTGGCTAATACAGTGATCAGATCGTGCGTGGGTTGCATATCGCCTTGTTCTGCGGCATCGATGGCTTGCTGAGCCAAATAGTTACGCAAAATAAATCCAGGGTTTGTTGCTCGCATACGGTTTAGTCGTTCAAGCGAATCAAGATGATGGATACGTTGATGGTAATCGCTTAGCCATTCACTCAAGCTGTCGGTATCGGCAATCATGTCTGAAAACTGACTGAGCCTTGGTGCGGTGAGTAGGGCGTCGTTTTCAATCTCGCTGAGCCGGCGAAAGAAAAGGGTATAATCGACACCTTCGCTCTCAAGCAATGAAAAGAGCGCATTAAATAAATGGCTATCACCCTGCTGTGCGTCCGATAAGCCCAATTTATCACGCATTGCTTTGCTATATGCCACTTGCAAATGATGTTCATAGCCGCCAAGAATGTCGTTGATCACCGCGCTGTCTAGCAATGGCGTGAATGCGTAACCCAATGCGGAGAGGTTCCAAAGTCCAATGGCGGGTTGTTGGTTGAAGGCGTAGCGTCCGGTGTGATCCGTGTGATTGCAAATATTGCTGGGATTGAAATCATCTAAAAATGCGTAGGGGCCATAGTCAAAGGTTTGGCCCAGGATCGACATATTGTCGGTATTCATCACGCCATGGTTAAAACCAACGGCTTGCCATTGAGCGATCATTCCAGCGGTGCGCTCGACAATTTCTTGCAGCAATGCCGCATACGGTTGCTCGGCTTTGGCAAGTTCAGGGAAATGGCGCGCAATCACATAGTCGGCCAGTGTACGCAGCGCGTCATGTTGTTGGCTAAAAAATAAATACTCAAAATGACCAAAACGGACATGGCTTTCTGTCACCCGCAATAACGTTGCTGCGGTTTCCATTCGCTCACGCATGACGGGCGTGTCGCTCGTGGCCATGGCGAGGGCGTGCGTGGTTGGGATGCCAAGTCCGCGCATTGCTGTACTGGCTAAGTATTCACGGAGCGTTGATCGTAGCACGGCCCGACCATCACCATGGCGACTATAAGGTGTTTTACCGGCCCCTTTTAGATGCCAATCCCACAGTGTGCCGCTGTTATCACGCCACTCGCCCAGCAATACGCCACGCCCATCACCGAGCGCTGGATTGTATTGACCAAACTGGTGCCCCGTGTATTTCATGGCAAAAGGCGTGCGGCCGGCCAAGGGTTGCTCTGCCGATAATAACGCGCGAAAGGTATCGCTTTTGATGTCTGCATCGGTTAAGCCGAGTTTTTCCGCCAAGGTGGCGTCATAGGTTAAAATTCGCCCGTTATCTAGCGGCGTTGGTGTAACGGACTTACCGAATGCGCTGCCCAACTGGCTAAAACTAAACCGAATGTGTTCGCCATTAAATACTGCCATGTTTCCCCCTTATTTGCTTTAGCCAGCCTAACAGGGTTACGACGACTAACAAGAGACAGAAAGTAAGGGTATTTTTTCTGCGACGCGTCGGATCAACAACACATCTTACGTGCAAATTGCGTATACTTGGGGGCATTATTTTTTATCGTGTTGAGACAATGATTAAACTAGGCCAATTTAATACGCTTACTGTGGTCAAACAGGTAGACTTTGGGGTGTTTCTGGATGGAGATGACTACGGCAATATTCTCCTCCCCAAGCGTTATGTACCGCAGAATACTCAGCTTGGCGACGACCTTGATGTGTTTATTTATTTCGATTCTGAAGATGACATCATAGCGACCACCGAAACGCCTTATGTGCAAGTGGGTGAGTTTGCATCCTTGCGTTGTGTTGGGGTGAACTCAGTGGGCGCGTTTGTTGACTGGGGGCTGACTAAAGACTTGCTGGTGCCATTTAGTGAGCAACGCACGCGTATGGAAGAGGGCAAACCGTATGTTGTGCGCGTTTATACTGACAATGCATCAGGGCGCATTGTGGCGAGTCGTAAATTTAACAAGTTTATTAGCGACGCACAGCCCAAAATGCAACAGGGAGATAAAGTCACGGTACTGATCACGGATAACACCGATCTGGGCTATAAGTGTGTGGTCGACAATCAACACTGGGGACTGATTTATCGCGCTGAAGCGTTTGGTAAGTTGTTTATTGGCAAAAAACTCAGCGCCTACGTCAAACATGTACGCGACGATGGCAAAATGGATTTATCGCTACAAAAACCAGGTCAAGCCCGGGTCGATGAGTTAGGCGATAAAATCTTACGTACGCTGGAAAACAAAGACGGCTTCTTACCGCTGAATGATAAAAGTTCGCCTGATGCTATTTTTGCTTTGTTTCGTACGAGCAAGGCGACCTTTAAAAAGACACTGGGGGGCTTGTATAAGCAGCGACAAATCCGGATCGAACACGATGGCATTTACTTAACTAAGTTCGATTAACATGACAAAAAAATGCCCGGTACGTCCTGTTCCGGGCTTAGGGAAAAGGCTCATTGGAGCCCGATGCCAATTTAACTTTGTTTCCTATAGTGTAGTCTATCATTAGTGGTTTTCCAGCGCGTGAAGAAAATAATGCGGGCGTGGAAATGAAGATAAAAGGGTATCGCGACAGACGCGCGATACCCTGGGGATCATGGCTTGGGAATCCTTGTCCGCCACGCTTTCCATGCGGTTTTCCCTTCATCATGGAGTAAAAAATGCTGTTGATCCTGAGCGATAGGCTGAAGCGGCTTGTCCTCAGGGGTTGAGAAAGCAATCCCGCCTTTTAGCAAACTATCAATGGTACCGCTTTTTAAATCGGCGCCGGTTAATCCTATCGAGACATCCACGCCTGATTGATTCCAAAATACAGAGTTCTCGCGTACTAAATAGGCATAGTCGGGAGCAATGTGTAACTCGAATAAAACGCGATCAGCGAGTTCACCCAGTGTTACTTTAGCGACAGTGCCTACTTCTATTTCTCGATACAACACAGGCGTACCTCGGGTCACTGAATGGCGCGCATCGCTTTCTAATATCAAAGTGAGTCCTTGCGGATACTTTGGCGTCTCATGCAGGACAAACTGTTGGGAAAACTCACCTTGGCCGGGCTCGACGGAGATATAAGTTCCAAATAAGGAGTCTAAGTTTTCTGTCTTGGTCAGACTTAGTACGGGTTGCGTCAACCAAAAGTAACTTCCTTGACGCGCCAATGCGCGTTTATATTTCGGGTAGAGCCTTGCGTGTATACGCACCTTCTCCTGACTGAAATCTGGCGACATGTCGATCACTTCACCCACATCGACGCCTTGATAGCGAATCGCACTGCCTACTTTTACCCCATTGGCTTGGTCGACTGTCAGCATAATATCAACACCATATTGGGCTGCGTCTTGTTTGGAAGGGTAGAGCTTCCACTCTCCGTTGCGTTGATTACTGATCCCCGGCATGTCGCCAAACGCGATGCCACCATTGAGTAGCGAACGGACCGAGCCTGTATTAATTTCAACGCCACGTAAATTGGCTTTGATATCCAGTCCGGATTGGTTCCAAAACACTGTATTGCGATGAATTAAGTGCTTGTAGCGGTTATTGACAGCGATGGCGATGGTGACGCTCTGACCGTTTAATTGGTAACCCTCCACTTGACCGACAATAAAGTTACGATACATCACGGGGCTACCTTCACTGATACTGGGTAAGCGGTCAGCGACAAGCGTAAAGCGCGTTTGGCCTTGTGCGCTTTGGTTGGCATGTTTTGCTTGAATGGATGACGTGTAAAGCGGATAGGTATCGTTGGCACCTTTCGCCCCCTCGCTGGTGAAGCTAAGCGCCGGATCGGCAATTTGTTCCATTGCAGGCACAACCACGTCGAGCCCTTTACCCGTTAGCTCACCAGTAATGCCGCCAAGGATGAAAAATTGCGATGCTTGTTTTACGAGGTGACGATATTGCGGGTCGATCACCACATCTATCGTAACATTGTCACTTTCATTGAAGCCGATATGGTCAATAAAGCCGACCTCTATGCCGCGGTGTAACACTTTTGTATGTTGAGAGAGCCCATAGGCATCGTCTGCGGTCAGGGTGACGGTTAAGGCATTGTCTTGTTGTTTACGTTGTTGATGGCGGTTGGCAGCGGTGAATAGATGGTCCGATGTAACGGAATCTGCGTCCGCAGAACCTGGCTCAATCGATAAATAATTGCCAAGTACGAGGTTACCGATGTTTTTCAAGCCATCAAGGCCAATTTGTGGTTGCTCGATTTTTATACGCGTGTCTTTGTTCAGTAGCCAGGTCATACTGGGATCGAGTTTGGCGGTGGCGATAGGACCAGGGTAATTGTCTGTGATCTCAATACGCGTAATTTCACCCACTTCTAATCCTTGGTAGGTGATCCGTGTGCCTCGGCCCGGCAGACCGTGATCAGCGGGCAAAGCGATGTTTAATGTTTGCCCCCGCGCGGCATGCGCGAGACTCGAATACAATTGAAATGGCTGATTCGCATCCGAACGAGGGCTGTGATTGGGAGAGTCGAACGCAATGCCTCCCGCAATTAAACTTGCCACGCTATCTAATTCGAGTTCAACGCCAGAAGCATCGATTCGTGTTTTAAGCCCACTGACCGACCAGAAACGTGTCTGCTCTTTCAGTAAGTGTGCGAATTGGGGTTCAATCAACGCCGAGAGCGTCACGCCTTCCGCGTCACTGTCGAGCCGATAGCTATAAACCTCGCCGACTTGAATTTTACGGTAATAAAGGGGAGAGCCGACATTAAGAGAGCCCAGTCGGTGCTCGCAGTTTCACCGTCGTCCCCGCTTTTTCGGCCATATCTGTCGGTGGCTCGTCGCGTGCGGTAAATGTCAGGCGAGGCTCACCTTTTCCTGGCTGCAAAGCAATGTAGTTACCGGATACTAAGGTTTCTAAGCCACTGATCCCAGTGATGGAGGCGCGAGGCTTGACCAGCCAAAATTCTGTCCCGGAAGTTAAAAGCTGTGTGGCTTCTGGATAGATATTGGCATCGACATAAATACCATCAAGATCGTCAGCCAAGGTAATATTGCGCACCTTGCCGACCTCCAGCCTTGATAGCGGATAATGGTCCGCCCAGCCTCTAATCCTTGTGCATCACTAAAAAGAATCTGGATCCGTTGCCCGGCTTCATTGATTGACTGAAACACCAACCATGCGGCTAAACCTAGCGCCAGTATAGGGAGTATCCATAGTGGAGACAGGCCATAGGTGGTTTTAATTATCGGTGAGGGTAGGTCTTGTTTGTCGCTCATGATGATCCCATATCAAACGCGTATCAAGAAATTCGGTGGCGAGCATGGTTAATACCACGACAATGCCAAACGCGATGGCGCCCGGCCCGGGGGTAAAGTCCATAATGCGACCACGATCAATTAATGCCACCATAAATGCAATGACGAATAAGTCCATCATTGACCATTTTCCGATCCACTTAACCCCACGATATAGCCACATATGCTGACGAGGTGTAATGGCAGTGCGGCGCCGAAAACTGATTAGTATTAATCCTAGCCCCAAGATCTTGGCCACTGGAACGATGATGCTGGCGGTGAAAATGATCACGGCAATAC
>AQOF01000118.1 GCA_000565345.1 Salinivibrio costicola subsp. costicola ATCC 33508 = LMG 11651 | reverse complement strand
TTGTGGTAGCCGGAAAACTACGCTCTCAATGCCTGCAAACTGATGAGAACTGCCGAGGCAAATTGGCGAAGACTGAGAGGATTTACACTGCTCGCGGACGTTATCAAAGGGGTAAAATTCCGAGATGGTGTTCGCGAGCCTGAGGGAGATCAGCAGGACACAGCTTTGGATGCCATACACCAGATTTGACCATAGCTCTAGCATTTTTACGTCAATGTGAGTGCTGACATAGGGAGTGAAGTGCCCAATAACACTGAGGTATTAGTGAGCACTTATCTCTATTACGGTAACTGGTTTAATAACTTACTTGATATTGATTCATGCTCATATTACGTCGCAAGACAAGGTACAACCCCCAAGTGATTAGCGCATCGACGGTAATGCCTAACCCAAACATGATGGCAATGCGTTCAAGCGTAGGTACAAAGATGCCATTTTGATAAAGCACAAAAGCGCAACCGTAAAACAAGGTGTTTACAATAAGTGATTGATACAGCATTAAGTCGGTGCGCCCTATACCGTAAAAGTAACTGTCTATGACATTGTTTAAACTGAAAATGGCATAGAACCCTACCATTAGCCAAACTAGCCGCGTGATTGCTTCTGAATCCTCCACTCCCATGACATTAGCTACAAAGCTGTTCCAAAGCGGCGCAGCGAGTATCCAAACTCCAATAATGCCAAGCGTTATCCAAAGGTAGGCATTGACTCGTTCAGATGTTAGCCCGTTGTTTGTTGCAGCATCTTGCTTAACCAGCTGCCCTAACGTCAAAACGGGAAGTAGCAACCAGCCCCAAATAAATTGATTGGCAACCCAGTACGTTCCCGCTTGTTGTACTTGGTTAATAAGCTGAAGAATCATGACAATAAAAGCGGTATTACGAACGAGCGATTCAAGCCCTGATTTCCATCCAATTTTTGCCCATTCTTTAAGCCAGTGCGACTGATGTTCTATAGAAAACTTGAAGCTCAGGGTGATCTCTGACTTAGATAAATAAATCAGGGCAAACAGCGCGAGAAGACTATTGACCACGATATTACTCAGAGCAATACCATACACTCCTAACTGGAGAGAATAGCTTAGTTGACTAACAAAGACGCTGTCACAAAGGACGGTCATGAGCGTTTGTACGAGTAGAAGGCCATACAGCGCCTTTCGTTCATTTTTTAGGACGAGAACCAAAGATAAAAACGCATAGAAGCTGGAAAGCAGAATAGCGACAGATTCCAATCGAATGTATTGGATTGTTTGCGTCAGTATTTCAGCCTGTTGCTGCATAGCATCAACAAAGTACGAGGCTAGCCACAATATCATTAAGGTCACCACAAAATAGCAAATCAAGGTAACCCAAAGAGATAGACTGGCTCGGTCGCGAAAAGCTTCGTTACTATGAATAACACTGCCCAGAATAAATGCTAGAGGGATAAGTAATGCTTCGCTGAGGACTTCATATCCCACATTGAGCCATGCGACTTGTGCAGCAATGCTAAAAGTCCATGGGCTGGGGATGCTACCCAAGAAGTGGATCCGTGTAGTTGAGTAGATTAAGGGTATTAAGCTTGTCAGAATTAGGACTAGCCACAGCTGATAGTTGATAGTCTTTATTTGATGATGTTTCAATTTTTAAGCCTTGTTATCTTCACTAGAGTTCTCACGGAGAAAGCGACTCGCCACAGAAAAATAGTCATTACTTTTAATCAGTTTTTCTTTCTATACCCGTGATGTAGGATGCAAATACCGTCAAAATATTTTTATTGGCCACATGCTCAATTTCTATATCTTTTACCTAAATCACGCTTATACATATCATACATATTCTCGTATTGACCTTCCTCAGAAGACATTAAGCGATTGAACATAGAGTTTATATATTCTTGAGGATTAAAAGAAATAAAATTAATTCCACTTGGGAAGCTACTTGATATGACATCGTAAAAAGCAGGCCTATGCTCTCTTATCAGCAAAGTCCACCCATTAACCTCACAAAAATCATAAAAAGATCTTTTAGGATCAATAGGGGTAATAAAAAAACCATACCTCTTATCATATACAGCATCAAATAACAGATAAGGAACACAAGAGACTTTTTTCCTAATGAACTCCCAAAAACTAATACCTTTAGATAAAACAAAAATATCAACTCTAGAAGAGTCCATATTCAAATCGAGTGATTTAAAAGAATCAACAGAAATACCTTTCAAGTTATCTCTGTCATTGATAATTAAGCTACATATAGGATACGCATACTCATCCTTGTTCCGCAATACACCATCATATCGACAACGAGTTACTATCTTACCTTTTTCGTGAATATTAATAACTGGCTTTAAAAATCATACCATTCGAAAATGAATAAAAACCATGCCATGAAAAGTGCTTAACCTTTTCAAAAGTTTTTATACCAAATTCATCACTGTAGAAACCTGAAAATCGGTTACTTTTATGACTTTCCACTACTAAATCTAAGTTTCCATGGAAAGGCTTTTGCCTGCTTGGCGCGTCACGTAGTTTGAACGATAAAATCGCTTTTCCTTTTGATTTTAAAATAACTTTATTACTCATAACTCACCTAAAAATAGATTTGCGAGCATAATCTATCGCCGTCAATCCTATAGGTTTCCGTTTCTACTGCTTTTACTTTTACAATTTCAGGGACAAATATCATCACATAACTATCGTTTTGAACTTGATAAGCATACCTCATTTTCGTAAATACTCTATTCCAACTTTGAAGAAGTTGTTCTAGTTTCAGTGAAATAGTCACTTTAGACTCTGCCTGAGTTTTTCAATGTCACTATTGTCACGAGCCTTTACTAGACTGTCTCTAACAAATCTCCTCATAACTATCAGTTGAAGCAATGAGGTAAAAACGTATCGCTCTCTCTGATCTAATGGATTTCGCCAAAAAGACACTCGACACAGACACATTCAATATCAGTGCTAACGATGCGTGATGATCAGCTCCTACTACAAACACTGTCAAAGCAGTGCTCCAAAATTCACAAAAAACGGCTTATTTTTCTCTTACTCTTGCCACTAAAACCTTACTCGACGGCGCTGATTTAACCCTCATCAAGTTTGGTTTGGGCGTGCGCTTGAGACGCAAATCTCGGTTAAACATGCGACTAAATGTATCGACCGCCTGTTAGGCAATATGCTTACATCGAGGTAAAAACCTCATTTATCGCTGGCATGCGCACCTGATTGCGCACGCCAACCCTTGTTCCATCATCTTGGTTTATTGGTCGGATATACCACGGAAAACGCATGAACATCCGCGTCATGAAAGGCTTCCCAGCACGGTCGCCAAGTACTCTTGGTCCATCGCACACATCATTCGCTTGCGTTGAATGCCGGCTTTGAAACTCTTCTCTTGCTTTAATAAATTCAAAACCATCTGCCTTATTCGTGCAAAAACTTCCGCTCGGTCATCTACCCTAATTCGGCAGGCATCTTCTTTTAATCCAACATCGAGTTGCCAATGCATTGATTCAATTAGC
>AQOF01000117.1 GCA_000565345.1 Salinivibrio costicola subsp. costicola ATCC 33508 = LMG 11651 | reverse complement strand
CTACGCCAATGGAACCACTGATATATAAACCAGGCGTAGGTCGGCATAAGCGCCTTCTCGATCGCGCAAGCTTGGCGTGATTTCCGCCGCGCGCCCGTTGCACGGCGCCATCGACATCGTGGTCAAATTTGGCACCGATCGTGAATGGCATCATTGACGTTAAAGTATGCGTAGGTCGGCATAAGCGCCATCACAGTGCCAATAAGTATCACAATGTGGGCCGCGCGCCCGTTGCACGGCGCCATCGGACATCGGTGGTTAAAATTGGCACCGATCGTGACAGGCGCCCAGTTGGCAATGTGCACATATCCAACATCTTGCCGGGGCTTGTGTCACCTACGCCAATGGAATCATCGATATATAAACCAGGCGTAGGTCGGCATAAGCGCCTTCTCGATCGCGCAAGCTTGGTGTGATTTCCGCCGCGCGCCATCCGACATTGGCGGTCAAATTTGGCACTGATGTCAAATTTGGCAATTATCGTGACAGGCGCCCGATGGCAATCTTACACCTATCCAATATCGCGTAAGGGCTTGTGTCACCTACACCAATGGCACCACCGGTTATTTACTCCGCATCTTCCGCCAACGCCGCGCCGTGGAGGGTTAAACCACACAACATGGTAGGCATGGCGTTGAAGATTTCCTCAAACTGTGCCAACTCTTCTGCGCCTTGCGCTTCCATGGTAGAAAGGGCAGTTTCTGGATCGTAAAGCAAGCTGATGGAAAGCACCACGCCGCCGAGCAGGGCATTACCATCGGTGTTTTCCGGCATCAATGTTTCCCAATCATCACGGGTGAGGCTCCAGCCTTGCAACAAGCCTTCGGCGAAATCGCGCGTGGCTTGGTTGACAATTTCGGCGTCATCCAACAAACACCCTTCCGGCCACTGCCAATTTTTTCCAACAGCTGTTGGCGCTGCGCATTCCAAATATCGACAATCAGGTTCGCGTACTGCTCAAACTGCTCATGGCTTTCAAATGGTGCTTGCTCGTCACCCCCCCACATTACGGGGAGCCACTCACTGGGGCTAATGACATGGGGCGCGGCAGCCATGGCGGTCACCACACCACGGGTTTGCATTTCGTTAAGCAGTTGCGCGCTATCAGCATGTTGGATAAGGAATTCGGATAAAGTCATCAGGCTCTCATTCGTATTCGATTTGTGTGCTGAGTTTAACAGCTTTCATGTTCACTTGCTTCCAGCTGGTGTTATCCATATGGATGCGACTGGTGATGGAATAGCCATTTAAACGCAAACCTATCACCAACAACTTGACCGCAAAGCAGCAACTCTCTATAGTACGCCCCGTTAACGCGACAGCGGGTCATAAGCCACCCAGTGTAAATGTCGTTTAACACACAATATGGTGAGGTGTCCGAGTGGCTGAAGGAGCACGCCTGGAAAGCGTGTATACGGCAACGTATCGAGGGTTCGAATCCCTCTCTCACCGCCATCATAAAAAAACCGCCCTCGTGGCGGTTTTTTGCTTATTTGGTCTTTTGCTATTTGCTTTTTGCGCAGCATCTAATGCGTTTTGGTACGGCACCTTTCAATCCCTATCATGCTTCGTAAGTAGCGATCTCAGCGTATCGGAAGAAGAGGGGAGCAGCCCGACCTGTAAGCCAAATGGTTTGAATACCTTGTTGAGAACCTCCGTATTGTAGCTGCCCCGATCATTCTCGATATCGGAGAGTGTTTTTCTTGAGACACCAACAAGTTTTGCGAACACATCCTGCTTAAGCCCCAGAGTAGTTACACGCAAGTTTTTTAACGCTTGGCCTTGGGTTAACTCACCAAACAATAGGCGTTTGATGATTTTGTTCGCTTCGGTTTTACGCTCTGCGGCACTGACAGCCATGGTGTTTTTTGAGGCTTTCGTTCGCGTTGGCGAGTTACATTGTGGTTGGTCGTTGATCGAATGAGCGGCCTCTCCCTCTTTTGTGCTCTGTCGGTGGCTGCGGTTTGCCCTCAGACGAGCGACCACATCTTGTACAGACTCTTTGCTGCTCGGCTTATTCATAAAAGCCCCCAGTTCGCGAGCTTTTGTGATAGATGATTAAATCCAATCGCTGGCATCTCCAAGACTTGTTCGGGAACGCCTCGCAACGCTAGCCGCTGTTTAAGATCAATGCATTTGCTTGCCGTCACCTTTAACTCTTTTAATAAGACGTCCTTCGGCACCAGATCAGAGAGGGTGTCCGCGATAGCGACAAAGTCATACGTTCCGCCAACCTCAAGCGGCGCTTTCCATTTTGTGGTCCTTGGAATACCTTCAGGATCCGCTTTCATCGGTGCGAAGTCATAAACAGGCGCAAGCTTGATGACGCCATCAGCTTTTAAGAATGACGTGTTTCTGCCGTGGTTGTCACTATTGCCGAACAAAATATTGAGCAGATCTCTTTTCACCCACTCAATCACAAAGTCTTGAGAGTTAAACATATACCCTTGGTCTTGAACCGTATGGCTGTTAGTAATTTTCCTGATGAGCGTTCGGATGGTGGTTTCGTGATCAAGGGTAACGCCAGCACCTTTGTTCAACATGGAATACACAGATTCCATACCCAACCTTTCTATTTGTTGGTGACTGAGTTGAACATCAAACCGAGGGAGCCACAAAGAGGGGTAACTTAAACCTTCCTCCAAGCGCATACCGTCGATGGGGATCGTTTCGACACCCATTTCAGTTAGCTCATGATAATAGTGGAACTCCGCCCTGAGAATGTTGCAGTCGATAGAGCTTCGCGAACCTCTAGGATACTTGACCAAGTAATGGGCGTCGTGGTTATGGTTGTCATCTTGGTATGGGTCGATCCATATTTTTCGCGCCCCGCGTGATGATCGAAACCACAACGTAGGACAAGTTTGGGGGCCTCACCGCCAGCGCCCGTTGCCCCACCTGCGGCTGCGCCTCTCTGCTGAGCATAGTCGAGGAAATCACCCGCTCTATTTTTGACATCATCAACAGAGAAGTAGAGGTTGTCTGCCACGTCGTAGCGCTCAGGCAGCGAGTCTTTGATCCTCAGATTGCCAATTGGCGACATGGTACCAAATTTGAGCAAAATATAATTTTGTTCATCGACGCTAAGGTCTTCAATATCCAAGTGTTTAACCCAATACCGTCGGCTAGCGCCGCTCGGTATAATATCGTCGAGAAACCGTAACCATCCGGGCTTGCCCATATCATCAAAAAAGAATGAAACAGGGTGGTTGATTGAAACGGCATGGCAGTCATCTTGGTCATGGTGCGCCAATGCATAGTCACTGAGGTAGTGGAGCTCCGTCACTCGAAAGTTATGTTGGTGACTTTTAGGGAAAGATATTGTACCCACATCTGTCCACTCTCCTTTGATAAACGCTTGCACGTTGAGCGCTTCCATTGACCATCCCTCTGTTTATATATGAGTAAAAATTTACTCGCAAAGTGCACTTTTTTCAAGTTAAGAGTAACATATTACTCATTAAAAATGAGGCTAGAGTATTTATGAGTAATATTTTATTCATAAAGAAAAGTGACATGACGGTGACGATTTTCATAGACAGCCACATGGCGGTTGGCTCCTATAATTGGCTCAGTTGCTGCCCGACACGACAGACAACTCCATGCCTGCGTGATCAAAGGTTGAGCAAACACTCATTACAATAGCGCGACCGGCAGCAAAGTAGGCGAAAATGAGGCCTGAGACTTTTTTAAAAGCTTGGCACGCGCTATGATACGCGCCTTATTGTTGGCTGCCCAAGTGCCTTGATCTTGGTGGGCAGAAAAATTCGATACAAACATATACACGACAGGAATGCATCGTGAGCGATCAACAGCAACCCGTACAGCCTCAATATGTGGCGCCTCCATATTTTCAACAGCCCCACGATGATGAAATTGACCTAAGAGAGCTCTTTGCGGCCTTGTGGCAGGGTAAGTTCACCATTATCGCTTGCACTGTGGTTTTTGCGTTAGCGGCGATCGCTTATGCGCTCATGGCACAAGAGTGGTGGTCGAGCAAAGCTGAAATAGGCACGCCCAATGTCACTAACGTGGCATCGTTCCAGCAGCAGGTAAACCAATATCAGCCTATTTTTTCTTATGAAGGCGAGAATGGCCGCAGCCAAAACGAGCAATTGACTGCCTTAAATGATCGCGAACAGATATTCACACGGTTTATCAATCTGTTTAATGCCACCGAAAGCAAATTGGCGTTTTTTGCGCAAAACGAAGAATTCCAGCGTATCAAAGCCAGTTTCGATGCTGAAGATGCAACGATGGAAGAGAATGATCTTGCTGGACGTCGCTTTTATCAAAACTGGTTAGAGCGGTTTAACATAGAGAGAGACAAACAAACGGAAACGGTTGTTTTATCAGCGCAATCTATAACGCCTAACAGCAGCTATACGTTACTGACGGCTATATTGAATTTGTTAATCAAAAACTAAACGCGCAACTTAACCAAGACTTAGCTGCCGTAGTCCGAATTGAAACACAATCTTTACAGCAGCAGAAAAAGAGTTTAAATGCTCAGGCACAAACAGCGCTTAAACAAGAAACTGAACGCACCCAGCACGCACTTACCATTGCCAAAGCGGCGAATGTGAATGCCCCCTTGCAATCACTGGGCGAGCAAGATCTCTTCCCCATCCAAATGGGTGCCAGCGCGATCGAAGCGAAACTCAATGTATTAAAAAGCCTCAAGGATCCAAGTGTGCTTGAGCCACAGCTAAGTCCACTGATGGCTAAGTTAGATACCCTGAATACGATAGAGCGCAGTGATGTGCAAGTACAACCCTATAGTGTGCTAGAAAACCCAGCCACGCCCCTTAACCGCGACAAACCCAAACGCGCGTTAATTGCGGTATTAGGCACCTTACTCGGAGGTATGCTCGGCGTTGCCATTGTATTAGTCCGCTTCGCCTTCAAGCGAGATTAAGTTGGGCAAGTAAAGCAGGTCCTAGGGCCTAGGGGCTTAGTATTCCTTAATCGGTATTCAGGAATTGGAATACCGACTACGGAGTATGGAAAGAGACGAGACGCTTCGCTTCTAGAAGCTAGAGACTAGAAAGAGCTCAGAGCGGGCCCTAGGATGTTTTCTAGCCTCTAGCCTCTAGCCTCTAGCCTCTAGTCTCTCGCCTTCCCACGTGATACCATTTTTCCAGACATTACTTAAGGAAAACCAATGAAAATTGCAGTTGCTGGAACAGGTTACGTCGGCCTGTCGAACGCCATGTTATTGGCTCAACATAACGAAGTGGTCGCACTCGACATAGTGGAAGAAAAGGTCAACCTGCTTAACAACCAACAATCACCGATTGTCGATGCCGAAATAGAGCAATTTCTCGCCGAAAAACCACTGAACTTTACCGCCACCCTAGATAAAGAGCTGGCCTACCAAGCGCGGACTTTGTGGTGATTGCCACCCCCACCGACTACGATCCCGAAACCAACTACTTTAATACCAGCTCGGTCGAGGCGGTGATTAAAGATGTGATGGCGATTAACCCCGATGCGGTGATGGTGATCAAATCAACGGTGCCTGTGGGCTATACCGAGCATATTAAGCAACAAATGGGCTGTGAAAACATCCTCTTTTCCCCTGAGTTTTTGCGCGAAGGCAAAGCGCTTTACGATAACTTGTATCCATCACGGATCATTGTTGGTGAGCAATCCGAGCGCGCGCGCCAGTTCGCCACGCTGTTGCAACAAGGCGCAGTCAAATCGGGTATCTCGGTCTTGTTTACCCACTCCACCGAAGCCGAAGCGGTGAAACTCTTCTCCAACACCTACTTGGCGATGCGGGTGGCGTATTTTAACGAGCTGGACAGCTACGCCGAATCCCACGGTTTAGACGCGCGCCAGATCATCGAAGGGGTAGGGCTAGACCCACGCATTGGCGATCACTACAACAACCCCTCGTTTGGCTACGGCGGTTACTGCCTGCCAAAAGACACCCGTCAACTATTGGCCAATTACCAAGATGTGCCCAATAACATCATTCAAGCCATCGTTGACGCCAACACCACTCGCAAAGACTTTATTGCTAACGCCATTCTCAACCGCGAACCCAAGGTGGTAGGTATACATCGCCTGGTGATGAAATCCGGCTCAGACAACTTCCGGGCTTCGGCCATCCAAGGGATCATGAAACGGATTAAAGCCAAAGGCATTGACGTGGTAGTCTATGAGCCGGTGCTTGAAGAAGACACCTTCTTTAACTCTGAAGTTATCAAAGACTTGGATACCTTCAAACAACGCGCTGATGTGATCGTTGCCAACCGCATGGTCGACGAGATCCGAGATGTAGAAAGCAAAGTCTACACCCGCGATTTGTTTGGGGCGGATTGAGGGAAAACCACAATACGGGCTCGGTCTGCTCTTTTCCGTATTCCGTCAAATGATCCCATTGGCGACGATGACACAAGCCCCAGCACGATGATGGACATGTGCACATTGTAAACGGGCGCCTGTCACGATCGGCGCCCAATTTAACACCGGCGCCAAATTTAATATCGGGGTTAATCTTTGGCTTTGATGTCCGATGGCGCCGTGCAACGGGCGCGCGGCCCACATCGTGATAATGATTGGCATTGTGCTGGCGCTTATGCGACCTACGCCTGGTTTATATATCGGTGGTAATATTTAATTTCGATGATTCCATTGGCGTAGGTGACACAAGCCCCAGCACGATGATGGGTATGTGCACATTGTCAACGGGCGCCTGTCACGCGGGGTCAATATTTGGCTCCGATGTCGGATGGCACCACGGCTATCCGCGCGCGTGATCCCTTCTGTTATCCGTTCTTGCACGCACTTCACAGTTTAGTCAGTGCTAACCTAACGATGACAACAAACCTATCCAAAAATCATGGTCTCTTCAGTAGAATATATCGCCATGGTTCTTGGCTGGCGGACAATGCGGTGGGATATAAACTCATTAGACTGACTGAACTTATGGCGTATGAGTTTGGGCAAGTAGAGGGCGATATTGAGGCGCTTAATGAGCGAGACCTTGGTAATGTGATGCCCGATGGAGTGAGTTTTTCACAATTTAAAGAAAAGCTTGATAGCGGTGAATTTGCCCTGTTGACTGATACCCCAATGCGGCCCGCGATGGTGCATGATAATACGAATAAGCTCTGGTCCCTCTCGCCAGACACTGAAACGACCCTCTCACCACAAGCCCGCTCAGCACTTATGGCCAGAGCCAATCAATCTGGAGCGGCCGCGGGCGGTGGCAGTGGATCTGGCGGAGGTAGTCGTCCACAGGCAACAACAGAAAATATTGAAGACACCTATGTACCCGAGCCGGTAAAACCTGATCGCTCAAATGAGCCGCCGCCACTTAAATACGAGTACTGTTTTGAGATTGCTAGCTCGGATAAGGTATTTAGCAAAACGGTGGGGTGCAAGTTTCAATTAGCCAAAACACAACAAGAAGGCGTGAAGGATGATTGGCAAACCGCGCGCACTGAACACGGCACTAAGTACACCACTTATACCGCATTCAACGAGCCTAAAAAGCTTATCGCTAAAATTGCATCGGCTTCAATGGGCATCAGCGTGCCCGAGCCCGTGCAGGTAAAGTCGATTGGCTCTGGGGTAATCCAAGAGGCCTTTATTCCTGTTACCCCTTCTGTTCAACTCGGCGAACGACTCGGTTTACCCACCGAAGGCTATTACTACCATTTTCACCAAAAGCGCTTAGTGCAGGAGTACAAGCTGCTGGGAGATGGCAAGTGGCAGTTTTACGCCACGCGCTCTAAACATGACAGACTCAACCAGGAGCAAGGTTTTAATCGTTATCAAAGCGCATTCTGGT
>AQOF01000116.1 GCA_000565345.1 Salinivibrio costicola subsp. costicola ATCC 33508 = LMG 11651 | reverse complement strand
GATCTTCGCCCCAGCGGACTTCGATTTTGCCAGTAAATTGGCTGATAAGCTGATTCAGGGCGTCGATATCTTTTTCGAATTGCCCTGGAATAGGCGCTAGATTTTTCGCAAACCGGTTAGTCGTTTGGTAATCCACGCCCACATATTTTTCGACGCTCTCTCGGCTGCAGCCGGAGAGCAACGCGCCATAACAGCACACTAACAAACAGAGTATTCGTGTCATTTTTGATTGCATTAGGATAAAAAAACACCCGCATTGAGCGTAACACAATGCGGGTGCGTTGCTGTGGTCAAGCCGCCTAGCTGTGGGCGACACCACGGAATTTACGCTTCGGGTGGCACATAGCCATCGATTTGCACGTCTTTTCCTTCAAACAAAAAATTGACCATTTCTTGTTCAATGATCTTACGATGTTCAGGATCCATCATATTGAGCTTCTTTTCATTGATAAGCATGGTTTGCTTCTTTTGCCATTCCGCCCAGGCTTCTTTGCAAATATTGTCATAAATGCGTTTGCCCAACTCTCCCGGGTAGAGTTGAAAATCGAGTCCATCGGCTTCTTTTTGGAGACGTTGGCAAAATACGGTACGGCTCATAATCTAGGCTCCTTGTCATCGCCGGTTAGAGATTGTTGGCGCTCATGTTCAAGCAAGGTTAACAGCTTTTTCACTGGGGCCGCTAATCCTACTTTTGCAGGTTGTGATAAGTTATACCAAAGCCCTTGGTTGGCTTCCATGATGATCTGCGGTCGCTCAGCCACCGAGACTTTAATCGGTACAATATCTAAGTGAAAGTGACTGAAGGTATGTCTAAACGCGTTTAAGACCTCAGTTTTGACCGGTTTGATATTATGTAGCTTATCGGCAATATCGGCCTCGAGCGTGTGCTCAGCCGCTTCAGGCAAGCACCATAACCCGCCCCAAAGACCGCTTGGTGGCCGTTGCTCTAACCAGATTTCATCTTGATACTGGATCAGCAAAAAACTGGTTTGTTTGACCGGTAAGGTTTTTTTCGGTTTTTTGCCAGGAAAATCCATTTGCCGACCTTGTGCACGTGCCTCGCAGCGGTCGGCAACAGGGCAAAGCTCACACTTAGGCTTGCTTCGCGTACAAACCATCGCGCCCATATCCATCATGGCTTGGTTGTACTTGTCGGTATCTGTGGTGGGCGTGAGTGTTTCGGCAATCTCCCATAGCTTGTTTTCTACCGGCTTTTTACCCGGCCAACCTTCGACGGCAAAACAGCGCGCTAAGGTGCGTTTGACGTTGCCGTCTAAAATGGGGTGCGGTTGACTGAGCGACAAAGAAAGCACGGCGCCGGCGGTTGAGCGGCCGACACCTGGGAGCGCCATGACCTCATCGAGCGTGGTAGGAAATACGCCATCATGGTGGTTGGCAATCACTTGTGCCGCTTTGTGAAGGTTGCGGGCACGGGCGTAATACCCTAACCCCGTCCATAAATGAAGAACTTCATCCTGATCGGCATTCGCTAAGTCGATAACGGTCGGAAACTGTGCCATAAACCGTTCAAAATAAGGGATTACTGTGCTTACTTGGGTCTGTTGCAGCATAATCTCACTGAGCCAGACTTTATATGGCGTTTTGTTTTGCTGCCAAGGTAAGGTTTTACGGCCATATTGCTCATACCAGTTTAAGATGGCATCGGAAAATGATTGACTCACTGTGTTCTCTCTTATTGTTTTGCTCACACGTGCACAAAGGCAGGCCACAGGGTACACTAACGTCAGGGCGTACTAATAGGATCAGCGCGTCCACCTTGCGCTATCGCAAAAACTTTGCATAATGCGCAGTCCGTTTAGATTTCCAACAATCGATGGTGACGGCTACCGGCATCATTACTACTGCATCACAGGCACCCAATCATGACTGAAGTCACTAAAACCGAACTCACCGAGGATGGCAAAGTTATTCGTAAAGTACGCAGTTTTGTGCGTCGCGAAGGCCGTTTAACGAAAGGGCAAGAGCAAGCGCTAAACGAATCCTGGCCTACCATGGGGATTGACTTTGACGCCACCGAGCTTGATTGGCAGCAGGTGTTTGGTAATGATAATCCTGTGGTGTTAGAAATCGGTTTTGGCATGGGCGCCTCTTTGGTTGAAATGGCAAAAAATGCCCCTGAGAAGAACTTTGTGGGTATTGAAGTGCATACCCCTGGTGTGGGGGCCTGTTTAATGGCAGCGCGTGAAGCCGGTGTCACCAATCTGCGTGTGATGTGCCACGATGCGGTCGAAGTGTTTGAGCAAATGTTGCCGAAAGAAAGTTTGGACACGGTGCAACTTTTCTTCCCTGACCCATGGCATAAAAAACGTCACCACAAACGCCGTATTGTGCAGTTACCGTTCGCTGAAATGGTAAGAGACAAGCTAAAAATGGGTGGCGTATTCCACATGGCGACGGACTGGGAAAACTATGCTGAGCACATGATCGAAGTGATGGAAGCGGCGCCTCACTATCAAAATATCGCAAAAGAGGGCTATTATGTTCCTCGTCCTGAAGAGCGCCCGCTGACTAAATTTGAGCAGCGCGGGCAGCGCCTGGGTCATGGTGTATGGGATATCAAATACACACGCACAGCCTAATGTGCTAAGGCGCGACGGCGCAGATAAGTGAAAGCGGAAAGCCAACCTCAGGTTGGCTTTTTTGTTTGCCCAGCGAAGCTGGCAAACCCGTCAGGTTGAAAGAAACCTGAATCGCCCCGACTGAGGGGAAGATAATCCGACTCGCAAGGGCGTTGCTGGCCAACGGCAGGGTCTGAAGGAAGCGATAGGAAGTTAGAGGCACACAACGAGAGTGAACCTGTTTCGGCTCGATAGGTGGGTAAGCGGGCGAAATAGCGCAAAGCCCAGTACTCAGTCA
>AQOF01000115.1 GCA_000565345.1 Salinivibrio costicola subsp. costicola ATCC 33508 = LMG 11651 | reverse complement strand
TATCACTACCATGGTGGCCTGTATTACGCCGTTTTGGGTCTGCTTCCAGTTACCTGTATTGTTCTTTTTTTCGGGGTGAAACGACGTTGGTGGTGGCTTGCAGGAGCGCGCTGGGCTCACTTGCTGTATTATCCGCAAACCTGTATCAAGCCAACGTGATCCACATCATTTCAAACCAAAAGGATACTACAATCACGGGCACTGTGGGCACCCTTTTTAGCGATAAAGCCGGCGCGCAAGCGATTATTTTTGATGTCGATAAAATTAATCAATCGAGATTGGCGCCTTTTCGTTCAGCGCGTGTACGTGTGTACTGGCAATCAGCGCCTTTTCCTAAGCAGGGCGAGCGTTGGCAACTGACTGTACGGCTTAAGCCACCGTATGGCCGACTCAATGAAACCGGCTTTGATGCGGAAAAATATTATGTGGCTCGGCGAATACACGCCAAAGCCAGTTTAAAACAGGCTACACAATTAACCGATACCATTACTTGGCGTCAGCAGCTGCTTGATACCTTAACACCGACTTTATCACCACTTCGGTTTGGCCCTCACCTTTTAGCATTGAGTTTGGGCGAGCGATCGTGGCTGACTGCCGCACATTGGGACACATTGACACAAAGTGGTTTGGCCCACTTGATGGCGATTTCAGGGTTACACATTGGCTTGGCTTATGGCATGGGGTGGCAACTTGGCCGTTGGGCGCGTGTTTGGCTACCAGAGCAGCGTTTATTTACATGGTTGCCGCTCTATGTGGCACTCGGTGTCGCGATAGTCTATGCCGCACTAGCGGGATTTGCACTGCCAACCCAACGGGCATTGATTGCGCTGTTATTGGTGTCGGTGGCAAAGCGTCTTGGTGCCAGCGTCTCACCGCTTAATCTTTTGCAACTCACCGTGTTATTGGTACTTGCGCGTGATCCGTTAGCCGGCTTCTCGGTCAGCTTTTGGTTATCATTTTCGGCGGTCGGTGCCTTATGTCTTGCGCATTATGGCTTTTCGCGCTCATCCGGTTGGGGACAAGCGCCCCGGCGCTGGCACTGGCTGCGGCCGTTGAAGCAGCTGTTGGTCGTCCAACTTGTACTGCTGATTGGTATGTTACCGCTGCAACTCAGTTTTTTTTCTGGAGTGAGTGCGGCGGCAACGCCTATTAATCTGGTTGCGGTCCCGTGGGTGGGAATGATAACGGTATCCGTTAGTTTTTATGGCCCTTTTTTTGTCAACGACTGGATTAGGGGGCGTGTTATGTTGGCAGTGGGCCAATATCAGTCTGATCCCGGTGATGGCACTGGCTGAAAATGCCTCAGCGAGTTGGTTGACTGTACCGGTGGCATCAATCGGATGGGCGTTTACTGTGATAGCGTTAGCGATAGGATTGTATGGTTGGCGGTGCCATCGATGCAGCGGCTTGGTCATTGTGTTTATCGTCGCGTTAATCACCTGGCGCGCGCCGAAAGCGGTGAACTGGCAAGTGGATGTGTTGGATGTTGGCCATGGTCTTGCGGTGCTGGTGAGTAAAAATGGAAAGGCCATCCTTTATGATACTGGCAATCGTTGGCAAGTGGGCGGCATTGCACAGGCGGTCATCGCGCCTATTTTAGAAAGTCGACACATTGAGCGCCTGGACGGTCTTATTCTCAGCCATGGCGACAGTGATCACGATGGCGGTGCCGATTTTATTGTCGCTCAATATTCACCGCGTTGGCGCCGTGCCAGTGAGGTACGCTCTGGCTATAAAACGTGTGTGGCAGGGCAGCGCTGGCAGTGGCAAGGATTAGACTTCGCCGCCTTATGGCCGCCAGAGGCAACGGCACCTGCAGATAATAATGACTCTTGCGTCATACGCATCTCTGACGGGGAATACAGCGTGTTACTGACCGGAGACATTGAGAGAGAGGGAGAAGCAAATTGCTTGCATCCTTGGGCGATCAAACGCAGCTGGACAGCGATATTATGCTGGTGCCGCACCATGGCAGTCGTTCTTCTTCTTCGCCTTCTTTTATTGGTGCGGTGAATCCTTCTTGGGCGGTGGCATCGACGGGGTTACTCAATCCTTGGCGGTTGCCCGCGCAACAGGTACGGGCCGCCTATGAGCACGCCGATGTGACGTGGTTAGATACCGCAGCCAATGGTCAAGTTCGTTGGCAGCGTGTCGACACGGGTTGGCAGTTAACGCGTTGGCGCCAAGATCGTCGTGCGGCTTGGTATCGTCAGATGTTTAAACGTCGGCCAGTAAATTTGGACGCAGACCGGTAAAAGAGTAGAATGCCGGTCTGTTTTACCCATCAAAACGATTTTAATGAGCGAATATCAAGATAAAACGACCTGGCAGACGTTTAAGCAACTCTGGCCCTATATTGCTAATTACAAACTAGGGTTAATCGTTGCCATTGTCGCCTTGGTAATGAACGCCGCCAGTGACACCCTGATGCTTTCCATGCTCGGCCCACTGCTTGATCAAGGCTTTTCTTACGATGACGTTGAGGGCGATTTCCTTAAATGGATGCCACTTTACCTCGTGATATTAATGTTGGTGCGTGGCTTATCAAGCTTTGTCTCTGCTTATTGCTTATCTTGGGTGTCGGGTAATGTGGTAATGACCATGCGTCGTCGCATGTTTAATCACTTTATGAAAATGCCCGTGAGCTTTTTCGACCAAGAGTCGTCAGGGGCGCTGTTGTCGCGTATTACCTATGACTCCGAACAAGTGGCGTCTGCAACCAGTGGCGCATTAGTGAGCTTGGTGAGAGAGGGCGCATCGATTCTTGGCTTGATGATCTTAATGTTTTGGTCAAGTTGGCAGTTATCCGCCATTCTTTTGGTTATTGCGCCGGTTGTCGCGATTTCCATTCAAGTGGTCTCTAAACGTTTCCGCCGTATTTCGTCGAATATGCAAGATGCAATGGGCTCGGTCACCAGCTCCGCGGAGCAAATGCTCAAAGGCCATAAAGTGGTCTTAAGCTATGGTGGCCAAGACGTCGAGAAAAAACGGTTTGAAAAAGTCAGTAACCGTATGCGTCAGCAAACCATGAAGCTGGTTTCAGCCCAGGCGATTGCCAACCCTGTGATTCAGCTTATCGCGTCAATGGCGCTGGTGGTGGTGCTGATTCTCGCCAACACCGAAGCCATTCGGTCAGAGCTAACGGCAGGGACCTTTGCGGTAGTATTCGGTGCCATGTTTGGTTTGATGCGGCCACTGAAATCGTTAACCAACGTGACGTCGCAATTTCAGCGCGGGATGGCAGCGTGTCATAGCTTGTTTAACTTAATGGAACTTGAGACCGAGAAAGATACCGGCACCCATGAGGCCGAGCAGATTAACGGCGACATTAAAGTTGAAGACGTGGTCTTTACCTATCCATCACGAGAAGCGCCGGCACTGAATCATGTGAGTTTTGAGGTGCCCGCGGGGAAAACGCTAGCACTGGTGGGGCGGTCAGGTTCAGGGAAAAGTACCATTGCCAACCTTTTGACCCGTTTTTACGAGATAGACAGTGGTTCAATTACCTTAGATGGGATGCCGATTGAGCAATATACGTTGAGTAATTTGCGCCAACAGGTTGCGGTGGTGTCGCAAAATGTCCACCTGTTCAACGATACGGTGGCTAACAATATAGCCTACGCCGCGGCCGATCAATATAGCCTTGAGCAAATTAAGCATGCCGCTAAGTTGGCCTACGCAGACGACTTTATTCGCGGTATGGATGAGGGCTACGACACCATGATTGGTGAAAATGGCGTGAGTTTGTCGGGTGGACAGCGTCAGCGTATCGCCATTGCCCGCGCGCTGTTACGTAATGCGCCTGTTTTAATCCTGGATGAAGCAACCTCGGCCCTGGATACAGAGTCAGAGCGCGCGATTCAAGCTGCTTTGGATGAGCTGCAAAAAGATCGCACCGTACTGGTGATTGCTCACCGTCTATCCACCATTGAAGATGTCGATCAAATTTTGGTGGTAGATGAAGGTGAGATTGTTGAGCGAGGTAGCCATCAAGCATTGCTCGCGCACAACGGTGCCTACGCTCAACTCCATCGTATTCAGTTTGGTGACTAAGTATGCTGGATCAACTTTGGTTTGGCCATCAAGGATCCCTTTGGACGGCGCTATTACGGCCGTTTAGTGCTTTATTTGGTTTGATTGCTCGTCATCGGCGCCGTCAATATTTGCGCGGGAAATCGCCCTGTTATCGTGCGCCCGTTCCTGTGGTGGTTGTCGGTAATATCATGGTGGGGGGAAACGGTAAAACTCCCTTCGTGATCTGGCTAGTGGAGCAACTGAAAGCGCAAGGCTATCGTCCAGGCGTGGTCTCCCGTGGATATGGCGGTAAATCAGACCAATACCCGTTACTGTTGACGCAAACGACATCGCCGAGAGCCGCCGGTGATGAGCCGGTATTAATCGCTCGCCGCACCCAAGTGCCAGTGTGCGTTGACCCTGACCGCAGTGAAGCAGTGAAGCGCTTATTGCAAGAAGGCGTCGATATCGTGGTGACGGACGATGGCATGCAGCATTACCGTTTAGACCGTGATCTTGAAATCGTGATCATTGATGGTCAGCGCCGCTTTGGTAATGGTCATTACTTACCCCTTGGACCCTTGCGTGAATCGGTCGATCGCCTCGACAGTGTCGACATGCTGATTAATAACGGCGGCACCACCCAAGGGCAAGAGTGGCCTATGCATTTGGTGGCCGGGCAAGCCACGAACCTTCGAACCGGTCAGGCTTGCCCTGCATCTATGTTACCGGATGTGGTTGCCGTGGCAGGGATTGGTCATCCGCCGCGCTTTTTTGCCACGTTGCAACAAATGGGCGTGACGCCTCTGTACAGCCAAGGGATCAATGATCACCAAACCCTCAGCGCTGAGGAACTGGACAGGCTGGCAAAGAAGGGGCAACATTTACTCATGACCGAAAAAGACGCGGTAAAATACCAAGGCATCGCACAAGATAACTGGTGGTATTTGCCGGTAGAAGCGAGTTTGCCGGAGGCTGCGGCCCAGGCTTTACTCGCCAAGATCGAACGTTTGACCAAAAACGCGAACAAATAAAAAGGAACGCTATGGATCACCGCCTGCTTGAAATCGTGGCCTGCCCATCATGCCAGGGCAAATTGTTTTATAACCGAGATAATAACGAGCTGATTTGTAAATTCGATCGGGTTGCTTATCCTATTATCGATGGAATTCCGGTACTGCTCGCGTCGGAAGCGCGCGATTTATCCTTGGAAGAGGTGCAAGGATGAGTCCGTTTTATGTGGTGATCCCAGCACGGTTTGGTTCAAGCCGTCTGCCAGGAAAGCCATTGGCTGAGATCGCGGGCAAACCGATGATCCAACATGTGTATGAGCGCGCGCAAGCCGCAGGGGCTAGTAAGGTCATTGTTGCAACAGACGACAAACGCATTGAGACTGCGGTACGTGACTTTGGCGGCGACGTATGCCTAACACGTGCTGACCATGAGTCAGGGACTGAACGCTTGGCGGAAGTGGTGGCACAATACGGTTTTGCTGATGATGACATCATTGTCAACGTGCAAGGCGATGAGCCTTTAATTCCGTCTGCAGTGATTGGGCAAGTGGCGGCGAATTTGAATCAGTACCCGCAAGCCCGATGGCGACCTTAGCCGTTGCGATTGATAACAGTGAGCAAGTATTCAACCCCAACGTGGTCAAAGTCGTCACGGATCAGCAAGGGTTTGCGTTGTATTTCAGTCGCGCCACGATTCCCTGGGATCGCACTCATTTCGAGGCTGAATCTCCCGATATTCCAGACGCTTTACTCCGTCATGTTGGCATTTATGGCTACCGTGCGGGGTTTATTAGTCGCTACATTCATTGGACGCCAAGTCCGTTGGAAAAGATTGAGTCGCTTGAGCAGCTCAGAGTGCTTTGGCATGGTGAAAAAATTCATGTTGCGGTTGCCGCCGAAACGCCACCGCATGGGGTCGATACCCAGGCTGATCTCGAGGCGGTACGTGCGCATATCGCCGCCAATGGTGCAAGCGAGTGACGTTAACAGCCATCAGGTCGTAATCTCCTCGCTTGTCATGGCAATAAACGATAAAAAAGCCGCGAATGTTATCGCGGCTTTTTTCTTTTTTACCCGTTACCTTTTCTTGTTATCCGTTGTCTCTTCGCTGTTACTTGGATGCCGGCTGTGCGATCAAATCACGAAGCGTTGCCAGGCTTGACCGAGCCGCTCGTGCCAATAGCGCTCAAATTGCTCCAAGTATTGGGCGCGAGGGCTGTATTTAATCCATGGCTGTTTGATCTCTTTTTGCGCCATGAAGTTGGTCGGTGCAGGGATGGGATTAAGGCCTGCGCTTTGAAACTCATACACCGCACGCTCCATATGTGCGGCTGATGTGACTAACACCAGATTACGACTCCCCACCACCAGACGCTGCTTGATACGCCTCCTCCCAGGTATCTTTTGCTGTTTCCAGTAACAAGATACTGTTTTTGTTGACACCCAGCGCCATCGCGACACGTGCCAACATGCGGGCGTGGCTCACCTCATAGCCGTGGTCATAGCCCGATAATATTAGTTTGGATGTCGGATACATCCGGTGAATTCGGATCCCCTCGGTTAGACGCATGAGCGCTGCACGCGAGAGTTCAGACGTTGGTGGTAATGCGTCATCTACCACATGACTGTTTCCAAGTACCATTACAAAGTCCACCGGTTTCTCTGTCGGGAGAAAAGCGGTGTATTGACGCTCAAGAGGGCGAAGTAACCCAGAGGCGACCGGTTGAAACGCAGTGAGAAAAATCCCAGCAAACGCGATGAAAATAACAAAAGATGCCAGCCTTTTACGCTGAGAGAACCAAAGCAGGCATAGCCCGAAAAGACCCAAGAGCAGCAGCGCGGGCAAGGGCATTATCAAGGTTGAGATAAGTTTTTTTAATTCAAACATGCAATGTCGCCCGAAATATAGTCAAACGAGGCACAAATAATGCCATAAACCTTTATTAACGTAAGGCTTGTGACAGAATAAGCCTTCATACCACTCAATGATAACGAATGCCATTGTGACTGAGGATAAAAATTTCGACGACATCGCCCACAAATTTGTTAAAAACATTTATGGATCGGGCAAAGGCGAAATCCGTCAAGCGGTAATTTGGCACGACATCGAGCAGATGTTGCAGTGCTTTCCGCCGGATCAACCACTCCATATTTTGGATGCGGGTGGCGGCGTTGCACCGATTTCACAACCGCTGGCCGCTCGAGGTCACAGGGTCACTTTGTGTGATCTTTCTTCACAAATGCTCGAGTTGGCGCGTCAGGAGATTGAACAACAGGACTTACTTGCGCAGTATCAGCTGGTCCACTCCTCGGTGCAGTCCATTGGTGAGCATTTGGCGTCACCCCCGGATGTGATTTTATTTCACGCGGTATTGGAGTGGGTCGCCGCTCCTGAGCAAGTGCTAAAAGATTTGCTCAGCCATGTACGGCCGGGTGGCGTCGTATCCGTGATGTTTTATAACCAAACCGGATTGCTGTTTAAAAACCTCGTCTGTGGCAACTTGACCCATGTTGAACAGGGAATGCCGCACCGTAAACGGTTTAAACTGCAACCGCCCAAAGGGTTGCAGCCAGACAGTGTCTATCAATGGATGCAAGACAGTGGCATTAGCCTCAAAGGTAAAACCGGGGTGCGCACGTTTCATGACTACATGCGCGATACCAATATTGGTGATTTTACCTTTGAGCAGGTGCTGGCGTTGGAGCAGCAACTTTGCCGCCAAGAGCCGTTTGTGTCTCTAGGGCGATATATTCATGTATGGGGGCAACATAATGCCTCCAGCCATCAAGATGAAAACAAGGACAACCGATGAGTGATCAGGCTCAGTCTTCTCAGCATAGGGAAGGCGACGCTCAGACCGTACCGGAATTGGTCAGTTGGGTTAAACACAATAACTTTGCACTTCAGCTGCCGCCCGAGCGCTTGGCATTTTTGCTGGCAATGGCGGTGATGAGCCAAGAGCGCTTAGACGATGAACTGAGCGAACATGAATTAGTCGATGTTTTTCGGCTAGTGAGTGAACAGTTCATGAATGACGAAGGTGGCAGCGTCGGCAACATCGCTTTTCGTGCCAACAATGCCATCAATGAAATGGTACAAGCGCGCTTATTAAGCCGTTTTACCAGTGAAATGACCGAGGGCGATAGCATTTATCGTCTGACGCCGCTCGCCCTGGGCATTGCGGATTATTATGCGCGCCACCGTGAATACTCGACGTTAAAGTTGTCTGTACAGCTTTCAATGGTCGCGGATGAAATCGCTAAGGCACGCGGTGCGGCAGAGGAAGATGGCGATGCCGCCTTTTGGCGTCACAATGTGTATGGGGTATTAAAATACTCGGTGGCCGATATCTTTGACCGTATCGATCTTAACCAGCGGGTGATGGATGAGCAGCAACAGCAAGTTAAAGACGATATTGCCGCCTTGCTTACCCAAGACTGGCAAGCCGCTATCGCTAACTGTGAGCACTTGTTAAATGAAACATCCAATACGTTGCAAGAGCTGCAAGAAACATTGCAAGCGGCGGGAGATGAATTACAAAGCCAACTGTTAGAGATCCAGGAAGTGGTGCGACAACGCGACGAGCTCGAGTTTGTCGATGCCATGGTTTATCGACTGCAGATGAAACTGGATCGGATCGTGAACTGGGGTCAGCAAGCGATTGATTTATGGATAGGTTACGATCGCCATGTGCATAAATTTATTCGAACCGCGATTGATATGGATAAAAACCGTGCGTTTAGTCAGCGTCTACGTCAATCGGTCTCGGACTATTTGGATGCGCCGTGGTTTTTGACCTATGCGGATGCCGAGCGTTTGCGCGACACCCGTGATGAAGCCTTGGTGTTACGTGATGATGAAGTCACCGGCGATATGCCAGAAGAAGTGACGTTTGAGCAATTGGCTGTGGTTGATGACACCTTGTCACAGAAAGTTTCACAGATGCTCAACCGTCACCGAGAAACCGGACAAGCGATCGATCTCGGTCGTGTTCTTAAAGACTACTTAGCCGAGCACCCCCAAGCTCGCCATTTTGATCTCGCGCGCTTAGTGATTAATCAAGCGGTTCGGATGGGCTATTCCCAATCTGATCTTAACGCGATCCAGCCTGATTGGCAGGCGATTAACGACTTCGGAGCGAAGGTACAAGCGAATGTCATCGATAAATACTGAACAGCCAATGCCAGAGGAACTGGCCAAAGCCATTGCTAACCCTTTATTTCCGGCGTTGGATAGTGCATTACGCGCTGGCCGCCATGTTGCCAGTGACGATTTAGATAACCACGCCTTGCTGATTGAATTTGAGCAAGCGTTAAATATTTTTTATCAGCGCTATAACGCGGAGTTAGTGCGTGCGCCAGAAGGCTTTTTCTATCTGCGTCCGCGTTCCACCAGCCTTATCCGCCGCAGTGTCTTGTCGGAGCTTGATATGCTGGTCGGCAAAGTGCTGTGCTTTTTGTATTTGAGCCCAGAGCGCTTGGCCCAAGAAGGGATCTTCACCACGCAAGAATTGTTCGACGAGCTGATGGCATTGGCCGACGAGAAAAAACTGATGAAGCTGGTCACCCACCGTGCCACAGGCTCCGATCTCGACCGCGAGAAGCTGTTTGATAAGGTGAAAACCTCGCTGCGTCGCCTGCGTCGTTTGGGAATGATCTTGCCGATTGGTGAGGGCAATAAGTTTCGCGTTAGTGAAGCCACTTTCCGTTTTGGCGCCGATGTACGCACGGGCGATGATCCGCAAGAAGCGCAGTTACGCTTAATCCGAGATGGCGAAGCTGTGGTCCATAGCCAAGAACATATTCAATCTAGCTTGCTTGATGATGCGTTTGATCAGGAAGCTGAGACGTCCGCAACACAACACACGGAGGAGCCGACAGCATGAGCCAGCGCGGTAAGTATCAATCACTCACCATGGTGAACTGGAACGGCTTTTTTGCGCGGACCTTTGATATCGATTCACTGGTCACCACGTTATCGGGTGGCAATGGCGCCGGTAAATCCACCACTATGGCGGCTTTTATTACTTCATTGATCCCCGATCAAACCTTACTGCACTTTCGCAATACCACGGAAGCAGGCAGCTCGAGTGCATCTCGGGACAAAGGTTTGCACGGTAAATTGCAACCAGGCGCCTGTTATGCGGCATTAGACGTGGTGAACTCGCGTCAACAGCGCGTGTTATTTGGCGTACGCCTACAGCAAGTCGCCGGTCGAGATAAAAAAGTCGATATCAAGCCATTTATCTTGCAAGGGTTACCGTCCTCCGTCTCACCTACTGATGTCTTGGTGGAAACCTTAAATAACGGCCAAGCACGAGTGCGTCAGTTGAACGAAGTGAAAGACGCGGCCGGTGCGTATGAAACCGCGCATTTTAAAGCGTTTAGTTCGGTCACTGACTATCATGCGCAAATGTTTGAATTTGGAGTGTTACCTAAAAAGCTGCGTACGCAACAAGATCGTGGCAAATTCTACCGTCTGATCGAAGCGTCTTTGTATGGCGGTATTTCCAGTGCCATTACTAAGTCACTTCGTGAGTACTTATTGCCACAAAATGGCGGGGTTAAAAAAGCCTTCCAAGACATGGAAGTGGCGCTAAAAGAAAACCGCATGACGCTGGAGGCGATTAAAGTTACCCAGCGCGATCGGGATTTGTTTAAGCACCTGATCACCGAGGCGACCCATTATGTGGCTTCAGATTACATGCGCCATGCTAACGAACGTCGTACCAAGCTCGAACAGGCTTTGTCTTTGCGGGCTGAATTAAACGCCGCGCAGCAAACCTTGCAGCAAAAACAGCAGCACGCTGAGGCCATGCGTGCCGAATTAAGTGAGTTGGAAGCCGGACAAGATCATCTTGAGCAAGATCATCAAGCGCGCGGCGGACCACTTACAACTGGTGCAATCGGCGATGCGTCAGCAAGAAAAAATCCAGCGTTATGAAGAAGACTTGCTTGAATTGTCTGAGCGACTGGAAGAGCAAATCATGGTGGTGGAAGAAGCCACGGAGCAGCTCACCGAGGCCGAGTTGCGGGCGGCACAAAGTGAAGAAGAAGTCGATAGCCTGAAAACGCAACTGGCGGACTATCAGCAAGCGCTAAATACTCAGCAAACGCGATCTTTGCAATATCAGCAAGCTGTAACGGCGCTGGAAACAGCCAGACGTCTCACCGACGATGACGCCCTAACCGTCGATGAGGCAGGGGCCTGCTTGCAAAGGCTCAAAACCGAAGAATCAGAGCAAACGGATCGCGTATTGTCGCTTAAACACAAGCGGGATCTGGCATCGGCAACGGCCAGTCAGTTTGCGCAAGGATTAAGTTTATTACAACGCATTGACCCGTCAGTGGCCCGGTCCGAGGCAGGAGAAAAAGCCAAGTATTGGGTAGAGCAGGGGCGCACCCGTCGCTATCTCGCCGACAGCCTCTCACAACGCCAATATGAACATCGCGAATTAACCCAACGTGTTGAGCAGCAGCAAAAGGCTAGCCACCTGGTGTTAGACTATCAGGCGTTAACCGGGGAGCGCCTGGCTGATAGTGATGCCGTGGAGCAAGCTGTTGCCTTGCAACAAGAAAAACGAGAGACCTTACAGCAAGAAAAAGAGGCTCAAGCCGAGCGGCTGCGCGAGTTATCACGTACCGAGGCAGCGATTGATGCGGACATTCGCGAGCTTGAAGACAAAGCGCCCCGTTGGTTTGCCGCCAATGAGGCGTTGACCAAACTCGAAACCCAGACCGAGCAAACCTTGGCGGATAGCCAAGCGGTGATGGACGCCATGCATGCCACACATGAGTCAGTGCGTCAGCAGACCCATCATCAAGAGGAGCTTGCCCGCCAAAAAGCTGAGATAGAGCAGGCGATTGAACAGCTGGCGCAACCTGGTGGCAGTGAAGATTCGCAATTACAAGGACTGGCAGAGACGCTTGGCGGAACCCTGCTCTCTGAGATTTACGACGATATTACCTTAGAAGATGCCCCGTATTTTAGCGCTCTGTATGGTCCAGCGCGTCATGCGATTGTGGTGCCGGATCTGAAAGGCGTAAAGGAGAAGCTGGCTTCGCTTGACGCGTGCCCAGATGATCTTTACATCATTGAAGGCGATGCGGACGCATTTGATGATCGCGTGTTTGATGCTCAAGGGCTGGGCGGTGCGGTATGTGTGCACCTGAATGATCGGCAAATGCGCTATTCACGCTTCCCAGAGACCCCGCTATTTGGCCGTGCGGCTCGTGAGCATCGGCTTGAGCAGCTCAGAGAACAACGTGATGCACTGGTAGAAGATTACGCGAAGGCCTCGTTTGATGTGCAAAAGTGGCAGCGTTTATCGCAAGCGTTTAGCCAATTTATTGCGGAGCACCTAACCGTTGCCTTTACTCCCGATCCCGAGCAAGCGATAGCGCGCTGCCGTGAAAAACGCGTGCAAACCCAGCGCGCGATAACTGAGAGTAAACAGACGCTGACGCAGCATGAGGCTGAGGTTTCACGTTGTCAGCAAGCCCTGCAATGCCTTGATAAGCTGCGTTACTGTGCCGACGCCCTAGCAGAATCCGAACTTGATGTTCGCTTGCAAACCGCGAATGACAACCTGCACGCAGCGAAACAGGCCAAAACGTTTATCCAGCAGCATGGAGAGACGTTGGCGTCCCTAGAAGGATACTTGGCCACATTGGAGAGTGATCCTGAGCAGTTTGATAAGTTGGAGCAAGCCTATCAAGAAGCGGATGAAGCCTTACAAGCGATTAAGCAACAGTTATTTGCCGTCGCCGACTTAGCTGAGCGCCGTCCTCATTTTGCTTATCAAGATGCGGCAGAGATGCTGACGCAAAGCAGTGAGTTAAACGAGCAACTGAAGGCCAAACTAAAAGACGCAGAGCAAGTTCGCCAACGTGAGCGTGATGCGCTAAAGCAGGTACAGGGGCAAAATAGCCAGTATCAGCAGCTGCTCGCGTCGCTTAAAAGTGCCCATCAGTCCAAGCAAGAGACGTTGAACGAGTTTAAACGTGAATTTGCCGAGTTAGGTGTACAAGCGGACGAAGAAGCTTTGATGCGCGCGCAGCATCGTCGCGATACCTTGTATGAGCAAATGCACCAAGCGCGACAGCGACATAGTGAGCTGTCACGCGGGATCACCTCGTTAGAGATGGAAACCAAGTCGCTGACCAAAGAGCTGCGTAAATCGCTCAAGCAGTATAAAGAACTGCGTCAGTTTGTGGTCAATGCCAAAGCAGGCTGGTGCAGTGTATTACGGATTGCGCGTGATAACGGCGTTGAAAAGCAACTGAACCGCCGAGAAATGGCGTATATGTCTGCCGAGGAATTGCGCTCACTGTCGGATAAGTCGTTGGGTGCCTTGCGCCTTGCCGTGGCCGATAATGAAATTTTGCGTGATGCTTTACGCGCGTCAGAAGATATCGGTCGGCCTGAGCGTAAAGTGTTGTTTTACGTTGCGGTTTATCAACATCTGCGCGAGCGGATCCGCCACGACATTATTCGCACCGACGATCCAGTTGAAGCGATTGAAGAGATGGAAGTGGAGCTTGCGCGCCTGACCGAAGAACTCACGCAGCGTGAGCAGCGGTTAGCGATTAGCTCAGAGTCGGTCGCTAATATTATTCGTAAAACGATTCAGCGTGAACAAAACCGGATCCGCATGCTCAACCAAGGGTTGCAAAGTGTCGGGTTTGGTCAGGTTAAAGGCGTGCGTCTCAATGTCTCGATTCGTGACACTCATGCGCAGCTACTGATGGGCTTGGCCGAGCATGCCGATCAACACCAAGACTTGTTCGGCAATCCAAACCTAACCTTCTCAGAAGCGATGGCGAAGTTGTTCCAACGCCTGAATCCGCATATCGACATGGGGCAGCGTTCACCACAGACCTTAGGCGAAGAGTTGTTAGATTATCGCAATTTCCTCGAATTAGGCATTGAGGTGAATCGTGGTACTGACGGCTGGCTGAAAGCGGAATCCGGTGCGTTGTCGACAGGGGAGGCCATTGGTACCGGCCAAGCCATTTTGCTGATGGTAATTCAAAGCTGGGAAGAGGAATCACGGCGGTTACGCGGTAAAGACGTGATCCCATGTCGTTTGCTGTTCCTTGATGAAGCCGCGCGTTTGGATGCTAAATCGATCTCGACCTTGTTTGAGTTGTGTCATCGTTTGGATATGCAGCTGTTGATTGCCGCACCGGAAAACATCAGCCCAGAGCAAGGCACCACCTATAAATTAGTGCGTAAGATCTTTAACGATCGTGAGCATGTGCATGTGGTTGGCTTACGCGGTTTTGGTGAAGAGAAGCGTCGTGAGCTCGATGCTGAACCTGTTGTAGGCTAATTGAGCGAGACGCGAGTACGAGAAAGGCCAGCGTTTGCTGGCCTTATCAGTGATAGAGCATATTGAAGTCTGTTCGAAGCCTCAATTGGCGCTATTGATTTTGGTGATATAAGTCCAGTGTGGTATCGGATTTAAACCGATAAATGACATGATTAAACCCTAAGATCCGTTTTCTCAATACTCAGGAGAGCGATAACTATTTCTTGCACGCACTTCACACTTCAGCCAGTGCTAACCTAACGATGACAACAAACCTATCCAAAAATCTAGTCTTTTCAGTAGAATACACCGCCATGGTTCTTGATTGGTGGACAATGCGGTGGGTTACAAAATAGTTAGACTGACTGAACTCATGGCGTATGAGTTTGGGCAAGTAGAGGGCGATATTGAGGCGCTTAATGAGCGAGACCTTGGTAATGTAATGCCTGATGGGGTGAGCTTTTCACAATTTAAAGAAAAGCTTGATAGCGGTGAATTTGCCCTGTTGACTGATACCCCAATGCGGCCCGCGATGGTGCATGATAATACGAATAAG
>AQOF01000114.1 GCA_000565345.1 Salinivibrio costicola subsp. costicola ATCC 33508 = LMG 11651 | reverse complement strand
TGCTTGATAATCGAAAAGTGTCCGCTTTGGCTGTCGGTGAGTGTATCGAGAACTTGCTTGAGCCCTTGCGCCGAGATGTTGGGGGTAATCAGCGCATTAGGACCGCCCATTTGGGTTTGTACCCAGCCAGGGTGTAGGGCGACGGTGCGAATCCCTTTTGGTCGTAAATCAATTGATAAGCTTTTGACGACTGCGTTTAGAGCGGCTTTGGAGCTTCTGTAGATATAACCCCCTCCTGATTGATTATCGCTCATACTCCCCACCTTTGATGAGATGAAGGCGAAAATAGGGGTATGTCCGCTATTGTTGGCAAGCGTGAGATGTGGGATAAACGACTCAGCCATGACTAGTGGCGCAATGGTATTGACCGCTAACACCTCTCGCCACGCCTCTGTGTCCGTTTCTCCTAGCTGATAGCCTTTGGGACCATATTGACCGGCATTATTGATCAGTAAGTGAATGGGCGTGTCACTGAGGTTTGATGCAAGTTGTTGCACTGCGGCGTGGTCTGTCACGTCCAACGCCTGTGTTGTCAGTAAGGCATAGTGATTTTTTAGCGTCATTAAATGCGGCGCGGAACCCGGAAAGCGGCAACAAGCAATAACACGCCAGCCATGTTCAAGATACCGCTCGGTAAGGGCTAAGCCGATTCCGCGATTCGCGCCAGTGATAAGAAGTGTCGGGGTCATAAAACGCTCAATGTTGTGGATGAATATCACGTCATTATATGACTAATCCACCATCAACTTTAAGTGTTTGACCTGTGATAAAGCTCGCGTTGTCGCTGGCAAGAAAACTGATCGCATTCGCGATGTCTTGTGCGGTACCCATTCGCCCGAGTGGTGTCTTCCCTTTCATCATGTCGATGACTTTATCTGGTAAGTTGGCGGTCATAGGCGTTTCGATAAACCCAGGTGCGACACAGTTGGCGCGAATTTGTGCGCCATGACGAGCGAGCTCTTTTGACCAGGTTTTTGTCATTGCGATGACACCTCCTTTTGATGCGGCATAGTTGGTTTGGCCAATATTGCCATCGGTACCGACCACTGACGATAAACTGACAATCGCGCCATGCTCTTGAGCGAGCATCAGCGGTGTTATTGCCTGTGTCATGGTAAATACCCCTTTAAGATTCACATCAATGACAGCATCCCAATCCTCTTCGCTCATTTTGGTTAGCAAATTATCACGCGTGATCCCTGCGTTGTTAACGAGCACATCGATGACTGCGTTGTGTTGGTGTAGCGTCTGCACCCAGCTGGCGACAGCGTCTCTGTGGCAGACATCGAGCGCCACGGGTTTTATTACGGCATGGTTTTGCCAGTCTTGCATGTTATCTACAGTCCGGTCTAGCGCGTAAACGGTGTGTGCTCCCTGTTCGACAAATGTCTCGACGATGGAACGGCCAATACCTTGAGCGGCTCCCGTAATGACACAGTGTTTACCGGTCAGCATAGTTTTTCTCCTTGTTGTATTGATCAATAGGTTCTTGGGCGGTTGGTCATCTAAGCCTTTGCTTCTTCTCGCGACGTTGCGCCACTGAAAGAACAACGTGCAACAACTGGGCCAAAGGCAATCGTCTTAAGCATACATTGTGATATCAATCTGAGGAGAAATAGGCTAAAATTTAATCAAGATGTCACCGTGTTTAAGAGAGGACCTATGCCGACGTCAATCAACTCGCAACCTTTGTCGCAGCAATATATGCAGCGTCAGCGTGACCGTCAGGATGATCAGGTCAACGGCGGTCTCAATAACTCGATGAGTGTGCAAGAACGCGCTGAAGTCATCCGTAAAGAGCGGGAAGAGCAAAAAGAGACTGCCGCATCGAGTGAGCAGCGCGAGGATAAACGCGACTATCAAGCTTTAATTGATCGTGTTGCTGAGCAAGAGGCGCAAAAGACAAAAGCGAACGCGTACAATCAGCAGCAACAGGCATTGATGGACCAAGTTCAAAAAACGGTTACCCCCAACGCACAGCAAACCAGCTATAGCTTGAAGGTTTAAAGCTTGAAGATTTAAACCTTGATGGCAGACGATGTTCAACAGGATCCCACCTATGAACAACTCCCACTAAACGCTGCGCGTTTTGAAGGAGTTTCAAAAAGAAAGCCTAAGCTGCCTCTTTAGGCTGGTTCCCAGCCTGAATACCTAACGCCCAGTTTAAATTAACTTGCGCACTGGCTACATCTCGGGGCTTCTCACAGCCACAATCGCATGAGTGCCAGCGATCAGTTAAGGTTTTTTTCTTCTTAGCTCCGCAGTCTGGGCAGGTTTGA
>AQOF01000113.1 GCA_000565345.1 Salinivibrio costicola subsp. costicola ATCC 33508 = LMG 11651 | reverse complement strand
TTCCCAAGCATGGTGAAGAACAAAAACAACGACTAAACCGACGGCACGTTGGGTATTCTTAAAATTTGAAGGGATCGACACACTCGAACTCGACGGTCAGAGCTTCATAACCGGTGTACGAGAGCATCAACGACGATTACTGAAATTGTTGGGCCAGTTATACGAAGCGGTTTATTCCTAAATTAGGTGCGGAAACTCGGTTTTACCGGTATCGGAATTGGGGCTTTTTTGTCGGCCACCGCGATTCCGTTATTGTTAAATGTAGGGCTTGTTTTAGCCTGGGTTGGGCTCGGGGTACTTGCTGTTGCAGCTGGTCTTATCACCGATAGGGCGCTCGCAGGCTTGAAATCATTACCAGCTATTCCCCATTCAGGTAATGGGTCAGAGGCTTAACCGCTGCACAGAAATGGAGCATCGGAATCGTCATGGCGGTGTATGCGATGGACGGAGTCGGCTTTGTTCCCCATACGGTTTTCTGGGTAGATTATCTTGCACGTGAAGTCGGTATGGGGCAGACCATCGCGAGTTTCCAATGGGCTGTTCTGGGTGTCGGTGCTGTTTTCGGACCTTTCATTGTCGGGATGGCGGCTAAAAAGCTCGGTTGGCACGGGGCTCTGCTGTCAGGGTTTCTGGCAAAGTCCATCGCGACGGCATTACCGGTTATATCGGTATCGATGGCCAGTATTACCGTTTCATCCTTTGTCGTCGGAGCCATGATCCCCGGCATTGTTGCGCTCACAGCAGGACGACTTTCAGAGATTATGGGGCCTGCTGGTCACAAAAAGATATGGGGTATGGCCACCGCCATGTTCGCTGCATTTCAAGCAGCAGGTGGGTACGCTCTGGCATTTGTCTACGCCTTTCTTGGTACCTATGAACCTTTATTCAGCATTGGTGCCGTTATTCTGGCGAGCGGCGTCCTCTTGCTATCAACCCGATATCTTATTGTTCGAAAAGCCACACAGATGGAGAAAAATTGATATGGAACTGTATTTGAACACGACGTCGCCTTATGCAAGAGTTGTCCGAATCTGCGCGATTGAAAAGCAGTTGGATGATGTGAAGCTCATCTGGGTAGATCCTTGGGCGGATGACAATGCGTTGCTCGCCGCCAATCCGAACGGAAAAATTCCCGTGCTTGTAACGGATAGGGGAGAGACTTTATCAGAATCCCTTCTCATCGCGTCATACTTGGACGGGCTTTCTTCGACGAACAGCTTGCTTGGTGCACCCAACTACACTGATGTCCTTGCTCTCTCGGGGCTTAGTCAGGGCCTTACCGATGCAGCTTTTATGACGGTTATTAATCGGAAGCACTTTGGGAAAGCGAGCGATAGTACAGTACTCGGAGTTCGTCGACAGAATGCCATTATCAGGTGCCTTCAGACGCTGGAGGATAGGGTGAATACTGACGTTATGCAGTCCGACATTAACCTTGGCCAGATTGTTACTGGCGTTGCGCTGAGCTATATCGATTTTCGATTACCGGAGCTGCAATGGGGTGAAAGCCAGCCACTTCTCGCTGACTGGTTAACGAGGTTTTTAGAGCGTGTAAGTGTCAAAGAAACGGCCTTCGCGGTTTAATCCGCATACCCCCATGCACCTAACTTTCCGTCCTATCAATCTTGAAACCGATTTTGCTTATTGCGTGGCTGCACGTCGGGATGCTGTTGTGTGTAGCTTTGGATCCGATGCGGGGTTTGAAGACTTTCTGGCCGGCTATTTTGAACGAGTAAGCGAACGCATGAATCAGCCCGAATGGTTTTATCGGCATATCTTTGTCGATGGAAAATGGGCTGGGCAGCTTGAATTTCGCAGCACGTCGCCAGAGCCTGAGACTGGTTATGTGCATCTCATCTACCTTGCACCTGCCTTTCGTGGTCGAGGGTTTGCTCCTTTGCTTCAGCGCTATATCGAAACCACCTTAACAAATGCGGGGTGCCGCCGAGCGTTGCTATCTGTAAGCCGTGATAACCATCGTGCGTTAGCCTTTTATCGCCAGCACGGCTGGGAATTTGTTCGCGCCAACCCCAAACACGCGAAGACCGATTTTTATCAGTGTTGGTTGCCGGCGTAGATACTTATTCGCGCCAATATGCGATTATGGCGCGATAGGATGTTTCAGTAGGTAAATGGTTTATGACACTGATATGCCGGTCAAAAAGGCTCAATGTGCGACAGTTTATACTCGACGATGCGCCGTTTATTGTGGAGCTGCTTAATGATGCGTCGTTTATACGCTATATAGCGGATAAAAAGGTGCGCACTGAACAAGATGCGATCGAGTATCTCCGTCACGGGCCGCTTGCGAGCTATCAAGCACATGGCTTTGGCCTGAATCTGGTAGAACGGCGGGAAGATGGTGAGCCCATCGGTATGTGCGGCGTGCTCAAGCGCGATGAGTTGGCATATCCAGATTTAGGCTACGCGTTTTTATCGCGTTACACCGGGCAAGGATACGCCACAGAAGCCGCCGAGGCGGTGCTTGAGGCAACCTTATTAGCGAGCGGACTGAATACCGTTCAAGCAGTGACCTTACCGGACAACCAACCCTCAAACCGTTTGCTCGAAAAACTCGGGTTTCAGCTACAATGCCAAATCATGCTTTATGGGCATAGCAACAATCTGTATCAATATACCCGCGTCTGAGCGCCATAAGATGTTACTGAGCACTGTCACCCTGAACGGTGACGCGGTGCAATCGTCTGGGCGCGTCACCATAATCGGTTACTGCGTAGTGTTGGGTGGCGCGATTATCCCAGATCGCCACCGAATGCTTTTGCCAGCGAAAACGAACGTGATATTTCGATTGGCGTGCTTGGTACAGCACCGCAAACTCAGTGTCTGACAGCTGGGATAAATCGATATTATCGACTTGCGCCCCTAACGTATCGCCTAAAGGGGTTATCTTCATTTGAACCATACCTTACCGCCAATAAATTTGTAGGCTGGTGTGCCTCGCACCAGGGTGTCACGCGCAAAGGGCTGTTGGCACTGAGGGCAGTGACACGGCGTGGTGGTGGCATCCTCAACAATCCTTTCTTTAAAGCACTTTACCAAAGCGCCTTTACCACCTTTTCGGTACTTAAACAGCTGTGCGTTACAGCGTTTACAGAAAATATCGATGGTTTTGGTGGGGCCTTTTTTATTCGGTTTTGCCATTTTGATTGCTCGAGCGTCACTACATGCCGAAAGCTTGATAGTGACGAGTCGGGCGTAGGCTGTCAATCAGCTATCGTTTAATAACGCTTTACGTTATTAACGCGCCGCGTTACTATTGAGTTTATGATTCGAACGCTTAAGTGCAAAGATGTCGAAATCGTTGATTATCACTAAGAGGTCGCTCATGCGTACTGTAGAAGCTGTCACACCTGGCGAGTTGCTAAAAGAGGAATTCCTGACTCCCATGGGGATTTCGCAATATCGTTTGGCTAAAGAAATCGGAGTGCCCGCACAGCGTATTGGTCAAATTATTGCTGGTAAACGGGCTATAACGGCTGATACAGACCTGCGTTTATGCCGTTTTTTTGGATTATCGAAGGGTTATTGGCTGCGTGCTCAAGTCGCCTATGATACTGAAATTACTGAACATGATCTCGAAGATCAGCTGAATAGAATTCGCCCATGGACAGAAGTCTCGACCATAAACAAAAGCCAACACGGGTGATCGTGTTGGCTATCGTTCCCGCCTCACAGCCAATGTAAGTGCAAAGGGCTTTTTTTGCTTAGTTCGCGATTTTCACGCGGATTTTGCTCTTTGCAACGCTGGCCAGGTTCAGTGCGGCAATTGCAGCGTTGGCCTGGGCATCGTCAGGCATAGTCACAAAAGCAAAGCCTTTGGATTCGCCAGTCTCTTGATCCAGCACCAGATTGCAGTCGGTGACGTCGCCGTGTTCAGAAAACAGCTGACGGAGTTCTTGTTCGGTGGTGGTGCGTGCAAGGTTGCGAGCTAAAAGTTTCATTGTTGTCCGTTAATATAGAGGTAACAGCACCGATTGTGTCAGTAAAGGGGGCAACGACCAAGTAATAGTTTGGCTTTCTTATCGATACGTTAGCCTTGAGTGCTGCTCAGCCGACGTTTATGCGTCACTTTCTCCTAAGTCATGATTGATTTTATCCAGCAGCGCAATAAGTTGCTGGGCTTGCTGATCATCAATGCTAGGAAACTTACAACGAATCTTTTCAGGAATTTCCGCTGCTTGGTCCTGCAGCTCAATGCCTTTGCCCGTCAATGTTACCCACCGCTTTCGCTTATCGTCTTCGTCTTTCACGATGGTGAGCAAGCCTTTATCGCTCATCTTTTTCAAAATCTGCGTCATCGCGCCACCATCAATGCCGGTTTTCTCAACCAGATTTGCGATCGCGAGTCGGTCAGTTTCCCACAGCGCCATCATCACCACATATTGCGGATAGGTGAGATCAAGCTCGCTCAGCCAGGTGCGGTAGGCGCGCGAAATACCGTTGGAGGCCTTGTATAAGCGGTGACAGATTTGGCTATTGAGCTTCAATTGGGGATAGGTCATGGCTTGTCATTGTCCGTGTGTCTAGTGAGTATTTTATTTTGTGCGCAAAGTATTTGCAATGCTGGGTTATACGATCTATTGTTTTGCATGCAAAATAAATAAACCAGATGCAAGCGGCTTCATCGCACCTGCTGAGTGCGAAGCAGTGAGCCGCACGCGGACTGAAACACAGGAGAGTGAAATGAAAGAGCTACAAAGTGTTGCCTATACAGCAAAAGCCACCGCTACCGGAGGCCGCGAAGGGTCTGCAAAATCCGATGACGGACGTTTAGATGTGGCGCTTTCCACGCCTAAAGGTTTGGGCGGAAACGATGGCGAAGGCACTAACCCTGAGCAGCTTTTTGCTGCCGGCTATGCGGCGTGTTTTATTGGTGCGCTGCGTTTGGTGGCGGGTAAAGCAGGCGTGACCTTGCCCGAAGACACCCACATTAACTCAGAAGTGTCGATTGGCCCCATTGATGGTGGTTTTGGTATTGCAGTGAAGCTGGCAGTGTCTGTTGGCGATCTGGATAAAGACACCGCGCATTCATTGGTCGAGCAAGCGCACCAAGTCTGCC
>AQOF01000112.1 GCA_000565345.1 Salinivibrio costicola subsp. costicola ATCC 33508 = LMG 11651 | reverse complement strand
GCTATACGATCAATCTTGAAGCGATTGTTGTCGAGTTCCGCCTTACCAAAGTAACGGTTACAGCCGGTATAGCCGTTGACTTCCATATCCTTATTGACGTTTAACGTTGGGGATCCTTCCGCACTGATAGCCTGTTGATCAATCATGGTCAGTTGCCATTGCTGAGCAACGCCAGAGGTTGTGACCTCGTTTTTAGCATTGTTCGCATCATTGCTACTGCTACAGGCGGTGACGCCAGCAGCAAGCATGACCGCCATCAATACGTGTCTCTTCATAATGACTCCTTAGTCATTAACGGTGGGTGTTAATTCAAGCGTAGTTAACTTAATAATAAATATGCCAATAAAAAATTGGCTTTATGTCAAGATAATGTCTTTTTTGGTGGGAGATAAAAAAAGTCCCCGGTAGAGGGACAAGATATACCATCGCGTGTTTATTATTATTGAAATAACCTCACTAGGGAGGTGTCTTTTGCCAGCATAATTGCTAAGCAGGAGAGTGCTGCGGTCGATTTGGATATCAACTTTCGACTGTGATTCGAATGCGTCAACGATACGATACAATCTGCAAACGATATCAAACAAAAATGACAGTTTGATTTCATTGATATGATGGTGTTTGAGATAGAGAAAGGGGTGTGATCTTAAGCAAGTTTGCATCTGGCGTAAGGTAAATCGAATGGATGTTCACGATGCTTGACAAAAATGAACTGCCGAGATTAGGCAATCCGACGCCAGCGGATAAATCCACAGTCTCCGCGAGGTGTATTTTTGGCATATTAACGTTATGCTTCTATTTAATGACAACACTGATCTGATAGCGACGACAGTGTGTAAGTAAAAGAACGGCTTAAGGCATACCTAAAAAGGAATCCATCATGGCATTAAGCGATGCTGCAAAAAAAGTTCAGGAAGCTCTGCTCGCGCGTGGGATCGAAACCCCAATGACAACAGCATCAAAGATGTCTTCTGAAGAACGAAAAGAAAAAATCGAGTTTCACATGCGTGAAATTCTGCAGTCGATCGACTTGGATCTTACCGATGATAGTTTGGCAGAAACACCAGCGCGTATTGCCAAAATGTATGTCGATGAGATTTTTTCCGGACTCGATTACTCACAGTTTCCCAAAGTAACCATGATTGATAATAAAATGGGATGTGATGAGATGGTTCGGGTAAAAGATATTTCTGTGACTAGCACCTGTGAGCATCACCTTGTAACCATTGACGGTCGTGCGACTGTGGCGTATCTGCCCGACAATAAAGTGGTTGGCTTGTCTAAGATTAATCGCATTGTACGATTTTTTGCCCAGCGTCCGCAGGTCCAGGAGCGCTTGACTCGTCAAATTTTAGTCGCGTTACAAACGCTGCTAGAGACCGACAATGTTGCGGTACGTATCGAAGCGACACACTATTGCGTCAAATCACGCGGGGTGATGGACGCGAACAGTGAAACGACTACAACGGCGTTAGGGGGCCAGTTTAAGAAAAATGCAGCGACACGCGCTGAGTTCTTGCACGGTATCCAATAATAAAAGCGCCAGATGGCGCTTTTATTCGCACTGCTTGGCTTTTTATTCGCACTGCTTGGCTTTTATTCGCGCTGCTTGGCTTTTATCCGCGCTGCTTAGCTAGTATTTGAAGCGCTCAGCGATTATTCGAACTGCCTAGCGATGTCATGGAACTGGCGTACTTTATCGCGAAGTTGGCTGCTTGCCTCTGAGACATCGTTTACTTCATTGAGGTTCTGCTGAGAAACGGACTCAATGCTATGTATGTCGCGACTAATGTCAGTAAATGTCTCTAGTTGCGCTTGCGCGGAATGATGCGTCTCATTCGTTCTTCCCACCACATCTTCGATGGCCGTCGCGACAGCATGTAAGCTTGAAATACTGTTAGACGTGGTATCAACACACTGCTGTGTTTGTTCATGGCTTTCATGGATCTGAGTTTGCCAATGTGCAATCGTGTTGTGCATCTCTTGTATTGACGCTTGAATTTGTTCGGTTGCACTTTGAGTGCGGCTGGAAAGTGCACGCACTTCATCGGCGACAACGGCGAACCCGCGACCCTGCTCACCGGCTCGTGCTGCTTCAATGGCCGCGTTTAACGCGAGCAAATTGGTTTGTTCAGCAATGCCACTGATTTCACTCATCGATTCGGTCACACGCTCAGCAGTAGCCGATAGCTGTTGGGTTGCCGTGAGCGAGTGTTCAGATTGCTGGGAAAGCGCTTTTAATTGTTCCCCGGTCTGTTGTAACCAGGATTCGGTTTCTTGGCTCTGCTGCTGCACAGACTGAAGCAGTTCAACGCTTTGTTGCGCATTGTCAGATACCTTATTCGCCGATTCCGAGGCATGGTCAATATTGCTAGCAATCGACGAAATCTGATCGCTTTGCTTGTTAATCGCATCGGAGACGCGTTTCGACAAGGCGCTTAATTCGTCCGAAAACTGGTTCAACGACAGGGAAGCATCGAGCATACGACCCAGAATGGTGCGAATTCGGGCATTAAGTAGCTTAACCTTATAATCAACGACCGAACTTAGCCCTGTGCCCGAATAAATATAGCGACTAATACTGTCGTAGTCCGTTTGAAAGCGGCGGCTAAGCGTAGGCAGGGTAAAAAGCTCATCGCGAAAAATCGTCCCTAGTATCAATGGCATCGCAATGGCGCCGGCAATATCCCATCCGGAAATCACGCGATCAAAGATCAGGGAAATGGGCGCGGCGGCTAAACCGATTGCCATTAAACCCCGTTTTACACCTGTGGGCAGGTCTGCAATCGAAAAGTGTTTAAGCGATTTCCCTGCTTTTTCTGCCGCACAGAGCTTTTGGTAAACCTGTGCCGCGCGATGCTTCACTGCGGGATCAGGCTTAACACGTACGGACTGATAGCCCATGACTTGGCCCCGATCATAAATCGGCGTGACATATGCATCGACCCAATAATAATCACCATTTTTACAGCGGTTTTTGACAATTCCCCGCCACGGTTGATTGGCCTTAAGGTTACGCCACATATCCGCGAACGCCGCTTTCGGCATATCGGCATGACGAATAATATTATGGGGTGCCCCGGTCAGCTCATTGTCTTCATAACCCGCAATACGAATGAATTCCGGATTACAATAAGTAATGACGCCGCGCTTATCCGTGGTCGAGACGAGGCGTTCATCGTCACCAAATACAACTTCATTATTACTCATAGGGTTTATCTTTTTGGTCACAGTACATAAAAAACCTGGTTGGTTTTAGTGTAGCGGCTATGGGCTTGTTATTAATTGTTTTGTTAATAAATTGTTTAAATATAAATGCCGCCAACAAAAAAAGGGCCTAGCGGCCCTTTGTTTCATTTTTAAGACAGCGACGCTTAGTCTAAAACCTTTGCGATCGCAGTGCAAAGTGGCACCATATTAGTGTGCGTCATACCCGCAACATTAAGCCGACCGGAACCGACAATGTAGACACCATGATCAGCCTTTAATGCATTCACTTGATCCTTATTCAGCCCTGAGAACGAGAACATACCGTTTTGTTGCTCAATAAAGCTAAAATCACGTGAGACGCCTTGCGCTTTGAGTGTTTTGACAAATTCCGTGCGCATGGCTTTAATGCGGTCTCTCATCGTCGCCAATTCTTGTAACCATTCCGCCTTGAGCGTTGGGTCATTCAGAATCGTCGTTACCACCGCTGCGCCATGGGCAGGTGGGTTAGAGTAAATCACTCGGGCGATACTTTTAACTTGGCTAAAGGCGGTGACCGCTTCTTGCTCTTGACGCCCGACCAGTGTAAAGGCACCAACGCGTTCGTTATATAAGCCAAAGTTTTTCGAGAATGAGCTTGCGATCAGCAGCTCTGGGCAGACGTTAGCGAAAATACGCAGACCGACTGCGTCTTCTTCTACGCCTTTGGCAAAGCCTTGATATGCAAAGTCAAACATAGGCAGTAAGCCTTTACGTTGGCAGAGATCTGCCAAGGTTTGCCATTCTTGCTCGGTCGGATCGATACCGGTTGGGTTATGACAGCAGCCGTGGAGTAGCACGACATCGCCCGCTGCCGCTTTCTCGAGATCAGCGACCATCAGCTGAAAAATCTTTGTCATTTTTGGCCGGATCATAATAGCTGTATTCTGCGAGAGTTAAACCTGCCGCGGTAAACACGCCTTTATGGTTAGCCCAAGTTGGGTTACTGATCCAAATGGTGACATCGCCCAGGTGGCGTTTAATAAATTCACCTGCTAAGCGAAGGGCGCCGGTGCCGCCGGGAGAATGTGCGGTTTGTGCGCGTTTGTCTTTAATGACATCCGCATGCTCACCAAAAAGTAATTGCTGAACGGCAAGGCCATATTCGGCGGTGCCTGGAATGCTCAAATAAGATTTGGTGGTTTCTTTATCGAGTAGTAGTGCCTCGGCTTTTTTACTGAGGTTAAAACGGGCGTTTCGCCGTGCTCGTTTTTATAGACCCCGACCCCGAGGTTAATCTTATCTTCACGTGGATCCGCTTTAAATTCTTCAGTTAGCCCTAGGATAGGATCAGCAGGTGCCGCAGAGATTTTCTCAAACATTGGTGTCGTCCATGGTTATGATGAATGAAAGCTAAATGCAAATAAAAGGCTGCAACCTGCAGCCTTTGGATAAGTGTATCTATTTAGAAACTGGCATTGCGTGGTGAGCGAGGGAATGGGATCACGTCACGAATGTTGCTCATTCCCGTCACGTATGAAACCAGACGTTCGAAGCCCAGACCGAAACCAGAGTGAGGGACAGTGCCATAACGGCGAAGATCGCGGTACCACCAGAAATCTTCTTTTTCTAGACCCATTTCTTCAAGGCGTTGGTCGAGCACATCTAGGCGCTCTTCACGCTGAGAGCCGCCGATGATTTCGCCGATACCCGGTGCGAGTACGTCCATCGCAGCAACGGTCTTACCGTCATCGTTCATACGCATATAGAACGCTTTAATGTCTTTCGGGTAGTTTTTTACCACAACCGGTGCATTAAAGTGCTCTTCTGCTAGGTAACGCTCATGCTCAGAGGCTAAATCAATGCCCCACTCAACGGGGAATTCAAAAGTTTGGCCGCTGTTTTGCAAAATAGTGACCGCATCGGTGTAATCCACTTGCGCAAAGTCGGCGTTGACGAATTTCTCCAAACGAGTCAGAACATCTTTATTGATCCGCTGTTCAAAGAATTGCATGTCATCTTTGCGCTCATCCAACACGGCCTTGAAAACATATTTTAACATGGCTTCTGCAAGCTCAGCAGAGTCATCAAGATCGGCAAACGCCACTTCTGGCTCAACCATCCAGAACTCAGCCAAGTGACGGCTAGTATTGGAGTTTTCTGCACGGAAGGTGGGACCAAACGTATACACTTTACTGAGTGCACAGGCGTAAGTTTCGGCATTTAACTGACCCGATACGGTCAAGAACGCTTCTTTGCCAAAAAAGTCTTGATCGTAATCGACTTCGCCTTGTTCGGTTTTTGGCACATTGGCCATGTCTAGGGTAGACACCCGGAACATTTCCCCCGCACCTTCACAATCCGACGCTGTGATCAGCGGTGCAGACATCCAGTAATAGCCTTGCTCATGGAAAAAGCGATGAATGGCTTGTGAGAGCGTATGACGTACACGTGCAACGGCACCAATTACGTTCGAACGTGGGCGGAGATGCGCCACTTCACGCAAGTACTCAATCGAATGGCGCGTTTTCGCCATTGGATACGTGTCTGGATCGTCAACCCAGCCAACGACCTTCACTGCCGTTGCCTGAAGCTCATAGGCTTGACCTTTTCCGGGCGATTCAACAACCTTACCCGTGACCTCAACGGAGCAGCCTGCGGTCAGGCGCAGAACGTCTTGCTGATAATTATCCAGCTCATTAGGGACTACGGCCTGAATAGGGTCAAAACAAGAACCATCATAAATGGCAAGAAAAGAAATACCGGCTTTGGAATCTCGGCGTGACCGGACCCATCCACGCACAGTCACTTCAGTGTCGACTGCCGCCTTGCCGCGCAGGACGTCTACTACAGGCGCGTATGTCATAATTCGCTTCTATCTCCGTTTAGGTAATGCGGCCAACGGGGTGTGACCGCATCAGTGATTTTGCAAGTTAGACTAGCAAGTTTACCTGTATCCTGTATAGCTTCAAGGTTTGAGCGTGTCTGAGAGCTGAAATTGGCCAATTAACCCTTCAAGTTGTTCAACCAGCTGCTCGAGATTTGCACTAATCGCTTTCACCTCATTAGCATTGGTTGCGGTATCGTTGGCGTGACTTTGAATACGACCCACTTGAGCGAGCAAGGCATCGGTCATTTGCGCCTGGTGATCACTTTGTTTGCTGATGTCATTGGCGTTGTCGTTGACCGTTCTAACTTGGTCGGCGATATTACCCAAAGCGGTAGAAAGTTCCATCACGGTTTCTGCACGTTGATTAGCACTTTCACTGGTCGCTTCAACTGCTTGCGCAGAGGCTTCACTGCCTGCACACAAGTTTTCAATGATGGTTTGGATTTCACCAGTGGCATCATGGCTACGACTGGCAAGGTTGCGTACTTCGTCGGCAACCACCGCAAATCCTCGGCCTTGCTCTCCGGCTCGAGCGGCTTCAATGGCGGCATTCAACGCCAATAAGTTCGTTTGCTCGGCAATTTCCCGGATCACGCTGAGGATCGTCGTTACTTGCTGGCTTTGTTGGTTAACATCCAATATTTGTGTGCGTACTTGGCCAATATCAGCCACCAACTTACGAATATCATTGGCCGCGACATTCGCCAGATCACTGCCCTGATTGGCACTGCCTGCGGCAGATTCACTCAATTGCGCCGCTTCTTGAGTACGATTTTGAATGTCGTGTTGATGCTGTTGCACATCATCGATGGCTGAAGACATGTCATTGGTTTCGTGACGTTGGCTATCAGCTAATTGATCGGTATGGCTTGAGACACGGATCAGGTTCATGGCCTCAGCAGACAGGGTTTCTGAGGTGCGCTGAACTTGTTGCAAGCTGGCAGAAAAGTTATCAAGCAACTGGTCGCAACTATTGCACAGTTCACCAATCTCGTCGTCACGGGTATTGTTGAGGCGCTCGGAAAGATTTTTGTCATGGCTGGTGCGTTTCATAAAGGCAGAGACACGCTTAAGCGGGGAGACCACCCAGCGGCGAATCACAGTGAGTGAGATTAAAAATCCAATCACAGCGATGCTGCCCATTATCCCAGCGGTAATTAACATTTCTCTATCGATGGTGCTATACAAAGGCTCAAGATCATACTCGAGCCGGATAACACCGAGTACGGTGCTTTCCTCTGCTACGTGGCATTGCAGACAATTGGTGCCGCGATAATCGCTGCTCGCTTTCATCGGCAGGGCGACCACCAATCCTTTTCCCGCATCAGCATCAAAGGTTTCGACAATGGTTTCACCTTTGAGGGCACGTTGGTCAATGGCATCCTGGGCAGATTGCTCAGGGTTTCCTGGGCCAAAAAAGCGGGTAATTGCCTCTCCACGGATCACGCGAGCGTCGTCGATGCCTTTGTGTGACAGCATTTTCTCTCGCAACGTATTACGCTGGCTGATGGTGCCGGTGAGCATCAGCATATTAAGGCTATCAAAGTAGTTGGACGCTTTATCTAAGGTTTGCTCGCTGACAATCGATGTCATCAAGGCTTTTTGTTGATGCGACTGATAGGCCAGCGAGGTGGCGAGCACAAGAGCGAAAACAAAAAAAAGAGCAAGAAGAATTTTGCTCGCAAGGGTCATACGCATGAGTCAACCATTTGTTATTAATTTATAGAGTTATCAGTTCTAGCCTGTAGCGACTATGTTAAACCGAGAGCGCACTTGTGGCGGTATCCTCATATAAAATGTGTGATTTCATCGACGTAAATCGTCCTAATAATGAGACGGAATCCCGTATTGCGAGGCATTCTGGCCGCACAGACTAACGGGTGTGGTCAGATGAATGCGTTTGAGTCGGCCAGCGAATTTAAGTAGCATGCGGCCTCTTGTTGTTGTTGGAATGAAGTAAAATGACCACTGAGTTGTTTAAAGAATTTACCTTTGAGGCGGCACACCATTTACCGAATGTGCCAGAAGGCCATAAATGTGGGCGTTTACATGGGCATTCATTTACGGTGCGTTTGTATGTAGAAGGCGACGTTGATCCGTATACGGGGTGGGTGATCGACTTTGCCGAAATAAAAGCGGCTTTCAAACCGATTTATCAGCGCCTGGATCACTACTATCTCAATGACATTGAAGGGCTAGAAAATCCAACCAGTGAAGTGCTAGCACACTGGATTTGGCAACAGGTAAAACCGAATCTGCCTCTGTTAAGCCAGGTCATGGTGAAAGAAACTTGTACCGCAGGTTGCACTTATCGAGGTGAGTAACGAAACTCGACGTGAGTAACAATACTCGAGGTAAATAAGAAGCAGTCGAGAGAAATAAAAAACGCCGAGTAGCAGTGCCTAACTTTATGAGGTTACTTTAGTACTCGGCGTTTTTTGTCGCTTTTTCGACGTGTGCTTTGCTCCATGACGGCGCGATTTATCTTGTCACCGTCATCGTCACTTAGGCGATATTCAAATACTTGTGTGTTTGCACGGATAAACGCCAGCCGCGCGCAATGCAGGTGTCGATGCAAAGTTTGGTTGCACGTGGCTTTTGGCTTACCGGCTGCAGCGCAATGGTTGCACCAGGAGAGGCTGGGCAGGTCTCAAGCAGAATCTCTAGTTGTGTAATGTCCTTTTCTGTCCCCACCGGATGTTTTATCTCATTGGCTCGCGCCATCGCACTGGCGAGAACGGGCAATTTACCGCGCATATTGATTTTGGGCGACACCGTTACCCAGGTGGCTTGGCTCGCATAGACCGTATAGGTGCCACTGGTTTCAATTTGGCATTGGCATCCAGCCTCTTCCAAGGCTTCCGTTAAAGGTACCAAATCATAAAGACAGGGTTCGCCCCCGGTAATCACGATATGCTTAGTGTGATAGCGTTGCGTGATTTCAGTGACGATATCTTCGGCTCCTAGCCAGCACCAAGTCGGTGAATCCTCTGACTTATCAATAATAAAGATCTTATCTTGCTGATCCTTATCATCCGTTTCCCAGGTTTGCTTAGTATCGCACCAGGCACATCCTACTGGACATCCTTGCAAGCGGACAAAAACCGACGGAACCCCTGTGAAGGTGCCTTCGCCCTGGATCGTTTCAAATATCTCGTTGACTCGGTACATGGTGATTAATAGCGATAGAATATGAGCTCCGCATTATGCCAACGAATAAGTTTGAGATCTTGTTTTTTAGCCCGCGATTAGAGGATGAACAGCGTTACTGTTTAGACAGGTTTTGTGAGTTTGTACGCGATTTCAAAGATACAAAGTGACAAATGTCACGTGCTAGCGGCCAATTGCTTCACAATTAGTTCGCGAAGTAAAAAAATTCACCTAAATAGGCGGTGTCAGGGTTTATCGCCACAGCCACGTAGTAATAGGAAAGGGCATGATTATTGGGCAGCCGGGACATATCGATCATATTAAGCGCAAAAATGCGGGCACGATTTATAACTTAATCGACCGTTTTGAGCCTATTTCGCGGATCGAACTCTCGAAACGCAGCCAACTGGCGCCTGCCAGTATCACCAAAATTGTGCGCGAACTGATGGACGCTCACCTTGTAAAAGAGGCGCCGATCCAAGAAACGAGCATGCGCGGGCGTCCAGCTGTAGGGCTGATGCTGGATAACGAAGGCTGGCAATTTTTGTCCATGCGTCTAGGAAGAGGTTATCTCACTCTGGCGCTGCATTCGCTAAGCAGTGAAATCTTGATTCAAGAACGGCATGAATTAACGGTGGTGGCGCAAAGTGCATTACTCACCACCGTGGTCGATCATGTCAATGCGTTTTTCTCTCGTCACCAACAAACGGTGGATCGTGTCACCAGTATTGCGATTTCGCTACCGGGCTTGGTAAATAGTGCCCAAGGCACCGTGATTCAAATGCCGCACTTCGAGGTCGACCATATGCCTCTAGGGCCTGTATTACATCGTGAGACCGGTTTACCGGTATTTGTGGGGAACGACACCCGTTCTTGGGCACTAGCGGAAAAGTTGTTTGGTAACGCGAAAGAAGCAGACAGCGCCGTTCTGGTCGCGGTTCACAGCGGCGTTGGGGCCGGTATTGTGCTCGAGGGCAAAGTGCTTCAAGGGCGGATCGGTAACGTTGGCGAGTTAGGTCATATTCAAATTAAGCCCTTTGGTAAGCGGTGTTTTTGCGGTAATTATGGCTGTTTGGAAACGGTCGCAAGCCTGTCCGCGATCTATGAGCAGGTGGAGACATTGCTCAATGAAGGCATCCGAGTTGCTTGCACGACCAACCCCTCACGATAGAGGCTATATGCGATGCAGCGGTGTCAGGCGATGGTTTGGCCCACCAAGTGATCACCGAGCTTGGGCATCACTTGGAACCGCCATAGCGATTGTGGTGAATTTATTTAACCCAGAAAAAATATTATTTGGTGGCGAATTCAATCGCGCTAAATCGGTGTTGTATCCTGCGATCATGGAATGTTTAAAAACGCAGACGATTCCGCTGTATAGCAAGTACCTAGTCTTGGAAGAAAGCTATTTCTATACCCAAGCGACGATGCCTGGAGCGGCGATGGTAAAGCAGGCGATGTACGATGGTAATTTGCTGATGAAAGTGCTGGAGGGTTAATCGTTATCTTGGTTCACAGTTAAAAGATGATAAAAAGCAGGTGTTGTGCACCTGCTTTTTTTGATCTTGGCTAAGGGCGTTGGTTAGCTGTTTTTACGCTCTTCACCCAAGCATGCCGCCGCGGTAAATACTACGTCGGTTGAGCTATTCAGGCCCGTTTCGGCAGAGTCTTGTAAAACACCGATAGTAAAGCCAATCCCAACCACTTGCATGGCAATCTCTTGTGGAATACCAAACAAATTACACGCGAGTGGGATCAACAATAGGGAGCCGCCAGCAACCCCCGACGCGCCGCACGCGGATACCGCGGCCACCACACTCAACAGCACAGCCGTGGCGATATCCACTTGGATACCGAGTGTATGAACAGCAGCCAGGGTTAATACGGTAATGGTGATCGCCGCGCCTCCCATATTGATGGTGGCACCGAGTGGGATAGAGACAGAATAAGTATCTTCATCCAAATCAAGGCGGCGGCATAGCTGCATATTCACTGGAATGTTGGCTGCAGAGCTACGGGTGAAGAAAGCGGTGAGACCGCTCTCACGCAGGCAGCGAAAAACAAGGGGATAGGGGTTTTGACGCGTTTTGATATACACAATCAGCGGATTTACCACCAAGGCGATGGTTGCCATACTGCCGAGTAGCACCCCCAAAAGGTGTAAATACCCCATCAAAGCATCAAAGCCACTTTTCGCTAACGTGCTTGCTACTAAGCCAAAAATACCCAAAGGCGCAAACCGGATCACAAAGCGGACGATCATCGATACCCCCTCGGATACATCCGAGAAGACACGTTTGGTTTCGTTCGACGCATGATGAAGAGCAATACCTAAGCCAATCGCCCAAGCCAAAATACCAATATAGTTACCACTCATCAACGCGTTAACAGGGTTGTCAACGATATTGAAAAGTAGCGTACTTAATACCTGGCTAATACCCTCTGGCGGCGTAATGCTAGCATCCGTCGCAGCAAACTCGAGGGTAGTCGGGAACAAAAAACTCATGGTCACCGCGGTCAATGAAGCCGCAAGGGTGCCGATAAGATAAAGCCCAATAATGGGGCGCATGTTGGCCCGTTGGCCTTGTTTCTGGTTAGCAATGGACGCTGCCACTAAAACGAAAACCAAAATGGGTGCGACGGCCTTCAATGCGCTGACAAAAAGTTGTCCGAGCAATCCGGCTGTGCCAGCAAGCTCGGGGGATAGATAGGCTAAAACACCACCGGCAAGAATACCGATGAGTATTTGAAGTACCAGCGAGTTACCTCGACTGACACTGGCGAGTTGTGTTTGACTCATGTGACTCTCACTTCACTGTGTTTATTATCAATGGCTGTTAATGAATCGTTAGAAGTGACGAATTAAACCAGTTAAATTCACCCTATGTAAAGGGAAAATTGTTACTTTGAACTAGTTAGGTAGGACTGAAGTGGCGAGTTATGATTAATGAGAGGTTTATTTAGTGTAATTATTCTGTTATCACTGCAGAATAAGTGGTGATAATTCTAGGTCTAGCCGAGCAAATACGTGGATTTAGGCGGCCATCTAGCATAAAAAAAGGCGACCATAGCGGTCGCCAAAGGATAACAACTAGCACAGAAATTTTTAGTAAATCGCATGTCCCACGGTATTGAGCAACTTACTCACGCCTTTTGTGAAGTAGAGAGGAGCATCTGCAATGGTATAGCAAAGGCAACCTTCTTTTGTATACGGCGTATGATGGTGACGGCTATCGAGTAAAATAAAGTCACCTGGCACATACTGACCACTTTCATCTTCAAAGGTACCGTCCAACAAAAGGGTTAACTCATAGCCCTTGTGAGTATGCGCAGGCACTGAACCGCCTTCATCGATATGAAGAAAACTGGCTCGCGTTGCCCCTTCGTCAAGATTAAGTCGCGCACGTTGAACTTTACCAAAGGATGCCCAATTTGAATCGCCGAATCGTTGCAGTGCTCGAGGTAAGGCATATGTTTTTTCACCGACAGTGATTTGTGTTGCGCGCGCTTCAGGTTGTTCCGCCCCAGATTGCGTCAACGCATCGGTATCGTTGGCAGCCGCTTGTTCAAAAATGGCGGATAGCATTTCATCTTCAGCGTTGTGATCCCATTCATTCACCATTAACGCTTCGTCGCCGACTGTTTCTTGAGCAAACGCCACTGATGCAAGCCTTTCTTCTGCAGTAGCCACGTAAGCTTGGCACTCCTGGCAAAGTTCAACATGAGCAGACAACGCAATCGCCATCGAAGTCGGCAATTTGCCAGCAGCAAAAGCATCCAGTAAATCGGTCGATGGGTGATACTTAATCATTGTTTTACCTCCAGGTGATTGCGAAGCTTTTCTAGACCTAAACGCAATCGGGACTTGACGGTGCCCAATGGCACATTTAATTGTTCTGACAACTCTTGATGAGTCAATTGCTTGAGATAAACCCCTCTAACCACCTGCTGCTGGACCGCGGGTAACTCGTCAATAAAACTGAGAAGCTCTTGGTCCATCATGTACTGAGCACCGGAATCTGTTTCGTTGTCCTGTTGCCCTGACTCGAGAATGGGCCAGATATCATCGCTAAAATTGTCTTCGCGATTCGATTGCACCTTGCGGAGCATATCGAAGCTTAAGTTACGCATGATAGTGAATACCCATGTCGTCGCCGCGCCTTTGTCAGAATTGTACAAGTGGGCTTTGCGCCATACCACTAGCATGGTTTCTTGTACTAATTCCATTGCTTGGCCGTCAGCTCTTAAATGTTTTGAACCATAAGCGCGTATCTTAGGGCCAAAAAATCGGAACAAACGTTCGAACGCTATGCGGTCGCGGTCTTCTGCAACTTTTGCTAATAATTCAGACAACTCTTCCTTCGTCACGTCAGTCATGTTGGCACGCGTGTCCCGTCTGGAAATGGTGGTCTCAGTATACATGGTTTGTGGCGCAGTCATAGTTGAGTCCTATCTGTCGTAGCCGTCCATCTCGCTTCCAATACGAGGCTTAAAACAATTGGATCACTCGACTTCTTGCTCGAGCAGCTGACTGATAAATTGCTTCGCCTCTTCTGCCGATTCTTGCGCGATAAACCATTGTTTTTGCGCGTTAGAAAGCGGCAAAATTTCTAACCAGCGTTGGCAACTCCAGGTTAAGTCTTCGAAATACGGCGCCTCATACTGCTCAGCATGATCCGGGTGGGCAGCGAAGACATTTTTAAGTCCTGCGGCAATACGCATTTTTTCTTCATTTTCTTCTTGGTCAATAAACTCGTCATGTGGCCAGTCATTCAGTGCCTGTATCTCGCCTACCCAGAGCTTGTCGGCTTCTTGCTCTGTCGATTGAATTTTTACCCGTTGACGACCTGCAATGGTAATGCCTAATAAACCATCGGGTAGTGTTTCAAAATCGACAATGTCCACCAGTGTGCCATAACGATATAAGCGCTTGCCTTGCATCATTGCCAGCACGAATCCCTGTTGATTCGCCGAGCATTCACGGACCAAGCGCAAATAGCGAGGTTCAAAAATGCGTAGCTTAGCTCTACCCCCAGGTAGTAAGAACAAGGGTAGAGGAAACAACTTTGTCATATCTACGCCTCCTTATTGATTCAACATGCCTGCCACTACGCGACCAGGGTAGGATACGATCAAGACAGAGTCCGCATTACCACAATCAGGTTGACATCATCATAAGTTGTGGCATTCTGGACGTCTAAACATCTATTTTTCTAAGGGAATCAGAATGACGTTAAAGCGACCAGGATTTTGGATTGCGTCAGTGTTACTGGCGTTGGTTATCAGCGGCTGTTCAGATCAGCCAGAAATGATAAAGATTGGTGCGACTGTCGGTCCCCATGCGCAAGTCGTAGAGGCGGTTGCGAAACAGGCTAAAACAGAAGGAATTCATGTCGAAGTGGTGGAATTTTCGGATTACATCTCTCCGAATGCCGGTCTGGCAGATGGCAGTCTTGATTTAAATAGTTACCAACATCAGCCGTTTCTCGATAACTTTAATCAAAACCATGATAGTGAATTGGTCTCGATTGGGCGTTCCATCCTTATGCGGATGGGGATTTACTCAGACAAAGTACAGCGCGTGGACGATTTACCCCAAGGCGCACAAGTTGCGATCCCTAACGATCCGACCAACGCCGGGCGCGCTTTGCTATTACTGCAAGACGCAGGCTGATCACCTTGGCCGATAACGTTGGCTTTCAAGCGACGCTACAAGATGTTACCGCTAATCCCAAGCAGCTCGATTTTGTCGAAGTAGAAGCGGCACAATTGCCTCGCAGCCTACAAGATGTCGATGCTGCTGCAATTACCATGAACTATGTGATGTCATCAGGGCTTAATCCAAGTGATCAAGGTATTTTCTTAGAATCGAAAGACGCACCGCTCGCGGTGATGGTTGTGGCAGCGCGGGCAGAGGATAAAGATAATCCGACCTATCAGCGTTTGTTGGCGCTATTTCAATCAGAGGCAACACGTGCGTTTCTACAAAAAACCTTTGATGGCACGATCGAACCAGCTTTCTAGTTTTTTAAACCGGCCAGCGATAGCTGGCCATTGATATACATTCTCAATCATTGTTTACCATTCAGGGAGTTATTGCGTTAACATGCCTCTCAGCTTGTGGTTTTAGCATTCGCTAGAGTCACAGTTTCTTCGCTCGCCTAACACACAGAACGCATAGGAATTGAGATGCAATCGGCTACTCGTCCATTTAATTGGTCGCCCGTATTGCTGGCATGCTTAACGGTCAGTATCGGGCAATTCAGCATGGGATTGGTTTTTCCATCATTACCTTGGATCGCTCGTGACTTCAATCTCAGCATGGACGATGTCCAACTGCTTATTTCCGCTTACCTGCTCGGGTTTGGCCCGTCACAATTTATCTATGGCCCCATTTCGGATGCACTCGGACGCCGCCGCGTGCTATTAGCCGGTGTCTTGCTTTCACTGGTTGGGTTAACCGTGATGGTGAGCTTTAGCGCCAGTTTTACCGGGTTGGTGATTGGCCGTTGTATTCAGGGGATGGGCACGGGGTGTTGTGCCGTCCTCTCGCGAGCCTTTACCCGTGACTCGTATTCGGGGGATCAGCTTCCTCAAGCCATGTCATACCTGATCATGGTCGCCTCATTTACGCCCATTGTGGCTCCTGTGATTGGTGGCTTTGTTAACCATAACTTAGGCTGGTTGGCGATCTTTATTTTATTGATGGTTTATACCAGCTTGGTGTGGTGCGTGCTCTTTTTCTTATTTAAAGAGAGTATGCATACGCGATCGCCATTGCCTAAGATAAAAGTGATCCTTGGTCGTTATGGCGCACTGTTAAAAACGCCATACTTTCTTTATTTCGCCAGTATCAGCTGGTTGAACTTCACCTTGGTGATCACCACGGTGTCACTGATGCCATTTTTGATGCAAGAGCGCATCGGGATGACCTCGGATCAATATGCGCTGTGGGCGCTTATTCCGACATGTGGCTTATTGCTGGGCAGCACGCTGGTGTCGCGCATTCGGCCGCGTTTGGGTACTAAGCGTATGCTGCTAATGGCACCGGTGATGCAGCTCATCTCAGCGATATGGCTATGGTTTACCCCCATGGATCCCTTGCTGCTGATGATAGGGCAGTTTTTTATGGTGTTTGGCAACGGGATTGCGCTGCCGTGCTCCCAGTCGCAGGTGATGCAGCCTTACTCTAACCAAGCCGGCACCGTCGCTGCGCTTTCCGGTGGTGGACAGATGATCATTTCTGCGTTGATGAGTATGGCGCTATTGAGCTTGGGGGTTAGCGAAGCATGGCACCTTGGTGTGGTGGTTGGCGTCTTTGCGCTGCTCTCCGTTCATAATATCTTCCGCGGTTTTGCCGCCCCGAAAGTCAACGTCGCCAGTACCCCGAGTGAGGCATCATGACAAATACGACATTGGAAAAGGGCATGTTTCCATTAATAACTCCGCGCCTGGGCATGCGGCCAATGATCAAAGCGGACTGGCCGTTGTTCCACCGCCTACACACCGACAATGCCGTGATTGCGCAATGTTTTGATCCTATGCCACTGGGTGAGATTGAAACCCGATTTGAGCAACGGCTCACACCCTGGTCTCCTGACGCTAAGCACTGGCTGTGTTTGGTAATCGTAGAGACGGAGACACAAACGCCAATCGGCGTCACCGGCTTTTTGCTTGAGCAGGATGTCGCGGAAGTCGGCTATTTACTGTTGCCGCCTTATCACGGGCGTGGCTATGGGACTGAGTCTTTGCAGGCTGTCACCGATTTTGCCATCCATCATGGTGATGCGCGAATCATCAATGCGACAGTGACCGCTGGTAACCTTGCTTCGGCGCGTGTGCTAGAAAAGGTAGGGTTTCAACTCAGCCGTATTGATCCTGATGCGTTTGCTATTGGCGGTGTTTGTTACGACGACTGGATCTATACCTATACCGCAGCATGATTTAAGTGTTTCCCCAGACTACTCCAGTCTCCAAAAGGATATCGTTGGGTGCATGTGGGCAATGAACACTGCTACTTTGCACTGCAAGAGCCCAACCCAAGCTCAGAGCCCAGCATACAGCCACGTAGCACCTATAAATCTCAAGGCGTGAACCATATTGGCTGATCATTGATGACATCGATACCATCCGCGAACGCTTACTTGAAAAAGGGTATCAGCCCAATGGTTCTATGGCGCACGAAACCCACCGCAAGCGGATGTATTTCTATGACAAAGCCGGTTTTGAGTGGGAATTGGTCGCTTACTCATCCGACAAAACCGAAGAAAGATACCTCTACGAGTAACGCACAAAGTCGCACTGCTCGCTTTCCCAGATAGAAACATACCGCCCCATATACAACGGGGTGGTGTGTGTTTATCCTAGCTTTATTACATCATAGCTTTTTCTATAAGAGATAGGCTAGGAACAAGAAACCATCCCCAGATTCCGATGCAGTTGACCCACATAAACAACCTAAACTTTTTAGATTTAGTTGTCACTCGATGTCTTATGAACGGGTAGGCTAGCCAGTAGCCAAATAATCTAGTCCCAATAGAACAGGACATTTGATAGTTCCATCTCATATAGCCTTTTTCATCATAGTATTTATCTAGATTCTTGGCTAACTGCTTATCGATGAAAACAATTCTTTCAATGCTTCCTAGCGAGACCATTGCGCTCATAATTACTGCAGGAACAGACCATATGATCACATATGCAGCAAATATGCCTGTAATAATAGTATAAGCGTCCTCAAAAATGTTAATCAAAGCCAATCTTCTATGGAACATCAATTAGATGCTTTAATGTTTATTATCTAGTCTAAAGTGAATTGTATAAATGGCCTTTCATTGCTCTAAGAGTTAACTAATAACTCCTAGCCATTTTACTAATAAAGAAAAGCATGGTGAGATAAAAAAACTCCAGACACCAATACAATTAACCCACATGAACAATTTGAACTTCTTCGAGGTGGTGGTTGCTCTATGCTTTATAAATGGGTAAAGAAGCCAGTACCCAAAAAGTCGAGTGCCAATTGAATATGACATTTGATATTTCCAACGCATATACCCTCTATCATCATAATACTTACTTAAATTCTTTGCCAATTGCTTGTCAATAAATAAAATTCTTTCAATACTACCCAATGAAACCATCGCACTCATAATTACTCCAGGGATAGACCACAAAACCAAATAACCACCGAAAGCCATTCCTATAACAATCGTAATTATCTCATACCAACTCATGTTATATCCCCTTCAATATACTCAGAAAGCTCAATAGTTTTCTCATATAAGAAATATACTCCATCACCGATAGCCTTGCCTAAAGTCGCACCAGCGATTCCACCCACAGAGCCACCTACAACAAAAGCACCGATAGATGCAATTGCTAATATAGGTGCAGACGTTACTCCAACAATACCCAGTACCAACATAGTGCCTGCACCTGCTATACTGCCACCAACAGTTCCTCCACCGACACTACCTACAAACCCGGCTACTTCACGAGTAGTGACTTTGCCACATTCCCCTGATCCATCGACGGAGCAGGCGTCATAAATATTCTTCACGCCACTTGCGCCGCCAAGCAACAGCCCGACATAGCCGACGCCACGGGAAGCTCCAATACCGATTGCGACATTTGCTATACGTTTACCTAAATTAGGTACGAAGCCTTTTGCGATAATTTCATCGGCATGATGAACGACAGAGCGCGTGGATAGTTTGAGATTGCGCTTAATTTGTGTATAGACAGGGATTTTAACGCTACGTCGAGATAATGCAGCAAAGCTTCCATCTAGTTTTTGAAATAGTGAGGCTCGCTCAGCGACAAAAGAACCATAGTTAATACCACCAACACGGCTCGCCATCGCCACCTGAGAGACGTATAGATGGTTAATTTCCAAAAGTATGTTATTGATATTTTTCAAATGTTGCTCAACTCCTACAGCTACAGCACCAACTCCCATGGAAGCATAAGCATATAAATTACTTGGTAAGCCATCTTTGCCTACTTTTTTCATGGCTTCGTCAGCGTAAAAATCTAGCAATTCAAAGTGACGATTAACGGTGGAAACTTGCTCTTCAGTTAATTTTGCTAACTCTGTACTTGCTGCTGTTGCTTCTTCAATAAGAGCCGACAGCTTACTTCTCTGTGCTTCAGTGGATGGCTCTTTGGTTAGTACAACTACAATTTCCCCTTGACGGACAGGATTGTTCAAATGTGTATTGTATTTCGTCAAAAGCTTTTGGGTGTCGTCACTTGTATCTGAGGAAAAAAGGTTTTGCCAATAGTCGTCGAGAGGCTGCGTTTTTTCTACTTGAGTGAAGCCAAGCTCAAATTCAGTTGCAACATCAGACACCTTTTTGATATTAACAACGGTCACCTCTTTTTGGACTAATCTTTTATGATTAATAGCAACTGTTGAAGTATCAACTAAACAGCGCTCTGTATAGTCATAGTAAGTGTTCAGAGGGTGATTAAATGGCTTAGGGCTCTCCGGTGGTAGCTCATAAATAGATTTCTTTTCAATGTTTTGTGGTTGCGAACCCTTCACAGTTAGCAAATCACCTACCGCCAATGCCATTGGTTCAGCGTCATACTGCGGATTCAACTCTAACAGCTGCTTAGCGGACAGGCCATATTGTGCGGCAATAGTAGGCCATGATTCACGTTGGCGTGTAGTCGGATCAAACTTAACGGTATGGGTTAATGGTTGCGCTGAGTCCCGAGTTTTATCGCTATTCGTATCTGCCGGTGAGTCGTCTCGATTCGCAACGGCTTGCTTAGGGGCGGCGAGTAAATCGCTGATAGATAGCTTTACGCCGTTTTCTGCTAGCCATTCATCATCTAAATTATCGAGCTCGTCACGGGTAATCGCTTCTTTAAGATAGACGAGGTGTTGGTCCTCGACGTCTTTACCTCCTAACTTCCAGTAAACCAAAATAGCACTCTGGTGCTTGTTAAGGCCTTGGTCATGATTGAGTTTTTCATGGGTAGAACGCGTGGCATAAAACTGCCACTTGCCATTGCCTAACAGCTTATATTCTTGAACAAGGCGCTTTTGGTTGAAGTGGTAATAATATCCCTCGGTCGGTAAACCGAGTCGCTCGCCGAGTTGAACAGAAGGTGTCACAGGAATAAAGGCTTCTCGGATGATACCTGAACCAATCGGCTTGACTTGTACGGGCTCAGGCACGCTGATGCCCATTGACGCTGATGCTATTTTGGCAACGAGCTTTTTGGGCTCATCAAATGCACTATATGTGGTGTACTTGGTACCATGCTCAGTGGGTGCGGTTTGCCAATCACCTATGTTGCCTTCTTGTTGTGTTTTGGCTAATAGAAAAGCGCAACCTACCGTTTTACGAAATGTTTTGTCTGAGCTGGCGATTTCGAAACAGTATTCGTATTTGCGCGCTGGCGGCTCATTCGAGCGGTCAGGTTTTACCGGCTCGGGTACATAGGTGTCTTCGATATTGATTGCAGCATGCGCACTGTGACTGCTACCACCAGCGCCGCCGGCCACACTGCCAGATTGATTAGCTCTAGCGGCAAGTGCTGAACGGGCTTGTGGTGAGAGGGTCGTTTCAGTGTCTGCCGAGAGGGACCAGAGCTTATTCACGCTGTCATGTACCATCGCGGGCCGCACTGGGATATCAGTCAACAGTGCAAATTCACCGCTATCAAGCTTTTCTTGAAATTGTGAAAAGCTCACCCCATCAGGCATTACATTACCAAGGTCTCGCTCATTCAGCACCTCAATATCGCCCTCTACTTGCCCAAACTCATACGCCATGAGCTCGGTCAGTCTAACGAGTTTATATCCCACCGCATTGTCCGCCAGCCAAGAACCATGGCGATGTATTTTACTGAACAGACCAGATTTTTGGATAGATTTGTTGTCATCGTTAGGTTAGCACTGGCTAAAGTGTGAAGTGCGTACAAGAACGGATAACAGGAAGAGCCCCTTTCAACGATATCTGATATAGAGAGCAAAGATTAAACTAGATCTTGACAGGCGCCCGTTGGCAATTTACACATACCCAACACTGTGCTTGGGGCTTGTGTCACCGACGCCAATGTCACCATCGGCGTTAAAGTACGCGTAGGTCGGCATAAGCGCCAGCACGATGCCAATCATTATCACGATGTGTGCCGCGCGCCCGTTGCACGGCGCCATCGGACATCGGGGTTAAATTTGGCACCGATCGTGACTGACGCCCTATCTACTCACCAAAAAACTGCGTAATTGCGGTGATCATCCCTTGGGTGAGTTGGTGGAGTTGGTCGTCGCGGATGCAATAGGGTGGCATCACATACACCAGTTTACCGAACGGGCGAACCCAAATGCCTTGGGCGGTCATTAAGGCTGAATATCGGCCAGATTCACCGGATCGGTCAGCTCTATCACGCCAATTGCGCCAAGCACACGCACGTCCGCTACACATTCCAATGCGCGAGCAGGCGTCAAGCCAGTTTTCAGCTGCTGCTCGATATGCGCGACGATCTGCGGCCAGTCACTTTCTAGCAAGGTATCAATGCTGGCGCAGGCCACGGCACAGGCGAGTGGATTACCCATAAAGGTAGGACCGTGCATAAAACAGCCTGCATCACCGCCACAGACAGTATCGGCCACATGGCGGGTGGTGAGCGTGGCGGCCAAGGTCATGTAGCCGCCGGTCAGTGCTTTACCGACGCAGAGTATATCTGGGCTGATCCCCGCGTGGTCGCAGGCAAATAGTTTTCCAGTTCGGCCAAATCCGGTGGCAATTTCATCCACAATCAGCAGCACATCAAATTCGTCGCACAAGGCGCGCACTTGACGCAGGTATTCGGGGTGATAAAAGCGCATACCGCCTGCGCCTTGCACGATGGGCTCTAAGATCACCGCGGCCAGTTGACCGTGATGGGTGGCGAGTGCGTCGCGCATAGGCTGCATGTCGTTAGGGTTCCACTCACCGTCAAAGCGGCTTTGTGGGGAGGGCACAAAATGATGCTGAGGCAGAAACCCTTTGTAGAGTTTGTGCATCGAATTATCAGGATCCGTCACCGACATGGCGGCGAACGTGTCGCCATGATAGCCATGACGCAAGGTCAAAAACTGTGCGCGTGACTCGCCGCGCCCCTGCCAATATTGCATCGCCATTTTAAGTGCCACTTCTACTGACACAGAACCAGAATCGGCCAAAAACACTTGCGTGAGCGGGGCGGGTGAATGTGCGACCAAACGCTCGCAAAGCGATACCGCGGGCTGGTGGGTGAGACCGCCAAACATCACATGCGACATGTTATCAATTTGCTGATGCGCCGCGGCGTTCAAAGCAGGATGGTTGTAGCCGTGAATGGCTGCCCACCATGATGACATGCCATCAATCAGAACGGTGCCATCTTCAAGATGCAGTTCCGCGCCGCTTGCGTGTGAGACGGGCAAGCAAGGCAAAGGATCGAGCGTTGAGGTGTAGGGATGCCAGATATGTTCACGGTCAAAATGGGTGTTAATGCTCATAAATAAATCAGATGTAAACTAGTGTGATATCGTTGTGTTGACAGGTTAACGTCTGTGGGTAGACTAGCCAAGCATTAAAACGACAACAACGGGGAAAACCGCGTGGAAATAAGACACAACTGGACCGCACAGGACGTGCAAGCATTGTTCGATAAACCCTTTATGGATTTGCTGTTTGACGCGCAGCAAGTGCATCGTGAATATCATCCTGCCAATCAAGTGCAAGTCAGCACGCTGTTATCGATCAAAACTGGCGCGTGTCCAGAAGACTGCAAGTATTGTCCGCAAAGTGCGCGGTATCGCACCGATGTTGAAAAAGAACGCCTGATGGAAGTCGAACAGGTGCTAGAAGCGGCACACAAAGCCAAAGCCTCGGGTGCGACGCGTTTTTGTATGGGCGCTGCCTGGAAAAACCCCAAGCAACGCGACATGCCGTACCTGCTCGATATGATCCAAGGAGTGAAAAGCCTAGGATTAGAAACCTGTATGACACTGGGCATGCTGGATAACGAGCAGGCCCAAACGCTCTCTGAAGCGGGCTTAGATTACTACAACCATAATTTAGATACGTCGCCTGAGTTTTACGGCAACGTCATTACCACGCGGACCTATCAAGAGCGCCTTGATACCTTATCCAACGTGCGAGAGGCGGGGATGAAAGTCTGCTCAGGCGGGATTATCGGATTGGGCGAAAGTACCCGCGATCGCGCCGGCTTGCTGATGGAGTTGGCCAATATGCCTGCTCACCCAGAAAGCGTGCCGATCAACATGCTGGTCAAGGTGAAAGGCACGCCGCTTGAGAACGTCGATGACGTCGACCCGTTCGATTTTGTTCGCATTATCGCGGTGGCGCGGATCATGATGCCTAAATCGGCGGTACGGCTGTCTGCCGGACGCGAAGACATGAACGAGCAAATGCAAACCTTGTGCTTTATGGCTGGCGCCAACTCGATATTCTATGGCTGCAAGCTGTTGACCACCCCAAACCCTGACGAAGATGCGGATATGCAGCTATTTAAAAAGCTGGGTATTAATCGCGAAGCGGTCAGCCAAAAGCCCGATCAAGTCACTGAGCACGACTTACTTGAGCAAGTGGCCGAGCGAGTGGCATCGCGCCCGCAAGAGGGCGATTTGTTCTACGATGCCAGTGTCTAAGCACGATGACTGATACAAGATCAGCGCTGACCCGTCGTTATCAGGACGAGCTGACCGTACGCCAGCAACAAGGCCTGTGGCGGCAAAGTGGTGACAATGCCGTCGCCGAGTCATGGCGCAACTTTGCCGGTAATGATTACTTAGGCCTCGCGCAAGATCCGCGATTGGTCAAAAAGGCGCAGCAGCACCTTGAACGCTGGGGCGTGGGTGCAACGGCATCGCCGGTAGTCTCTGGTTTTACCGCAGCGCATCAATCCCTTTGTGATCAGCTGTGTGATTGGCTGGGTTACCCGCAAGCGATACTGTTTAACAGTGGTTTTGCCGCCAATCAGGCGTTGCTCTTTACGCTGTTAGGCAAAGACGATGCCTTGTTTCAAGACAAGCTCAACCATGCCTCCTTGATTGAGGCGGGTTTATTGAGCCCTGCCACACAGCGGCGTTTTCGTCATAACGACATGGCACATCTTCGCCAACTGCTCGCAAAGCAAATCCAGCCTTCCGCATCGCTGATTGTCTCGGAAGGGGTATTTAGCATGGATGGTGATGTGTCGCCAACCGAGAGTCTTGCCGCGATTGCCAACCAATCGGGCGCGCTCTGGGCGCTGGATGATGCGCATGGGATTGGCGTGTTAGGGCAAGAAGGCGAGGGCAGTATCAGTCGTGGCGCGCGGCCGGATATTTTAATCGTGACGTTTGGAAAAGCCCTGGGCGGTGGCGGGGGCGGCAGTGCTGGCTTCTCCCACCATCATTGACTATTTACGCCAGTTCGCTCGCCATTATGTGTACTCGACGGCTATGCCACCTGCGCAAGCGGCACTCATTGAGGATGCGATGAGGCTGGCACGAACAGAGCA
>AQOF01000111.1 GCA_000565345.1 Salinivibrio costicola subsp. costicola ATCC 33508 = LMG 11651 | reverse complement strand
AATTGACTGTGCTCTTGTTGGCATCCACTTTTAAAAAAGTGAAATCAAAACAGCTCAAGGCTGTACCAACATGAATTGGTCACTCAGTTCATCGAATAAATCTTTTTGTCTATTCTCAACGAGTGCCCACACAGATTGCATAGGTCAAATTGTTAAAGAGCGTTGACTGTGCGAAGCTGCGCTTCGCTTGGTCAGGGCTGCGTATCTTACGCAGCCTTACCGTTAAAGTCAAGAAGAAATTTTATCTTTTATTTTCAACCCTCAGGCCGGAAATAAAACCTCTTTTTGACTCCCCTAACGCTTGGCGTTAAGTGGACGCCTATCTTAATCTTTTAAAAACTCACGTCAAGCGCTTATTTTTATTTGATTTTTTACTTCAACATGGCGCTGAGCGCTTGCCCTGTGTGCCGTGTCGATGGATGCGCATTATAGAGAAGTTGATCGCCTTAGCAAGAGGAGAAAGCGACTTTTTTTTGTAAAAAGCCGCCGTTCGGTCAAAGAATCAGCGCCATGGGCTAAAACTGAGCAAATTGATCAGTAAATGCTTTCACTTTTTGCCAATCGGTATATTCCACTTCCTTACTCGTATCCGTCTCGCCGCCGGTAATATGCATAATCAAGCGAATCATCATACGATCGAACCATTTATAGCGCGGATAGTAGAGGGCTCCGGCGAACACGCCATGCAATTGAGGCGTCCATGGCGACTTTTCTAGAAACTTACGACTATAGGCGCTCGTTTCTGCGGTATCTTTACCAGGTTTACGCGCGGTTAAATTGACACTAAAAAAGCCCGCTTTCACTCGGTTTAGCTGTTCACTGTGCGTATCGATAAATTGATAGAGCTTTTTATTGAAGTGGCCATAACGAATCGATGCTCCGATTAACACCCGATCATATTGGGTAAGATCGAGTGTTGGCACTTGATGGAGATCGCTCACGTCACACTGCGCACGTTCTCCAAGCTGACTCTCTATATAATGTAGAATCTTCTTAGTTTGCCCTTCCCGACTTGAGTGTAACAGCAGCACTTTCTGCGTTGCGTTGCTCATTGCTTCTCCTTCCCCTGTTTAGCTACGCCAAAAAGTGGGGGTAAATAAAACCAGTAATGTGAATATCTCTAAACGACCAAACAGCATCGCCAGGATCAGTACCCATTTCGCTGTGTCATTAATATCACCAAAGTGAGCAGCCACTTCGCCCAAGCCTGGGCCGAGATTATTGAGTGTGGCCGCCACAGCCGAAAAAGCGGTCAGCTCTTCGATGCCGGTTGCAATTAACGCAAGCATACAGATCACAAAGACCAACGCATAGGCGGAGAAAAATCCCCATACCGCGTCGACGACTTGTTGACGTAAGGCTTTATTGCCCACCTTAATCGTATACACTGCACGGGGATGGACTAAGCGCTTAAGCTCGCGCGTACCTTGTAGTGAAAGCAATAAGATACGAATGACTTTCATCCCCCCACCTGTTGAGCCTGCACACCCGCCGATAAAGGAAGTGAATAACAATAGAACAGGTAAAAACAGCGGCCAATGAGCAAATGTCGTCGTGGTATAGCCTGCGGTGGTTGAAATAGATACCGACTGAAATAATGCTTGAGTAAAAGTTTCAGTGGAACTGTCATAGACTTGATGGCCACTAAGCATGGTGAAGACGACCAGCCATAGTAGGAATTGAATAAGTAAAAACGCGCGAAATTCGGGATCACGTAAGTAAAACTTTAGATTGAGCCCGTTATTAGCAAATGCCGCAAAGTGAAGCGAAAAGTTACACGCTGATATTAACAAAAAGACCACGGTGATCAGGTTTACGGCCGTACTGTCAAAGTGACCGATACTTGCGTCATGGGTTGAAAAACCGCCAATTGCAACGGTTGAAAAGCTATGCCCAATCGCATCAAACGCTGACATACCGGCCAACCAATAGGCTAACGCGCAGCTGACCGTCAGTGTCAGATAAATGTACCAAAGGACTTTCGCGGTTTCGGCTATCCTGGGCGTCATTTTGGTATCTTTGACCGGCCCTGGGATCTCTGCACGATAAAGCTGCATGCCCCCGATGCCAAGTACGGGAAGAATCGCCACCGCTAAGACGATAATCCCCATTCCGCCCAGCCATTGAAGCAGCTGGCGGTAAAATAAAATGGCCTTGGGCAACTCATCCAGACCAACAATCACGGTCGCCCCTGTCGTCGTTAACCCCGAAAAGGACTCAAAAAACGCCTCACTGACCGATAAATCAGGCTGTTCCGACAACATCAGCGGCACAGAGCCTGCGCTGCCGATCACCGTCCAGAACAGCACGACAATTAAAAAGCCATCGCGCGCTTTGAGTTCATGCCGGTAATCACGGTTTGGAAACCAAAGCAATCCCCCCSCCGCCAGCAGTAAGAAAAATGTCAATACAAACGGGAGCCCAGCACCGTCACGGTAAATAAAAGCCACCAGCGCAGGAGCGAGCATGGTAATGCTGAACAGGGCCAGTAGAAGTCCGACGATGCGGGTAATGGAACGAAATTGCATAGCCTGACGTGGCCCTCTTATCAGCGACAGCCTTTTACTGCCGTCTCATCGTTACACGTAAAGCAGGCTAAATGCCTGACGTTAATTATTGATGTTCTGTCGAGCAAGCTTGTGCCTGCCCACGAGTTTGATTTTTTAGCGCATCGAGAAAACCTTCGATGAATCGCGCATCAATACGGACAGCTAGTTGCACATTATGACTGAACGCTGCATCAAGCTGAATGCCATGGTACTGCTTTAGTAGCGCCTCGATAGTATCAATGTGAGCATATTCACAGCTTATTGTGTAAGGAACCGTGACAGCAACCTCACGCGTTGTTAATAAGCTTAGCGCTTGTTGCACACTGGTACCGTATGCTTTCACTAAGCCCCCGGTACCCAGTTTGATCCCACCGAAATAACGGACAACCACCGCACAGACCTCTCCGACCTTTGCGCCCGACAGTTGCGCAAGCATTGGTTTACCTGCGGTTCCTGCGGGCTCGCCATCGTCACCACAGCCCCATTGTACCGATGATTCGGGTCTTCCCGCGACGAAGGCCCAACAATGATGGCGCGCATCAGGGTAAGCGTTGCGTAAAGATTGAATAAACTGCTTCGCGTCTGCCTCACCCGGTGTGTGAGCAAGATAGGTGATAAATCGGCTCTTTTTTATTTCAAGCTCGTGCCTGACAGTCTCTGCAGGAACCGCATAAGGCGTGATCGGCATAATGATATAATCCTTCAGTTTCTACCTTGCACTTTATCATATCTCCGCTTCTTCTACAGGGACGCCCACGCAGCAAAAACAATCCACACCACATATTTTAAACATTCGTTTAACTTTTGGTTGTCATTTATTATAACAATGATCCACACTAGAGCTCATCTGGTCTAACCAGAACAGTATTCAACCAGGATGGTACGGCCAACGTGGAGAAAAACCATGATCTACCAAGGAGATAACCTTTCAGTTCGTGCATTGGAAAACGGCATTGTAGAACTGACACTGGACAGCCAGGGTTCTGTCAACAAACTGGATCTGTCGACGCTAGAAAGCTTAGACCGAGCCCTCGACGCCTTAGCAGGCCGAGAAGATGTAAAGGGGCTCATGCTCACATCTGCAAAGTCGGCCTTTATTGTCGGCGCCGATATCACCGAGTTTCTCGGTTTATTTGCCAAGCCCGACCAAGAGCTCTCTGATTGGGTTTCGCGCGCGAACGCAATCTTCAATCGTTTAGAAGACCTCCCCTATCCGACGATCAGCGCCGTCAACGGCCATGCCTTAGGGGGCGGCTGCGAGTGTATTCTTTCTACCGATTTACGTGTTGCAAGCTCTGACGCACGGATTGGTCTCCCCGAAACCAAACTGGGTATTATGCCTGGGTTTGGTGGCACTGTGCGCTTACCGCGTTTAGTGGGTGCCGATACGGCGATGGAAATTATCACTGCAGGTAAAGAAAAACGCGCCGCGGCAGCGCTCAAAGAAGGATTAGTGGATGCCGTCGTTGAAGTAGATAACCTTCGTGACGCGGCAATCAGTATGCTCACTCAAGCCATCAATGAAAAAATTGATTGGCAAGGCCGTCGTCAGCAGAAAAAACAACCATTGGGGCTAAACCGCACAGAAGCCGCCATGAGTTTTACCATGGCTAAAGGCATGGTGGCTCAGGTAGCCGGTAAGCACTATCCAGCGCCAATGACTGCCGTGACGGCCATTGAAGAGGCGGCCGGCATGACACGCGATGAGGCACTCAAGGTCGAAAATCGCTATTTCGTCAAACTGGCAAAAACCGACGTTGCTCAAGCCTTAGTCGGGATTTTCCTCAATGATCAAGTGATCAAAGGCAAGGCGAAAAAAGCCGCTAAACAAGGGAAAGATACCCAGCGTGGTGCCGTTCTAGGTGCAGGTATTATGGGCGGCGGCATCGCCTACCAATCGGCCCTAAAAGGCGTGCCTGTGATGATGAAAGACATTGCACAAGCATCGCTAGATTTGGGCATGAAAGAGGCCACCAAGCTACTCAATAAGCAACTCGAACGCGGTCGTATCGATGGCTTTAAAATGGGCCAAGTGCTGTCGTCAATCACCCCAAGTCTACACTATGCCGGCATTGAACATAGCGATGTAGTTGTTGAGGCTGTGGTAGAGAACCCTAAGATCAAAGCCAGTGTTCTCAAAGAAGTAGAAGAACAAGTGAGTGCGGATGCGGTAATTGCATCGAATACCTCCACCATTCCTATCAATACGTTGGCCAAGTCAATGGCGCGCCCAGAAAACTTCTGTGGCATGCATTTCTTTAACCCCGTCCACCGCATGCCGTTGGTCGAGGTGATCCGAGGCAAAAAGACCTCCGATGAAACCATTGCCCGTGTGGTTGCCTATGCAGCGAAAATGGGCAAATCACCGGTTGTTGTCAATGACTGTCCCGGGTTTTTCGTCAACCGCGTACTCTTCCCCTATTTCCATGCCTTTAGCCTTCTTCTTCGTGACGGTGTGGATTTCCAACGCATCGATAAGATTATGGAGAAGCAATTTGGCTGGCCAATGGGCCTGCCTACTTACTCGACGTGGTTGGTATCGATACCGCGCACCACGCGCAAGCGGTGATGGCAGAAGGCTTTCCTGATCGCATGAGTAAATCTGGTCGTGATGCGATTGATGTGATGTTCGACGCCGAGCGTTTCGGTCAAAAGAACGGCAAGGGTTTCTATCGCTACTCTATCGATAAAAAAGGGAAGCCGAAAAAAGAAGCTGATGAGGCCGTACCTGGGTTACTTGCCTCCGTGATCGAGGGGAATCAGTCAGATATCAGCGATGAAGATATAATTGCTCGTATGATGGTGCCGATGGTCAATGAAGTGGCACGTTGTCTCGAAGAAAACATTATCGCCTCTCCTGCTGAAGCAGATATCGCCTTGGTCTATGGCATTGGTTTTCCACCATTCCGCGGTGGTGCTTTCCGTTATGTTGATTACTCTGGTGGTTGATCACATATGTCGCAATGGCAGACAAATTCTCTGATCTTGC
>AQOF01000110.1 GCA_000565345.1 Salinivibrio costicola subsp. costicola ATCC 33508 = LMG 11651 | reverse complement strand
TCCGCACTGCCACACTGCCATGATAACGCATGTTATCGAAACCCACCCGTTCAACGCCGCCAAAGTATCCGTCTAGACAAAGAAGCGAAATCGCGCCTCACGGTAACGCCGTTCCTATCAACCCAGCCACTTTCTTGCCGTACAAAATATTGCCCGCCGAGAAAATTTACGCGCTCCACGCCACGGCGGGACATCTTTGACAAGGCTCTCCCGTCCAACATATCGTCAGCAAACTGGCAGTGAACGTGACAAGCACTGAAAGAAAAATCAGAGTCCAAAAAATCTTCCAAACTCGCCATACTCCTGGCAATAAACGTTGGCCTCCGTGCTTTGTGCATTGTGTACATCCTCAAGCAATAATGACAAATCGCATAGTTAGTGTATGGCCTGATCTGACAACGTATGGAAATTTTGCTCACCCCCTTAAAAACGGTAACAACGCTCCCGTTTCGTAATTACTTAGCGTATGAAAAGTGGGCCATTACTTTCCCGTCAAAATTGGTACTGCCCCCACATCTATCACGTCAGCACTTTCATTTAAATCAAGATGACTTTAATCTTGCCGTAAATTCTGCTTTTCAATATCAGCAAGTTAACAATGTTACCCACTGTTTCTGTGGGTAACTTTTAACCACCCTTGCATTTTAATAAAGCCGGTTAAGATAGTGACAGATTCAAAAAGAGAGCAGAATTATGAAACGACTTCTGTCAGGACTATTTAAAGGACTTGGCTGCTTGATTCATTGGCTGGCACTAAACCTGTACGCCCTGGTGGTGGTAATGCTCATGCTCGCATACCAAATAGCGATGGCAATACTTGGCTATTTGGTGCGTCGGTATCTGCGCCTTGCTGTGATAACGGGCATTATGCTCTTGATTATAGGGTCGCGCTAACCACCTTAAAACAACGACATATACTAGGCCACGACGCCCAAAGGCGGTTAAGATGGCAGCACATCAAAAAGAAAGGACTTAAAAACATGAAAAAACTTCTCGCAGTCAGTGTGCTCGCCGCTCTGACAACCACGCAAGCCAGCGCCGTGAGCTTAGGCACAGATGTTGATGAAAGCGATTACCGAGATTATATCGTTCGCTTTGAAACCCAAGACAGCGACGGCGTAACAAGTACCTGCGGCGGGTTGCTGGTGGCAGGCGAGTACATCGTCACCGCCGCACACTGTGTGGGTGAGCGTTATAACCCCGGTGATGGTGTCTCTCATCCGTACATGTGGGAAATCGACCAAGGAGCCAGCAACGGTATTGCGGTTTATCAGGGCATCGAGTTTAACGCTGCCCAAAAAACGGATACCTCATATTCGATTGTAAGCTTTCTCGATCGGGACAACACCGAAGATGAGGCATATGCAGAAGTTGACCAAGTGATCGCTGAAAACCCTACGTTCAACATTATTCGTGACCCGGAGGACTGGACAAACATATCGTACAAGACATCCCACAGTTTGATCGGGGCGAAAAGCTCCCTGACGTTATAAAACCGACAACACGGCCGTTTTCACTATTCCAGACGTTATCAGCGTGCGTGAAACCGCAGGCGGTATTTCAAGCCGACAAGAACTTACCCAAACGTCACGCCGGCGTAGTGCAGTTTGAGGCGACGGAACGCGAGTACCAAGACATCGCGTTGCTGGTGGAAAGGCAAAGCCAATTAAGAGAATTCATCGTTCAAGAAATGCTAGCCTTGGAGCCCAACAGTCGAAAGCGGGCAGCACTTACCAAGAAGCTGTTTCCGGGGATCCTTTATCAAACCCTACATCGCAGAGTGCCGTTGGCACCGTTTGACACGACAAGCGTGTTGCTGTCTTGGTGCACCGAACAAAAAAGCATTAAGCGTTTATCAAAAGAGCAGGCCAGGGCGATCGTTGACGGCATTAATGCAACAACCCCAGAGTGGCAAGCACAAAAAAACCTCGCACGTTTTGACGAAATTGAGAATTTTTTCAAGGTCACGAACGTGCGGGTACACCCTCAAGCCGTGATCACATTTGAAAACGACGAGGGAAAAGCAGATTGGATAACCAAAAAGGTCCACTCACCGATTATTGTATTGAGGAACAATACAATGCCAGTACGCTTTAACCGGCTAGAGCCCTTTGAAAAGGATGATACCGAGCATCAGTGGTTAAAAGCCTACAAGCCCTTGGTGGAAGGGTCGAGCTTGGTTTATAAAGATCAAGATTTGGTGAGCTAATCATCTGACGTGTAACGACGTTTCGTTATCTCATCAAAGTGCGAGGCGGCATTTTCCATCCGTTTGAGTTTGGATGCACGGATTGCGTCATTTTTTGAGCCTGCCGGCACAGAGGCGACGCCGGCCGATGCATCCGCTCAAAGAAGACCTCTCCAGGAATAACCGACCGAAGCACTCTCTCAATCGTCACCTTGGGCTTGATGGCATCATAATGCGTCATTTAATTTGCCTGCTTTGAATCATAACGCTCCTCGCGGTGAGCCGATCAAAATAGACAATCACCATGAGACAGTACGCTACCATGGTGCAAGGCAAACGAACACCCAAAACGTATCAACATCCATAAACCAATACACCACGCTGGCCATAAATATAGCGCCAAGTACCGGGAGCCAAACCACAACAAAGAACGGCACCAATAACAAGCCGATTACCCATCCGCTCAAGTCAAGCGACTGAAACGCCCAGTCTTGCAACGCGAAGAACATCAAACCAGACGAAACGGTGTGCATTAACAACACCACAATTTTCGGTACATTCATCTTTTTTTTCATCATTACTTCCTCAAAAGCGGCGGCAACGCTTGCAAAAGCTGCCAACCAAATTCAGTTGTCGTAAAGCGCGTGTCCAACATGACACATCGCCCTGTTTTTGTCGCTGTCGGTAACAAACGCCCCATAGCTTGGGCCAGCCGGCGGTAAACGGTCGGTAACACGACCGATTCAAACGGGTTTCTTCCCTGCATCGCTTCCACCTCATTAGCGGAGACGGCGAACGGCGTACCAACGACCGGGAAGGGAAGCTTCACGATCACCACGTTTTCCAAATGCTCGCCTTTCATGTCTAATTCTTCCATGCCATCAAAAGTGGCAAACACCACGGATTTAAACCCATTGGCCAGAGCACGCTTGTGTTTGCACACAACACTTTGTTTGCGGCATCCCCCTCACACTGGATTAAGGTGCGGTGCTGAGTAAATGTGGCCTCCCATACCGCTCTGTGCGCGTACATCTGTCCAGCACTGGCAAACAGCACCAATGTCGACCGAAATCCCTCACAAAAGCTAAACAGTGAAGATTTGAGCCACTCATTAAAGTGTTCGCTGGTGGGCTCAAAAGGCACGTCCGGAATAAGAAGCTCTCCATGCGCGGAAAAATCGATGGGAGAAGCATAGTGGCGCCAGAAACACGACCGGGGAAAATTAAGCCCAACCACACTTAAAAAGGACGCCTTGTCTTCTAGCATCGTTAAACTTGACGCGCTCAACACAACGCCGCCATGTGGCTGGCTCCACAACGCCTGATAGAATAGGGCAGAGACATTCACAAGACGCGTGAAAAACTGCACATTGCCGTCTGTTGAGCCCACATACGAAAACCACTTCGCATGACACTGTTCATCCCACGGCGTCAAGTAGGCCAAAAGGCACGCGCTTACTTCATTCAACCAGTCACTCGCGCTATCAACATGACGACAGAGTGCAATATCAGAGCAAGCGTTAAGAGACTGAGCCAGTGCGTCATGACAGACATTCAACGTTGCAGCAAACGAGACACCAACGACAACAACGTTTTTGGCAACACACCCCATTCAAACCCTTGCGTGACACGTCCTCCAGCCAATGTCTGATTAAAGTGCTGTTGGAAGAATGCGTGTATAGATGACACCGTTTCCTTGATGGTCACCACACACTCAGACGGCAGTAACGAACACGACTCCCCTGAAACAAACGCCTCCAACTCATCCAAAGAAAATGTCGCAGACATCACCGCCTGTGTTGAATCGCCCCATAAATGCGCATCATCAATTATCCATACCGCTTGTTCTGGGGAAGGCAGCATCGATGACACGCCGCTCAGTGCATCGCACAATGCCTTATGATCGGTAACAACGATATCCACATCCAAACGAGACTGCATGCAATACGGACAGTTGCCATGGCGCTCACCCTGACAAGACTGACCCGCGGACAACGCGCGCTGTTTGGATGGAGAAAGACTTGGGCCCTGCCAATGAGACCAACGACCATTCCAACCACCAGACAACAACGCTCCGTGCATCGCAGTCAATAGCTCAGCATCTTCTTCATCATCAGAATATGCCATCGCGTGAAGTAACTTCTCTATACAGATAAACGCATCAGACCGCTGAAAAGCCGAAAAGGATAACGGTTCCGGATACGCGCTCACCAGTGTCGGTAAAACAACATCAACCATGTGACTGAGTGAAACAGTCGAACCTGTAGCAATGATTAAACGCTTGCCTTGTGATTGAGCAACCGGCAACGCCGCTAGCATTGAAGCCCAAACACGCTCCAGACCGAAGCCCGCATCACACACGGCCACTGGATGCGATCCTGATAGCAATATATTGCGGACATCGTTGATCATGCGTAGCTGCTCAGACTCTCGTGTTAAAACGCGCTCATCGACCAGTTCATTTAACGTGTGACGAATCGTATCGACAACCGTGCTTTTCAGCTCAGACATAAAAATTCCTCCATCTACATAGAGGATAAACGCACTTTTTTAAATGCAAGCCCTTTGACGCGACAAATTGAGAACATGCTCCTTGTAGTGGTCAAGAAAAACTGGCCACCGGTTTATAGTTAATCCAGTATTTTTCCTCTGCCAGGTTCGGACTCATACCGCTATTATGCTGATGTGGCCTAAGTTGGCTGTAATACCCGATTAAATATTTCAGTATATGCGCTTGAGCCTGCGAAAATGAACGGTAACCATAAGTCGGTACCCATTCTGTCTTCAAACTTCTGAAAAAGCGCTCCATTGGCGCGTTATCCCAGCAGTTACCTCGCGGCTTAAGCTTTGCTTTATTTGCCGTTTCCAGAGTGTCTGACGGAACTTACGGCTCGTATAATGGCTACCCTGGTCGCTATGAAACATCACGCCTTTAGGGCGTCCACGGCTCTCATATGCCATTTTCAATGCGTTACTGGTTAACGTGCTGTCCGGTGACAACGACATTGCCCAGCCAACCGGTTTTCGTGCAAATAAATCAATAACGACAGCCAGGTAAGCCCATTGACTACCGGTCCAGATGTATGTGACGTCACCACACCAAACTTGATTTGGTGCTTCAACGTTAAACTGTCGGTCTAAATGGTTCGGTATCTCAACATGTTCATCGCCTGTCTTCTTGTATGTATGGCTGGGTATTTGGCAGCTCACTAAACCAAGCTTCTCCATCAGTTTGCTGGCACGATAGCGGCTCAGCGGGACATCTTGATCCGTCGCCATTCGCGCAATACTACGCGCGCCAGCAGAGCCTTCACTGTCGCGAAAGAGCTTCTTGACCTTGGCTTCTTCCGTGACTTTTTGGGCACATATCGGCTTTTTTGAACGTTGTTGCCAGTGACGAAAGCTGCTGCGATGTACGCTAAATACCTGGCACAGCTTGTTAACTGGATAGCTCGTCTTGAGTTTCTCGATTATCGAGAATTGTTCAGAGAGTCGGACATCAAGAGAGCGGTAGCCTTTTTTAAAATGTCATTATGCTCCTCAAGGCGCGCCAGCTTTTTCTTTAGCTCCCGAATTTCAATTTGCTCTTTTGTGATGGGGGAAGCATGAGGCGTAACGCCTTGTTGCTCCTGTCTCAGTTGCCTTACCCACTTGTCCATGGTGGATTTGCCCACGCCCATGGCAGTAGCTGCTTCGATAATCGTGTAGTTTTGTTCGAGAACAAGCTCAGCGGCTTCACGTTTAAATTCCGCGCTGAAAGTACGTCTTGTGCGTTTGGTCATGGTTTCACCTGTCATGCTATGAGGCGTATCTTAACACCTCTAATCAGGTGGCCAAATTCACTATGCCACTACACCTCGAGCATGTTTTCGATTTGTTGTGTACCGAGCCAGAGCTCACTCTGGCTTGGAATAAATACTTTTAAGTTCTTAATGAACTTAAAAGATCTAGGCGACGCCTCAAAAATATAGTGGTTGGCGTACAAACTATAGTAGTTGGGGTACAAAATATAGTGATTGGCGTACGTTAATATGGTAGTCAGGGTACGCAATATGGTGGTTGACGTACGGTGGTTATGGTAGTTAGCGTACTTTAATGATTTTGATGTAGTAGTTAGCGTACTGGCAAGAATGTCTATATAGTATCTTTCGTACGTACGCGATCGTGTTTTTATAACGAAGGGGGTGGGCACAGAAATGAGTGAGGCACATCACACGACGACAAAGCAGGTAAAAAAATAACGCCCATGTACGCTTACTACCATATTGCCGGGAGAAACAAAACCAATCATCTATTCGTTGTCCCGGATGAACGGTTGCTGCAAGCTATCCGAGACTATGGGTACCTTTACCGACTCGAGCAGCAAAAGTTCACACACTATAGAACGCCGTCGTTACGTTCTTTTCTGAAGTTTATCCTTACCAACAAAGGCACCTTTATCCATGGAAAAACCCTTCGATGGCTCATTAACCAGTACTTAACCTCGATGCTGGTAGAGCTATTTACAGCTCATCACTGCGTGATTGAAGCATCTTAGGTCAAGCGGAGCATTTGAACTAAGTTGATTAAAGAAAGTGGTGATTAGCTATTTTATGGTAAATAGTCAGTTATGTTGAATCATCGCATCAGAGTACTGAAGGGGGAGAGAAAATGGAGGTGAGGAGTCAAGGCGCTTGTCTTATCGATACGATTCATCATCTGATAACCACTTTATTTAACATAACATACATAATGCGCATTTAAGGTTGGTTTATTAACATACCGCTATATCGATTAATCCATTGAGTAAATCTTCTCAACCTGACTAATATCTTTCCCGTTCCAAATCATTTCTGCGTGGAAGCATTGGATAACATCGCTAACCACCTGTGGAGTAGACATCGCCCAGCAGATCCTCCCTTCATTTCGCACTGAGTGGTAGCGGATCCCTGATAATGTATCATTTTGCCGTACCTGGCGGCCAAGCATCTGTGCCGCAGAGTAATCAATCAGGTCGTAAATTGGATCTGTCATTGGCTTGTCGCACACATCAATCACCTTATTATCATCAAATGTGAAACGAAGCGCCCTAAACACCAAACGATCATAGTGAAGCCCATTAACGCCAGCCCAATACTTGCGCTGGTGATACATGACCTCCTTTACAGCGGTTTGTTCAGTGTCACCAATATAAAGCATCCCAAAGCTGCCATCAGCAAAGCGTGAGCCATCACGGTTAATGTGCGTAAAGGCGACTACCGCATAGCTACGACCACGTTCACAGAGGTACGGGATTTCCTCCGGCTTAATCAGGGAAACATCATCCACTTCATCGAGAATACGTGGATTCGTCAATGCTTGCAGTTGATACATCACCTCAAAGTCTTCCGGATTAAGGACATCATCAAACAAATCAATCGTCGGGTACTTAGACGGAATGAGCCTATAACCTACCGCTTGATTTTCTCTCGCATTCGGCATGCTACCCCCATTGACCTGAACGTAACGCGTCGACACGACAGAACACTTCGTAAAGATCAGCGAATTTGCCGCTACTAATAATAGATAAAGGCGTCTGCCCTTCGAAGTAAGCGTTTTTGTTCTCCATCGACATGAAACCCTGAACGTTCTCTTGGTTATCGAAGATGATTCGAAGGCTACTGTGAATGTTTGCGATATAGCTTAAGCGCTCAAGCTGATCATCATCCATAGATATAGTGTCTGGGTTCGCCTTGTACTTTTGGAATGTAGACCTTGGCATGCGAAGAATTCGCTGCATGTCTGCGCCGGTACAGCCCCATCCTTCCATTATTTTTACAGCAGCTTTGAAGCCGACCTGAGCCATTCTCTTCTTGTCTGCCGCCTTTGGTGCTTGTGCTGCTGTCATATCATTCACCATTTCATGCTCACACACTCTCATCATGGACTTAATCTATAATTATGTCCATATTGAGACAGAGAGATCTTGCACTTAGATTGATTGGCGTGTCGATGTCCGATAAAGTGCTGATAATACATCGTCAATGCGAGTACGCTTTATGATAAAAACAGCTTTGGTCGGTTTTGGCTTTTCTGCCAATACATTTCACGTTCCTTTTTTGAGTGCAATCTCTGAGTTCGCTATTTCAGCTGTTGTGTCCAGTAAACCCGAACAAGTTGCACAGCGATTGCCTAAAGCGGCTTGCTTTGACGACCTCAACACTTTACTCACTCAACAAACCCCAGATTTGGTGGTGATTACTACCCCCAACCACCTCCATTACCAACACGTTAAACAAGCATTAGAAGCCGGTTGCCATGTCTTGGTAGAAAAGCCTTTTGTGACCAATAGCCGTGATGGTCTCGAGCTAGCGGCGCTGGCCAAGCAAAAAGGCTTGGTGTTGTGTCCTTACCACAATCGACGTTGGGATGGGGATTTTCTCACCCTAAAAGGGTTACACCTAGCAGGTGAGCTTGGCGACATCAAAGTCATGCATTCCAGCTTTAATCGCTACCGCCCAGAAGTCCGCCAACGTTGGCGTGAATTGCCAGGTGAAGGCAGCGGTATTCTCTATGATCTCGGCTCTCATTTAATTGACCAAGCCCTCCACCTTTTAGGGGAACCGGATGCGGTCTCTGGCACCTGTCGTGCGCTACGCCCTAGCAGCGAAACGACCGACTATTTTCAAGTGACGCTGCATTACCCAAATACAGAAGTAATTTTATCCTCCAGCCCTTACCGTTCAGGTACCACCGAACGCTTTGTCGTCCAGGGTGAAAAAGCGACCTTCAGTACCGTAGGGTTAGATATTCAAGAAGAGCAACTACGCGCGGGTTTGATGGTAACTGTCTCTGGTTTTGGTGAGCAAGCGTATCAAGGGATGCTCGAAGTTGGTGACAGCGTCACCCCTGATCCTCTCACCCTTGAAGACGGCCAATATCACCGCCTGTTCGATGGATTAGCAAAGGCAATTACCGATAACCAACCCTCGCCTGTTTGTCCGATTTCTGCAAGCAAAGTCATCTATGCTATTGAGCTGGCACAAACAGCCTCCGACACAGGCACTCGTCAACCTTGGCAGTTCTAAGACTGCAGTTTATAAATTAATTAAAAAGCTGAGCCACATGAGCGATGTGACTTAGCTTTTTGCTTTACAACATATAAAGTTATAGTGCGCTAAGTGATAAAAAGTAGCCCAGACACAGCTGGGCCACCACGGAAAACGCATGAACATCCCCGTCATGAAAGGCTTCCCAGCACGGTCGCTAAGTACTCTTGGTCCATCGCGCACATCATTCGCTTGCGTTGAATGCCGGCTTTGAAACTCTTCTCTTGCTTTAATAAATTCAAAACCATTTGCCTTATTCGTGCAAAAACTTCAGCTCGGTCATCTACTATCGACATGCGTCTTCTTTTATTCCA
>AQOF01000109.1 GCA_000565345.1 Salinivibrio costicola subsp. costicola ATCC 33508 = LMG 11651 | reverse complement strand
GAGCATTTTCCAGCAGCTCGCGTTTCTAGGTGCTGACCATCGTCGGATGGATCTGGAACCGAGCGGCAATTTCAGATGTGGTCTGATCCTCCTTGAGGGCCGCCAGGGCAACTTTGGACTTGAATGATGCGCTGTATTGCTTGCGTTTCTTGCTCATGGTTCTCCTCCTTATGGAGATGATGGATCAGAGCTTAGGCACCTGTCCAAATTTCGGGGTCCACTTCAGAACATCCACGGCATCAAATAACCAAGCAATGTCATTCGGCCGCAAGCGAATACAGCCTGCACTGACCCGTAAGCCAATCCCAAACGATTTATTGGTCCCGTGGATTAAATACTCACCATGCCCATAACCCAAGCGTAACGCATGTTTACCCAGGGGGTTATCAGGGCCGGCGGGTACCACATCGGGCAAGCTGATTCCGCGCGTTTGTCGGTATTCATCTTTAATGCTCTGAGGCGGGGTCCATGTCGGATTTTTTCGCTTTTGACTAATGAAGGTATCCATTTTTGGCGTATCTCGCCCAATCCGTCCAATACCAATGGGAAAGATATGAACACGCCGACGGATGTTTTTTTCTGTCGATGAAAGAGGCTCTCCGGTTTCGGTAACCGGGGCATCCTGCGCGGGAAAGTAATAAAGGCGAAGCTCAGCCAAGTTAATCACAATCCCTTCATGGGGCGGTTTCGGCAATAAGTACTGCTGAGGTAAACGTATCAAGGCGCCCGCTTCAGGTAAGTAGGGATCCACACCTGGGTTCAGCGTCAATAGCGCTAAAAAACCGACATTATACTGTTTGGCAATGGCTTCAAGGTGTTCGCCCTCTTCAACCTGATGTGTTTCAAGGGATCCGACTAACCGACTTCCGTCCGTGGGTAACAGGTAACTTGCAGCCTGTCCAGCGGGTATATAAAGTATCCACAGCAGCAACCCTACCCGTTTCGAGAGCCGAATCATTGGCCCACGCATCGATAGGCAGTGACTAAAAATAAACACGCGCCCCAGCTGCTCCTTGATATTCACGCTTGGTTTTCCTCTCAATACCGATGACACCCGTCTATCTATCAATAACTTCAAACCCCTGTTTCTCACCAACCTAACACCAAATAGGCTCGCAACAAAAAGCAAATTCTTGCCGGACCTAGGTGCTGCGAGCCGGTCGTTAGCCGCTGGCGTAAAATGGTATACGATGAGAAAGTGCGCACAAAGTAGCGTTTCTCGCTGATTTTTTGGGTGATTTAAGTGATATACTGCATACTTTGAACAGGGCGACTTGGCCACAAACGCTGTGTCGATGTTTTGGTAGGAGTAAAACGTTTTTGTTAGGTGATCTGGTCTCGCTGGCACTGCGCCAGTTTCAGCAAGATTGTGTCAAGCTGTGCGAACATCACTATCCGACAGTTCACAATCGAGGCATGCGCGATACGCATATGGGTAAAGCGTTAGCGCGTCGCTTGATGCGTGTGCTTGAAGCGCATGATAGACCGGCACAGTTTCATCTTCTCGACGACACTCGCCTCATAGCCAGACCGTGTACAAACTCCAGTTAGATGACAGCGCGATTTATATCCTTGCGCACCGCTTACTCAGTGGCAATAATGCCTGTCGAGACGCGTTAGTTCGTGATGTAGCTTGGCTACTCAACAACGGTATCACTGACCCTTCTGAGCCTGGACGCGTGATCATTGTGAGCGATCACTGGATTGACCGGACGAACGCGAGTAAAGCCGTTCCCTCATGGTGGTTAGGCCACCAGCCCATTCATGCCGATGCCTATCGAGCGCAAGGTATTCGCCTCGTATCTGCAACCACTAGCCTCTCAGATGCCATTTCTCCCCTCGGATTAACCGAAGGACGCTATCGTATCTTTCATCCTCTATTTCGGATAAAAGACAGCCTACCACTGCACAAATACTTGCTCATGACAGCGACTTTTTCGCTTGGCCTCGAAGAGCACACGACGGTTTAACCGGGCTTGTGCCATATCGATTTAAAGTCAAACCACCCGACGGCATTAGACGCGACATCTTGTAAATCTGGCGTCGCCATGACTCCCATCCAAATATGGAATAACGGGATCATCTGGTGTTCAACCAGGCAACGCGCCAAGGTTTCAGCACAATGATCATCTTGTGTTTCACGCCAACGTCGTGTTTCCGTCTCTATCTTGGTAACAAGCGCATCCGTACAGGCATGTAACACCAAATCATGCGTACCAAGCCAGTTGAATAACCCAACCTGTCCGCGCTCACCGAAGCTCATCGCGCCCAACCAAATATCAATTTTGCGACTGTAACGACCACTAAAATATTCCGCCGGAGATAGCGCTAAAACATTCACCGTGATGCCCTCTTCAGACAAATGTTTGGTTATGGCTTGCGCAATCAACGGGTATAAGGGGTGGTCTGATAAATACGCGACTGTCAAAGAGGTCGGACCCGGTGCGGTCAGCTCACGATCCGCTTGCACATAATGCATCCAGCCTGGCATTAATCCATACGCGTTGAATAATCGATACTCCCCCATGCCGTGCGCGGCTAAGCGTGGTAGCAGTTGCAGCGATGACAACTTGGCGTGTAAGTATTCTCGCCACGCTGGCTGTTTGGCGAGCCCATCGCGACAATTAAGCAACAGATATCCGGCCCCCTGATCCATTTCGAGTTTTTGACTCAACGTCGTCTGATGACTTGCCAGTCGCTCGGGTGTCAGCGTGGTACTTGGTGTGAGATAACACATGGCTGCTTCGTCGAATACCATAATTTGGATCTCATCGGTCAGTGCGCGATAGCCAAAGTAATCGTCAAACGCTTCCAGCACCAAACGATGCGCTTGCCGTTCAGCCACGCGATACGGGCCTGTCCCCACAGGCTGATAGGCAAATTGCTTATCATGATCACAATCAGCAGGGAGAATTAAAGCTTCAGGGAGGGTGAGCGCATGATCGAAAAGAGGATCCGGGCAAGAGAGATGAATATCAATCATTCTTGGCCCAGGTGATGTCACACTTGCCACATGGGCGAAAAAGCGCCGAGTCGCGAGGTTGGAAAGACTAGCAATGACATCATGCTCCGTCATCAAGCGCCCATCATGAAACCGGACACCCGGTCGTAAGTAAAAGCGCCATTGGCTTGCGGATATGGCATCCCAATGATGCGCTAAATCGGCAACGACAATGCGATCATTGCCCCGATAGCGCACTAGGCCGTTAAATATTTGTCCCACCAAGTGCTGTTCTGAGCGGCGCAGTGGTCCACGTGGATCAAGTTCTTCTAATTGACGGTAATAAGGCAAACGCACAATTTGACGGCCATTTTGCGTACTCGGCCCCATTTGCTTTTGAATCAAGGTGACCAGCTTGGTGGAATCGTGATCCAAGCAGGCTAAAGCCTGATCGATTTTACCTTGTGTAAGCCATTGCGCCGCCTGCTCTTCGCGTAATGCCGATTCACTGCGTAAGAAGGTTAAACGTGACAACTTGCCTCGCCCAACAGAGGGTTGCCATGTTAACCAACCATGCTCCTCTAACTTACTCAAGACCATCCGCGCATTGCGCCGCGTGCACACGAGGATGTCGGCGATCGCTTGTAACGCTGTATCTGTATCTTCGCCGTTAAAGTGGTGATAAAGGCGGGTAAATTGTGCACGCAGTCGCTGACCAGACATAAAAGAGGAACTCAATCATCGCAATAAATGGGATTTCTATTTCCTATTTTACGCAACTCAGCACATGACGTCTGCTCATATTTAAATCACTCACACTTAAGCTGTGATCTCTAGCAGGCTATATTGGCGGGCATTGGCGAGGGGCGGTTTGTTCTAGACGCCGACTCGGTTATGATACGTTTCCTTTGTAGGCAATGAAAAGGGTGTTTATGAACGCGCCGGCAATTATTTCCCATTTTGATATCAAACAACGTTGGATGGCTTGTCATGTCAAACAAGCTCAGTTTCCAACCAAAGAAAGCCTCACCGGCTATGATATCTATCACGCCGCCACTCAGTCACCTGAACCCTTCGTTATGCCTGCGGCCCCAGCCACTCATCCATTAACGCTTTACTGGGTTGATAGCCATCCACTAATGATCCAATACGCCAAGCTTCAAGCCAAACAGTGGCCAGAATCAGATCATGCAAACATGCTGGCATACTTCGCACAATTAGCGCTTCAAGATGGCGTAGAAGTCGCTGAGGCCGGCGTTTCTTTATGCATTGGCACCCAAAATGGTGAAACCTGCGCCGCCGCCATGCGGGTCGACACTCAAGAAAACGGCCAGCCGATAAGCGGTATTTATGATCTGATTGCACCCAGTGACGACGCCCGCGCACAACTTCTACGCGCAATGATGGATAAGACAGACGACAACCGCCAATGGGTCATTGCCGGTTAAATCTGACGCTTAAACAGCTCGATGATGCTCGCCATTCAACAAGCACTTCACGGGAAAGAGAGTGTTGTATGTGGGAGAAGAAAGCGAGGGTTTCTGTGAGCACTTCTAAGTTAAGAAGTGCCCTCAATGAAGGTTCTGGACAAAACCTTGTTAGAGTAATCATGTAAATTAGAAAATTACGGATAACTTTCTTATAGGAAGATCTCTGAATGAGGCATCCTATCTAACTGTTTGCAGATCAATTGGAGCTATTGGCTCCCTCCCTTACACACTCGTTTCATTCTGCCGCATAGGCAACTGGGAATAAGAAACGATTATTGAAATTGTTTAACTATAAGATTGTCTGCATGGTTGTTTGGTAAAGTATTTTCTTTGTTCCATGTTAACACCAGAACAGAACAATCATCTTCAGTACTAGGCTGTTTACCTTGAATAATGCTTTGTTGTTCTTCATTTGAGCATTCTGCCCAAAAACCGTCACTCGCAATGATTATTTGACTCTCTGTTATTTCAAATTCAGTTTTTTCTAGGTTTAGATTCCGCTGTAAATTTAAGCAACGTGTTACAACATGCCTACTTTCATCTTGTAGCATGCTATCTTCGAAAAATTGTCCTAGAGGATTAGATCCAGTATGGACATTTGTAACCCATTGAATTTCTGCATCTTCAGAATACTGACCAAGTCTTACATCCCCAGCGTGTAAACACGCTATTGCCGCTTGATTATGTAAAACGCAAAATACGAGAATACTTGCTTTTCCGACTTTAAATTCAGACTTTACTTTATCAAATGCTAAGTGTACGAGTTGCTCAACATCCGCAACTTGGGAAGGAGATGATCTTGTTAAACCGCTTTCAACTTCGCTAACAAACATTTCTGTCATGTCAGTTGTTGTGGGTGATAATGTAGAGATATCAAAAGCTATGATCAGTGTGGCATCTTCATTGAGTATCAGGGCAAACATATCCTTGTTTCGCTCTCTAGTTTTCCCTTTATTAGAGATGAGCCGCCATGATATCGGTGTATTTAAGTTCATTGGATACACCCTTCAAGCCTTTCAAAGATTAGATCTTCTCTCGCTGAGTCACCGCCACTGGTACTTTGCACTGCCATTTCAAAATCATACTCATTGATAAGCTCAGACAACTTTTCAGATATGTATGATTTTAAGTTATCATTTGCTTGAGATATTTCGTTGACGATACTCTCTCTTCCGTCAAAAATATTTAGGATATCTTCGATGTCTCGGCTACTTAGTAAGTCACCGTTACCTCTACCAGTATATGCTTCCAGTTTTGTGGCAACAAAATATTCAGGGCGCACCAGCTTTATTTGCAAGTTTTCGCTTAGTTGGTAATTTTGAGATGTTTCTACCGATTCAGCATACCACTGATTACCGAAACCTAGGGTAGCTTCATCTGTTGGCATGAAATCGACTTGTAACTCACCCAGTCGCATTCGACAAATGACAGTATTTTCATCAGGATCTATATGGTGAGAAAATCCTTTCTCCCGCAATGTTTCTTGGAGTCTTGCCCACGCTGCATACCCCGTAAGGTCAACTATTAAATCAACATCGTCGGTATACCTGATTTGCTCCTTTGTATATTCATCAGTAACTAAGAGACCCGTTGTACAACCTCCGACGAATACGACCTCATTGAGAAGATCATTGCCTAACGCAGCAGCGACTTGAAGAAGCATTGCCTTCTGTAAGTTAATTGTGCTCATTTTACGCCTTCAAAAATTATTTTTAGTTTTTCGACCGCTAGATTATGTTCTCTCGGATGCCCAATTCTTACTGCATCTACTAATGCTAACATTGCATAGAGGCGAGCATCTTGTTGAATCGCAAGAAAGATATTGGGATGCAAAGGAGTAATGGCTAAACCTTTAGTGTTACCTTTAGGGTTTAGCCACACTGGCGGAAGCTCTCCTGATGACATAAGCTTGCCCTTCAGCGCAGGAGAAGCTATCGATGTTGCTATTCCGCGTGATAGCTCTCCCTCTTTAGCAGGAAACACATACTTCAAGCCAAATGCGATGAAGTCTAAAAGTGCTTTTGTGTTAACCTTTGGAATTCCTAACCTACGATCAGGTTTAGCAAGGCCAACATCGTACATTCGGTTTAGGCTTATACCTATTTGCGATTTACTAATGCCAGTGTAGCTTTCTAAACTTCTCACAGAAAACTTGCTTTGGAGCGCCTCTTCTTCTGTGAAGGTAGGGCTCAGCCCTCTCTCTTCCCAGTCAGACCAATCATCAGACAAATTAAGGACTTCTTCATCCACAAAGCGCCCTTTTAGATCTGCATGTAAGGAAACAATTTTTAATAGAAGCAAGATATCTTGACTTTTCATTTGAACAACCCCTTAACTGTCCCGCGTCCTAGGACTTGGGACAATGATTTCTTATCATTGTCATTCTGTCAATTTATTTTCTTGTATTTATTTGGTTGACATTGATATCTAGACTTTTGGCTGCTGTCCCATGTCCTAGGACTTGGGACGGTGGTTGTGGGAAATATCCATGGCTCTTCATCGTTCATGGTGGAAAGTCATATCAAGCCCCCCAAAATAGAACAGTATCGCTGTCTTGAACCGTTGTTTGTTTCTAAAGCCTTTGGCTCTAAGCTTCATGTATTGGATTTTGGCATTTATAGCCTCCGCCAAGCCATTCGATGCCTTAAGTATGTAGCGTCAATTATCTTGGCCGGTTTTCCGACAATTATCCTGGCCGGTTGATACCGATTTTTAACTACCGTTGCTCATCGCCATTTTGCGCCGGTAACTTTCACCTTCACAATGAAGGATTGTCGCATGATGCACCAGTCGATCGATGGCGGCGATGGTCATCGTTGAGTCGTCGAACAGTTCGTCCCATTGCTCAAATGACTTATTTGATGTGATGATCATGCTGTGTCTTTCATATCGATGCGCGATTAGTTCGAACAGCACACTGGTTTCCTGCTCGGTTTTGCGAACGTAACCTACGTCATCCACGATAAGCAGATTGTATTTATCCAGCTTCAGTAACTCGTCCTGCAGCCGAAGGTGTTGTTTCGCCTGTTGTAGCTGTTGCACGATGCTGAGGCCGCGATGAACTTAACTTTATAGCCCTGCTCGATAAGCCGCTAACCGAATGCCCACT
>AQOF01000108.1 GCA_000565345.1 Salinivibrio costicola subsp. costicola ATCC 33508 = LMG 11651 | reverse complement strand
TTCACTCTGAGCATTGGCATTGAAAATGCCATGCGCTTTGCGAGTGTTGCGCCAGAGAGTATTAATTTTGCACTGCTCTGAAAAGCTAAGGCCATAATCAGAATTGCGGTAAGTTTCGATGCGATCACGTAAAGCCCAGTTGTACAACTGGTGATGATGCACAAACAAAGTAAGTGGGTATTTCTACCCGCCTACTGAGAACCAACAAGACGAAGAGTTGTGGTAGCCGGAAAACTACGCTCTCAATGGCCTGCAAACTGATGAGAACTGCCGAGGCAAATTGGCGAAGACTGAGAGGATTTACACTGCTCGCGGACGTTATCAAAGGGGTAAAATTCCGAGATGGTGTTCGCGAGCCTGAGGGAGATCAGCAGGACACAGCTTTGGATGCCATACACCAGATTTGACCATAGCTCTGCCAGCGGACAAACTCAATTTATGGGTGCGATGGCCTGTGCTATCCCAGTCGCTCCCCTAGGAATGAGTTTAGCAACCGTGCTAGGCCGTAAGCTTAATATCTTTGAAGCCACTGAACACGAAGCCGGTAAAGCGGCGGGGGCTATGGGCCTGGTCGGAATTTCAGAAGGGGCGATTCCCTTTGCCGCCCAAGATCCTATTGCGGTGATCCCCGCCAATATGATTGGTTCGATGGTGGCGGCGGTGATGGCCTTTGGATTCGGTGTGACTAACAGCGTGGCGCATGGTGGCCCCGTGGTGGCATTACTGGGCGCAATGAACAAACCTGTTATTGCCCTTATTTGTATGATTGCCGGCGCGGTGGTCACGGCATTGGTTTGCGTTAGCTTGAAGAAGGCGCGCAAAGCCAAGTGGCTGCAATCAGCCGCTTAATTATGCTATAACCACACCATTATTATCACTTTCGGCCTCGCCAATCGGGGCCGCTTTTCTCGTTTAAGAGTATATTTTCTCGTTTAAGACTATATTCTCTCGTTTAAGAGTACAGCTTGTATGAATAGCCCATTTCACTCACAGCCATTTTTTTTAATGCGCAATCCCATTCAAACCTATCAATGGGGGAGCTGCACGGCTCTGCCAGCACTGTTTAATATTGCGAACCCCGACCAACAGCCGCAAGCTGAAATCTGGATGGGCGCGCACCCTAAAGCCAGCTCCGAGATACACGTTGGCGAAGCTTGGCTACCGCTTAATACCTTGATTGCGTCTGACCCGCAATCCGCCTTATCCGCTGAGATTTATCAACGCTTTGGTGAACTGCCTTTTCTATTCAAAGTGCTCGCCGCAGACACAGCGTTATCCATCCAGGTACACCCAAGCAAACAAGAAGCCGAACACGGCTATCAAAAAGAAAACCAACAAGGCATTTCCCTATCAGCTGCCCACCGCAACTATAAAGATCCCAATCACAAGCCTGAACTGATTTATGCGCTGACCCCGTTTAAAGCGATGAACGGGTTTCGTCCCTATTCAGACATTATTGCGAACATTGCAAAAATCAATCACGATTCGCTCAACCCAATTTTTCAAGCCTTTACCGATTCCCCGGCTGAAGACTCGCTACAAAGCGCCTTCGCTCAGCTATTAGCGCTTGAGGCAACCGATAAAGCGGCAGCAGTCGACGCTTTAATGGTAGTGGCCAATCAAAATGCGACGGAAGCTCCCTTCGATACCATTATTGATTTGGCGACACAGTATCCAGGAGATGTCGGCCTCTTTGCGCCGTTATTGCTAAATGTCGTGACACTCGCGCCGGGGGAAGCGATGTTTTTGCACGCGCGCACCCCTCACGCTTACATCAACGGCGTCGGACTCGAAGTCATGGCCAACTCCGACAACGTATTGCGAGCCGGACTCACCCCCAAGCATATCGATGTTGATGAGCTGATTGCCTGTACAAGCTTTGCTCCCATCGCAACGGCTAACATAACACTTGAACCGACACGCACTGACCAAGGAACGCATTACCCGGTTGCGGTGCCTGATTTTTCTTTTACGCATTACCTTCAGGTTGACGATCTCACATGCCATATGCACAGCGGTGAAATCATCTTCGCCATTGATGCCCCACTGACTGTTTCTCATGGCGACCACAAGCTGACCATTGAAAAAGGCGAGTCTATTTTTATACCGGCGTGTACGAGCGAGTATCAATTACACTGCCAGGGCGGCGCTGTAAGGGTGTTTAATCAGATAGGATAAATGAGGGTCTAGAATACGGAGAAGAGCAGCCTCGTACTTGCATTGAGGCCTTTGCTTTTCCTGTACTCTGTATTCCGTAATCGGTATTCGTGAATGGGAATACGGAGCGCTGCGCTTACAGAGTACGGGAAAAGCCGCCTCGTGCTTGCATTAGTTTTTTTGCTTTTTCTGTATTCAGTAATCTGTATTCGTGAATGGGAATACTGAGCGCTTCGTTTACAGAATACGGAGAAGATCGAGGCTTGGAACTGCTTCCTGGCCTTTTACTCAGCCGTTTATCGTATTTGTCTTTTATGATGCTTAACGTTTGTTGTGATGCCTTTCACGATTTATAACCTACTCAATAAAAACTAAGACAATTTCCTAGTTCAACTAAGCCGTCGTCTCAAGGGAGCGGCGTCATCGCGCCGTATACTGCTTGCCATTACCTCCACTCACTTACGAGCGAACTTATGTTGAACTTTCTCAATCAAGTCAGAAAGCCCACATTAGATCTGCCAGCTGAACAGCGCAGAAAAATGTGGCTCAAACCTTTCCTGCAATCTTACTTAGTCGTTTTTATTGGCTATTTAACCATGTATCTGGTGCGAAAAAACTTCAACGTCGCTCAGAACGATATGATCAATCAGTATGGCCTCTCCATGACCGAATTGGGGATGATTGGTCTCGGTTTCTCTATCACCTACGGGATTGGTAAAACCGTTGTTTCCTACTACGCCGATGGCAAGAATACAAAGCAATTCCTCCCATTTATGCTGATCCTTTCTGGTCTTTGTATGCTTGGCTTCAGCTTAAGTTTGGGCGGCGGTAGCATCAGCCTCTTTCTAATGGTGGCGTTTTACTCACTGAGCGGCTTTTTCCAAAGTACCGGTGGTCCATCAAGCTACTCAACCATTACTAAATGGACACCGAGCAACAAACGCGGGTCATACCTTGGTTTGTGGAATATGTCGCACAATGTCGGTGGTGCCGGTGCCGCCGGTGTGGCCTTGTTTGGTGCCAACGTTTTCTTTGATGGTAACGTCATCGGGATGTTCGTGTTCCCTGCAGTCATTGCAATCATCGTTGGTGCAATTGGGATGCGATATGGTAGTGACTCACCAGAAGCCTATGGGCTAGGCACCGTAGAAGAGCTTTTCGAAGAACCGATAAGTGATGAAGATCGTGAAGCTGAAGAAAACAAGATGACGAAAAAGGAAATGTTCCTTAAGTATATCTTGAAAAACAAAGTCATTTGGCTGCTATGCTTTGCTAACATCTTCCTATACATCGTTCGCATTGGTATCGACCAATGGTCCACCGTGTATGCGTATCAAGAGCTGGGCTTCTCAAAAGAGACCGCGATTTCTGGCTTTACCATGTTTGAAGTCGGCGCGCTGGTTGGCACGCTCATGTGGGGATACCTTTCAGATCTTGCTAACGGGCGCCGTGCACTGGTTGCTTGCGTTTCCCTCGGGCTCATTGTCATGACACTCGAGTTCTACCAATACGCCACCAGCGAATTTATGTACCTGTCTGCATTGTTTGCGCTCGGGTTCCTCGTATTTGGTCCGCAACTATTGATCGGTGTCGCCGCGGTTGGCTTTGTACCGAAAAAGGCAATCAGTGTCGCCGATGGCGTGAAAGGTACCTTTGCGTATCTGATTGGTGACAGCTTCGCTAAACTGGGCTTAGGGATGGTGGCCGATGGCACGCCAGTCTTTGGCTTAACGGGCTGGAAAGGCACCTTTGCGGCATTGAATGCCTCTGCACTGATCTGCTTAGGCTTACTGGCCATGGTGGCTATCGCTGAAGAGCACAAAATCCGCAAAAAGAAAAAGGCGATGAAGCTCAAGGCACAGGCATTATAAATTGAACGCGCAGTCAGCCCCACAGCGCTGCGCGCTCAACAATTGATATACCACATTGCATTAGCGTCATACTGGCGCTAATGTACTGCTTTTTGCAGGCAGTCTATGATCAACGTTGTATTGATTGACGACCATCGAATCGTACGGTCCGGTTTTGGTTCAACTGTTAAATATTGAACCTGATATCAATGTGATTGGGGAATTTGGCTCGGCAAAGGAGGCCCGCCAGCACCTACCTGGATTGCCGGTGCATGTCTGTATTATGGATATCTCTATGCCTAATGAGAGCGGCCTGCACTTACTCGAGCAGCTTCCCTCTAGTATTAACACATTAATGCTAAGCGTGCATGACTCGGCCAGTATGATTGAAAAAGCACTGCAACTGGGAGCTAAAGGCTACCTCAGTAAAAACTGCCACCCAGATGATCTCATTCAAGCTGTGAGAGCCTTGGCACAAGGTGGCTTCTTTGTGACCAAAGATATCGCACTGCAACTCGCTGCACCAACCCAGCCTTCGTCGTGTCAATTAGCCACACTCACCCGCCGTGAAAAGCAAGTGGCGACCCTGATTGCAGACGGATATGCGATCAAACACATTGCCGACCAATTGGGGATTAGCCCAAAAACAGTGCATGTTCACCGCGCCAATGCAATGGAAAAACTCGCAGTCGATAACAATGTGTGCCTAGCAAAAAAACTCCAACAGGATGTATGAACAAAGCCACGGTTAACTGGATCATCAACGCCCTTTGCATTTTGTTTTTCGTACTCTGTGCATGGGTCAGTCTTTGGGTGATCAGCCGTTTTCTCTTGCCCACGAATACCCTCGCAGTGGTATTTTTACCCTTTGCCTGTCGCCTTGGGTTGATTATCACAACTCGTCGTACGTATTGGGCGGCCATTTACTTGGCCGAATGGCTGGCCTTGGCCATTCTTTTTCAATACTTACCCAGCCAAGGTTGGCTTCGTTTAGGGTTACTCAGTGTTCTTTCATGGCCAATATGTCATGTACTAACGGCTTATGCGTACCGCCACCATTGGCCGTTTTTATTACTCGCCAGTGTGGCGGGGGTGGGCCAAAGTGCCACTATCGTGAGTCTGGGGGCGACGTTATCAAGCGATAACATGCTGTTATTACTGGCGCCGCTTACCGCCATGTTAATTGTCCTGCCCTGTTGCTATTTGCTCACTTTTTACCTGTTCTCAAAGCCATGGGGCATGGTTTCTGCCCGTATCGCACACACGCCGATCCGCTTTCATTGGCGCGATGGGCTAATATGCAGCGCCGCGTTTATCTTTAACTTACTCATTCAAACGCAATTACCTCCCTCACTGGACCGTTTTGCACCGTTTTGTTTGGCGATTCCCATCATTTTGTTTGCGCTAAAATATGGCTGGCAAGGTGCATTTCTTGCGACTCTGTTCAATAGTTTGGCATTGGTGGTTGCCCATACCGACGCCTCAGCGACCGCCACGGTAGCCACTGTCGAGTTATTGTTATCACTTTCTGTGCAAACTATGACCGGCATTGGGCTGGGGCTTGCCGTGCAGCGACAGCGCGATCTTACTACTGGTATTCAGCAACAACTGCGCAAGAACCAATATTTGTCGCGTCAACTGATCAGCACTGAAGAAAAGATCCGACGAGATATTGCTCGCGAGCTACACGATGATGTCGGCCAGAACATAACCGCCATCAAAACCCACGCGAATATCATTAAACGACTGGATAACGATCACGCTTATGCCCCGTATGTGCAAGTGATTGAAGACATGTCGATGAACATTTATCAATCAACTAAAACCTTACTTGCGCAATTGCGGCCAACCGTTTTAGATGATGTTAGCTTTGATGATGCCGTTAGCCAGTTGGCGCATGATATGGGATTTGCCGCCCAAGGGATTGATATAAAACTTTCGATTACTCACCATCACCCAGTAAGCGACACCGTGCGTGTTACCCTCTACCGAATTTGCCAAGAGGCATTGAATAATATTCATAAACACGCCAATGCACGTCATATCGCCGTTGTTATTTCATTGGGTCATACTAGCGCCTTGCAAGTGACGGATGACGGCCGTGGTTTTACTCCTAAAGACACCGTTAACGGCTTTGGTCTGAAAGGCATTCGAGAGAGAGTCGTAGCGATGGGCGGCGATTGCGATATTCAATCCAATCAAAATGGAACATCGCTCACGCTATCACTTCCACACATACCTTAAACAAGTAAGATCATGACAACACAGACGCGTACCCAAGACACCCTCTACGCCTATTGGCGGCGCCATATTATGCTGGGCATGTATATGGGCTATGCAGGCTTTTATTTAACCCGTAAAACACTGAGTGCTGCCTCGCCGGCGTTGATTACAAACCTAAATATCGATATGGCGCATATCGGCTTAATGGGAACGCTATTTTCGTTAACCTACGGCGTGTCGAAGTTTGTATCGGGAATGATTGCAGATCAAACCAACTCACGTTTTTTTATGAGCACAGGGCTGATATTGACGGGCGTGATTAGCCTGGTTTTCAGCCAAATGCACAGTATTGCTGCCTTGACTGCATTGTGGGTGGCTAATGCTTGGTTTCAGGGATGGGGATGGCCAGCGTGTGCCAACTTGCTAACCAGCTGGTACTCCCGCAACGAGCGTGGCGTGTGGTGGGCTGTTTGGAATACAGCACATAACCTTGGTGGTGCCATTGTGCCGGTGTTAGTCGCGTATTTAGTCATCCATGTGAATTGGCAGGCTGGGTTTGCCTTACCCGGCGTGGCCGCGATTGTGATTGGGCTGTTATTGTTTTTTTACTTACGTGATAAACCCAAATCACTTGAGTTGCCCAATATTGGCGATTGGCGCAAAGACAAGCTAGAGCAATTTCACGAAGCAGACAGCCCTTCTTTAGCCTATCGCACTATTTTGCATCGCTATGTGCTCACCAACCGCTATCTGTGGTTACTCGCGGTCAGCTATATCATGGTGTATATCGTCCGCACCGCCATTTACGACTGGGGCAATATTTATCTTACCCAACAGCATCACTACAGCTTGATTCAAGCCAATGTTGCCTTGGCCATGTTTGAAGTCGGCGGGGTATTAGGCTCGCTGGTCGCAGGCTGGGGATCTGACCGAATTTTTGCCGGTAACCGCGGGCCCATGTGCATTTTGTTTGCCACCGGTATTTTTCTATCGGTCGCTGCCTTCTGGCTATTTCCGTTCACCGATATTTTTGTTCACGCACTGTTGCTATTTTGCGTGGGCTTTTTTGTGTTTGGCCCGCAGATGCTCATTGGCATGGCTGCAGCTGAGTGCTCCCACAAACAAGCAGCAGGCGCGTCGACAGGCTTTGTCGGCATTTTTGCCTACTTAGGCGCAGCCGCCGCTGGCTACCCTCTCGCGCTGATTATTGAAGCTTTCGCGTGGCAAGGATTTTTTATCGCTATTGCGTTATGTGCGGTGACCATTGGGCTGGTACTGCTCCCTTTTTTAAGAATGCAGGTGGATACGAGCGAGGAGAAATAGAACAGGAACGGAAATCTATGGTATTGAGCGACAATTACGGTGGCCGGTCTAGCGACAATTATCTTGGCCGGTTGATCTGATAAGGTTCGGTACAGCAGAACGGAGGGAGTTCACTGTGCCGGGAACACGAATCACGGATCAACAGGTCACGATCTATATGACTCACAGAAAACAAAAAAGCCAAGCTGTTGCTGCTGCTAAAGCAGGTAT
>AQOF01000107.1 GCA_000565345.1 Salinivibrio costicola subsp. costicola ATCC 33508 = LMG 11651 | reverse complement strand
TTGATMAATCATTCACCTAAGGCACTGATCCCAATGGGATTACTCCCATCAGTCAACTCGGTAACTAACAGGCATACCAAGTCTTATGACTTTGTTTATCGCTTTCACGTTGGCCAATGCTTCGCCAACTTGTGCATCGTAGTTACGTAGGGTCAGCTCAGTGAGGTGGACCCAATCAGTTGGACAACCTGATGGTGTTCCTAGTAGAGTAGGTCACTGGCTTCGGCACAACCCTTATCCAGCAACCCCTCTTCAATTCCGTGCATGAGGTTTTCCCTCACACGGCTTTCACATAAATGTTCACCTGCTCACCTTCGCAGTTTTCATCTTCGTCGGTTGTAGATACACAAGACCTGCCTTGTGTAACTTATCCCATGCATCTTGCGCAAGATACAGGCTCCGACGTTGACTTCGGCTTCTTGACCATCGATAAAAGCGTGCCACCAAAAACCAATCCATCTTGAAGAAGACCTGTCGAGGATAACCTACTTTGCCAAAGTAATTCTTCCAGCCTCTTACTACTCTATTAACCCGCTCAACGAGCTGATCTAGGGTCAGAGACGTTCTATGCTTCACTATGCTTCGCAACTTATCCTTATACTTCTTTTGGCTCTTCTTCGATGGATAGATCTTTACGTAGTTGGTGTGCTGGATGAAACCCACTATGTACTTGAAAGTGAACCCTAAGAAGTCAAATTCATTTCCTACTTGGGTCATATCTACGATGTGAGTTTTATCTTCATTGAGCTTTAGTCCTTCCTGCTCCAGCTCATTCTTTATCCAGTCCTGTTGGGCTGAATTGAATGGCGTTTTCGACAGGATAACAAAGTCATCTGCATAAGAAATTATCTTGCATGGTGTCTTTGTCGCAATCTTCCGACAAAAGTCATTTAGGTAAATGTTTGCCAATAGTGGCGAAATCACCCCGCCTTGAGGCGTGCCGATAGGGTTTCCCACTATTCGGCTCTTTCCTTTTGCTGTTGGCTCACTTATCGGCGCTTTGAGGAATAGCTTAATCAGTCTTAGTACTGCCCTATTCGTCACTTTAGACCTTACCTTATCCAGTAATCGTGAATGTGGTATAGTGTCGAAAAACTTTGATAGGTCAGCATCATAGACTTGCTGATACCCTTGTTTCAGATAGCCATTAATGCATATCACTGCGTCTTGTGCACTGCGCTTAGGTCTGTAACCGTAGCTATTACAGTGGAAGTGAGGCTCGAAGACTGGACTTAGCACAAGCGTGCATGCCATTTGTACAATGCGATCTCTGATACTTGGTATGCCCAAATTTCGAGTCTTACCATTGTCTTTTGGTATTTGCACTCTCTTGACCGGCAGAGGTCTGTACCTGCCTTCTACCAGCTCCGCTCTTAATGTTTTGATCAATTTACCAGACGTTTCAATGCTATTTAAGTCCTCAAATCTGACACCATCGACTCCCGCCGCCCCTTTGTTTGCTTTACACAAATAGAAGGCATCCCACAGGATGTCGAAACGACAAATTTTGTCATACAGACTATAAAATGCTTGGTCTGGCTCCTGCTTTGAGCGCAGGTAAAGTTTTCGCTGAAATTCTCGAACTTTATTTGAAGTGCTAGCCATTCGGCAATCTCCTGCTGAAATTTCTTTAAAAACGTCATTTATGTTTGGGCCCCTTCCCTAGATGAGGTTATGTTGTCCTCATCATCTTTGGTACTATGGGCTCATCCGACTGCCTATTGTGTATACACTGAGAATTTCGAGGTCCCCTCTTATATCTCTGCGCTGGGGCGCGACTCCCACAGCAATAGGCTCTCCCACGTTTACTCAACATCCTTCAATGCATGCCATCTTGTATTACACCGGGAAACCACACAGTTGCCTTCGCTAGTTGCTTCACTGTATGTGGCAGGGTTCGTATACTCGGAGCGACTCCCCATTTCCACTTGCGTGACGATGCTTAACCAAGTTCGCTTAATGCTACGGCCTACATTGCGTCTCAACGATTTCTCGTCTTTGTCACTGGGCTTCATATCATGCTGTTGCCATCATGTATGCCAGTCAGACTTCTAGGTGAACTAGCAATTTCCTAGGTAGGGACTTTGCACCCTACTGGACTTAACCCATTGTTTAGGTTAACGTTCTGGCTTATTATGCCATTTAATCGCTTGGCTGCGTCTCTTGCCCAGAGCAGTGTTGAGCACCTCGTGGCGCTCCCGAGTTTCCGCACCTAATTTAGGAATAAACCGCTTCGTATAACTGACCCAACAATTTCAACAATCGTCGTTGATGCTCTCGTACACCGGTAATGAAGCTCTGACCGTCGAGTTCGAGTGTGTCGATCCCTTCAAATTTTAAGAATACCCAACGTGCCGTCGGTTTAGTCGTTGTTTTGTTCTTCACCATGCTTGGGAAGAACGCTTCTGTCTTGTTAAGTTGCTCTCTGATTTTGTGCTCTAGACTTGCGTAAACAAGAAGGCTA
>AQOF01000106.1 GCA_000565345.1 Salinivibrio costicola subsp. costicola ATCC 33508 = LMG 11651 | reverse complement strand
ACCCCAAGGCCTTCCTCAATGGTTACCAGGGCACGGTCATGACCGACGGCTACTCAGCCTGGCGGATGCTAGAAAACGTGACCCACCTCGGATGCTGGGCGCATGCTCGGCGCAAGTTCAAAGATGCCCTCGACCTGAGCCCGAAGAAGGGAGGACAGGCCAAGCAGGCCTTGAGTTATATCCAGAAGTTGTATGCCGTGGAGAAAAAGGCAAAATCCTTGTTGCCAGCAGACAGGCATGCGATGAGGCAGCAAGACAGCATTCCGATTTTGAACGCCTTCCATGAGTGGCTGGATAAAGCCGCCTCCAGACTGTTACCGAACAGCCCGATGGGAAAAGCGGTCAGCTATACGCTGAAACAATGGCGTTACCTGGAGAAGTATGTCGAAGACGGCGGCTACCCGATAGACAACAATCAGGTCGAGCGGGAAATCCGCCCGGTGGCGACCGGGCGGAAGGCTTGGCTGTTCGCGGACACCCAAAGCGGGGCGAATGCCAGCGCCGTATGGTTCAGTATCATGCTGACCTGTCGTGCCAACGGTGTGGAGCCCTATGCCTACCTGCGCCATGTACTGACAGAGCTACCTCACCGAGAAGAGGGCTGTGATGTCAGCGATCTATTGCCCTATAACAAAGCGCCCATTCAATCACCAGGCGGGTAGAAATACCCGCTTACCCTAGATCAGCAAAAAGGGTTTGATTAAAGCCACCACTTCGTGGTGGTGCGCCTTTCACCACCACCTAAATTAACTCGCTTTGGCTCATTAGATTTAGATGGAGCACTAGGCGCTATTGGGTAGAGTAGTTAGGCTCAATCTAGGAGTAGTAAATGACGGCAATTGCGTTTTTCGGCACCCTAGAAGTCGGCCTAGTTTATGGCTTGGTTGCGCTAGGTGTCTATCTCACTTTTCGTGTACTCGATTTTCCCGATTTAACGGTTGACGGCAGTTTCCCGATGGGCGCCGCCGTTGCCGCTACTATGATCGTGGCGGGTTATAACCCATGGTTTGCGACCGCAATGGCGATTTTGGCTGGCGGCATCACCGGATTAGTCACTGCTTTTCTCACTGTAAAGTGCGGCATCCTCAACTTGCTCGCCAGTATTTTGACCATGATTGCCGCATTTTCGGTAAACATTCGTATTATGGGGCGACCCAATATTGCCTTACTCGGCGAGGAAACCATCCTAACGCCATTTGAATCACTCGGTATTGCACCCGTCTATTTGCGTCCCTTAGTCGTGGGCGTATTAGTGATTATCAGTGGGCTACTCGTGATCCGCTTATTAGCCAGTGATTTTGGCTTGGGGTTACGCGCAACGGGCGTTAATGCGCGAATGGTTCAAGCACAAGGCGGCAGCACGGCGATGTACACCTATTTTGGTCTCGCCCTTTCAAATGCCTTTGTTGGCTTTGCCGGTGCATTATTTGCGCAAACCAATAGTTTTGCCGATGTGACCTCTGGCGTAGGGACCATTGTCGTCGGTCTCGCCGCCGTGATCCTCGGACAAACATTACTGCCTGGACGTAAAGTCTGGGTCGCCGTTGTGGCGGTGATTCTGGGTTCTATTTTATATCGCCTCGCCGTCGGCTTTGCACTATCGAGTGGCATGTTTGGTCTTCAAGCCTCTGATCTCAACTTGGTTACCGCGGTGCTGGTTGCCGTGGCATTGATCGCTCCCAAAATGCGCCAACAGTATCAAAAGTCCAAACGCGCAAAACAGGCGGAGGTGTCAGGATGATCTCGCTGAACAATATTCAGGTCACGTTTAATCCAGGGACCGTCCTTGAAAACCGTGCTCTGCGCGGCGTAAGCTTAACCATTCCCGAAAACGAGTTTGTCACCATCATTGGCTCCAATGGCGCAGGCAAATCAACCTTACTGGGCGCCGTCACCGGTGAAACGCCGATGATTGGCGGCCAAGTTATGATTGACGATATTAATGTGACCAAGAAGGCTGTGCATCAGCGCGCCACCCTTGCCGCACGCGTATTTCAAGATCCACTTGCGGGTACCTGCGCGTCGTTAACCATCGAAGAAAACTTGGCGCTGGCTTATCGGCGAGGTAAAGGGCGCGGTTGGTCACATGCGCTTGGGAGTAAACGTCGTAAATTGTTCCAAGAGCGCATTGCGATTCTGGGGTTAGGTTTGGAAGATAGACTAGGGGATAGCATTGGTCTGCTGTCTGGAGGTCAGCGTCAGGCCGTAAGTTTGGTGATGGCCACCCTGTCAGACAGCAAGCTTTTATTGCTCGATGAACACACCGCCGCTCTGGATCCACGCATGGCCGCGTTCGTGATTGATTTAACCAAAACTATCGTCAATGAGTTTAACCTCACTGCCATGATGGTCACGCACTCGATGAAAGACGCACTGGCATGCGGTGATCGAACCGTAATGCTACACCAAGGTAACATTGTGCTAGATGTCCATGGTGATGAGCGCAAAAATATGGACGTGCCACATCTTTTAGACATGTTTAACAAAGTGCGCGGCGAAACCCTCGCCGACGACAGCTTGCTGCTCGGTTAGCCTGCTACGGCGCTTGCTGTCATGCAAGCGCCTAGCCATCTATTCTATGGCTTATTTTTGCTCGGCCACCACTGATTAATCAGGCGTCCTCCTAATGAGGCTGGTAACGCCAACAGTGATCGAACATGGCCATTAATTCAGGGTTGCCATATTTGGATAAGCTTACCGCATGGAAACGGTTTTGCTTTAACTTCAATGCATCGATCTTTTCGATCATCATCTCGGACTGCTTAGGAGCAATAAAGTCCGACACCACCACTAAATCGGCGTTTTGATAGCGTTCACCGGCCATCAGATTAAGCGCTTTTTCGATCACAGGTGCCATATCTGTCCCGCCGTGGAAGCGATACGAAAGAAAGCTCATCGCCTCTTGCAGACCGCGCTCACCGGTCAGCTCATAGCTGATATGGTCAGTGGAAAAAAGCATCACATAACAATCACGATGCTCGGTCGCGGCAATCCGCATTAATACATACGCTAGCGCTTTAGCGCATTGCTCTGGAAAACCACTCATCGAGCCTGAGGCATCGATGGCTATGATAAAAGGTCCCTTTTTTTGCTCTGGCTTGGATTGACTGGGTGCGTACGTCTCTACTTTTTTCCGGCGATGGGCTTGGCCCGTCATTTGATAATTCAGCAGTTGTTTATCAACAAGCTGTTTATAAAAAACAACCTCGAGCGCAGGATCAGCCAGCAATACCGCCTCATTGGGTAAGAGACGGTCAACACGATCACTTTGGCAGATGCCGGTGATGTCATCAGGGACATCAACTTGCTTTTCCGGCACGGTTTTTAGCGTTTCCGTCGGCTGCTCGCTGAGCCCTTGCGCATCAACATGGTTTGCCATTCGCCCTAACTGTTCGGCAATCGCCTGAAGCTCTGGGTTCTTCTCTAAAAAAGTAATAAACCGTTTAAGTAAGGTGACGTCTTGCTGGGAAAGCGAGCTGGCCGCCATATCCCATAGCCGCCCCACTTTGCTGATATCGCCCGATTGATCCACACCATTCATTTTTTGATAGGTCGAGATACGGCGATAGAGATCGTCGAGTAATTTTTGTTTTTGTGCTTCAACACTGTCGGACTGGTTTTTTTGTATTTCCGCTTTTAAATGCGCGTGCCATTTGTTGCAAAAGTACGACTGAAACATAGGATCAGCATGTTGAGCTTGATGGGCTGCGAGCCTTTCTGCCTGCGGATAGAAAGAAGAAACAGATTTTAATTGGCTTAGTAAAGTATCAATGTCTTTTTCAAACGCGCGCGCGGTTTTTTCGGTGGCCTGCTCGTAGTATTGAATTTCTTGCTTCAGAGAGGCTGACAACCCTTGTTGAACCAGTTTGCGCTTTGTTTGCCCACGCCAGCGGTGAAGCTGTTTTTTTACTGCTCGCTTAATCGCTGGGCTTCGTTCTGTCAACACAAGTAACTGGGGATGAGACATCAACTCTGTCATCGCCGCATCCAGTAACCCAGACTCGGCGAGCATCAACCCCATGTTCAGGCTCTCAGCGCTCAGCATCACTGGCTCCTGAGAAGAATTCACCTAAGCGCGCTAAACGATTAACTTGGCGCTCTAGGTTATTAATCTGCGTTTTGACCTCATGTTCGACGTCGACCAAACTCGCTGACGCGGTTTCAAGCAGATCCGGTTGCGCAAATAAATGGGGCAACCCAGCATTGAGCTGACTGCGCGCGCGACGAATTAAAAACTGCGCATGCTGCAATTGTTCAAGCGCATGATCTGTTTGTTGTGTCCATGTGGTCAGCTGTTCCTCGCTCGGATCGTTCACGCCCACCAGGGCCATAGGCACCGGCCGATTAGCAATGTCTTTGATGACTAAGGCGTGCTGCGCATCCCACTCCAGAGTGAGCCGGCACAGGTGATTATTTTTATTCACATAGCCATACAAGTCTGTGCTGCCTGTTTTCAACTTTTTCTCAATGTCAGCCGCATCAAGATACACCCAACGACTGTCACCTTTTTCTTGCTCTGAAACCGATGGGTTGGCTCGAAGTAGAACAAAACGAACCAAATCTCGACTTTGGTTGACCGTGAAGCGAGGCGACTGGCTCAAGTCAATCATCGCTTTGCGCGTGAGCCCAGCGTTGGCCGTCTCTTGTCGATAGGTCAGCGCTTCAGCTGTGTCTTGCTCAATATCTGCTAACGCCACTTTGACGTCATCGAGCAAGGCAAGCACTTCTTGTTGATCGAACAGAACTTCTTTGGCAAATGCCTGCATCACGGTTTTCACCACATCACGCGATTCTGGGCTATGCCATAGGCAGTCTTCCAGTAACAATAAGTCCAATGGGGCGACTTCATCACGACCATTGAAAAAAGCGGCCGCTTTTAGCAAACGCACCGCCTTTTTCCACCGGCGATCGGACACATAAAATTCACTTGGGTCGAATTGTGATTGTTCACTGCCGGCATTTTCTACCCGCTGTTTTAGTGTGTAGAGTTTTTCGAATATCGCATCCGGCAGACCCAAGGTGGGAATAATGGTCTGCCAATCCTGATATTCTTGATGGCTAATTTTCAACTTATCGGCCACCGCCACTTCGTCCTGGCTGGGCTCGGTAAGCATCAGTTTGAAGTTTTTCTTCTCTTGGATACGATTGACGAAAACGCGGAGTAACATGCGATCATAGAGCGCATCAAGGCCACTATCGGATCAGGCAGTTCATTGGACGCGGTAACCAACAATCGCATAGGGACAGGATAAACATGCTCACCGTTTTTAAAGGTGCGTTCATTCACAACGGTTAAAAGAGTGTTAAGAATGGCAGGTCCGGCTTTCCATATTTCATCCAAAAATACCACATCTGCATTGGGTAGATAGCCGTCGGTTAGGCGTACGTATTTGCCTTCATCTTTTAGCGCTTGAATCGAAAGCGGGCCAAACACTTCTTCCGGTGTCGAAAAGCGCGTCATTAAATATTCAAAAAATTGGCTGTTATCAAACGCCTCTATCAAACGTTTCGCAATATAGCTTTTGGCAATGCCTGGCGGGCCGAGTAAAAACACACTTTCACCCGCGAGTGCGGCCAATAGACACATTTTGATAGTGTGCTCGCGTTCGTATACCCCACTAGATAGAGCATCAATAAGGCTTGCAATACGCTCGGGTAATAGCGCGCGACGGCTGACGGTGGCAAGATTTTGAGACAAGTGGCACTCCGCTATTTGTGGCTAGGTGTCATCGTTAACGCATTTGATTAAAATCGGTAAAAAGCTTCACTGCTCTTTAACCATGGCAAGATTCCAATACTTTGCCATTCGCTAGCGGTTTTTATGTGCAAAAAACCGCCTGATATGTAACTTAATATTGCTGTATGTGTCGATATATCATTAGCGCACCGGCTAGATAGTGACATAGATCACCATCAAGTCAATCTTGCCACTTATCGCATTCGTATTTGAATAGCTTTTAGCCTTTCTGGACAACAGGCCAAGATTGATGGCCACCCCACTCCGTCCAAGAGCCGTCATACACCGCAAGCGGATAAGCAAAATAGTGCTCAGCCACCGCGGCTAAGATACAAGCCGTCACGCCTGATCCACAGCTTGCTACGTTCAAACGTGTATCACTGAGGTGAGGTAAAACGATGTTACGTGCGATGTCTGAACTGATCACAAAACCGCGCGGATCCGTCAATTCGCTAAAAGGTAAGTTAATAGCACCGGGCATATGACCACTTCGTATACCTTCTCGAGGCTCTGGCACCTGTGCATAAAATCGTGTTTCAGGACGGACATCAATCACATTGATTGCGGCCAGCTTTTCAGCCAACGTGTCGCCATCAATGTAACGATACGCTTTAAAATCGGCGTGGTAAGTTGCCTCGACACGCGGCTGAGGCGGTGTATTATCTATCAGCCCCTCTAATGCCATCCAAGCAGGTAGTCCGCCATCAAGAATAAATACATCCCGATGGCCCATCACTTTACACATCCACCACACGCGAGCGGCAGAGAATAAGCCTTGCGTGTCATAGACCACTAACGTGTCTTGCGAGGCAATACCTAGCGTTCCCATATGTCGAGCAAAACTCGTTTCATCCGGTAACATATGAGGTAAAGAGGAGGATTGATCTTTGACTGTATTATCGAAATCAAAGTAGACGGCACCCGGAATACGCCGTTGGCGCCACTCTTGGAAGCTATCTCGGGATACATCTGGCATAAACCAGCTAGCATCGACAGGAACGACGGTATCGAGGCGCTGAGCGAGCCATTCAGGGGTTACAAACACTGACATCTTGACGGTTCCTTTTCATCGTTGATTGGCGGATGACAACACTTTCACAAGATATTGACTTATCTTATCTAGTATCAGCCTAATTTTTTACTCATACTGAAAGCCTCGCATTAAAGATGCAACTCAATGAGGATATGAATGACACCACCTCGCGTGATCTCAGGCGCTATTTTATTGTTTCCCACACTGCTACTAGCACCCATAGCGGCTTTTAGCGCGGGGGTCGGTGTAACAATTGAAAACGACAGTCCGTTAGGCGTTGATAATCAATACACCAGTGGTGTTTATGCGCACTGGCATGCGGATTGGTCCGATGATGTCACCACCACCGCTGTCACGCCCATTCGTTGGTTTGCTCAACAGCTACCGCTTAACGAACAAGCACGCCAAAGCTGGAGCATCGATGTCGGACAAATGATGTGGACGCCCAACGATATTGAATGGGAAACGCCCCATCCCAATGAACGTCCCTATGCCGGTTTGATTTTTATCGAGCCTGGCATTTATCAGCAGACATCAGAACGGGTCGATAAGTGGTCATTTATGCTCGGAATGGTTGGTCCCGCATCGCAAACTGAAGAAGGACAATCTTACGTTCATGACCTCATCGACTCGCTCGACCCAAAAGGATGGGACTACCAAGTAGAAAACACGCCAGTGGCGCAGTTTGCTTATGAACGCCACCAGCTCCTGCACCGTAGCGAGAACCAAGAATGGGGAGTGACTGGACGTGCCGATATCGGTAACTTCCGCAGCGAACTCTCTACAGGATTGAGTTATCGTATTGGTCTTGATCTGGCTAATACCTTTGGCGGCATTAGCTTCGAGCCAGGCCGCCATTTAGACAGCCGTTTGTTCGACGCAAGCGAACAGGGCGCATTCTTTTATGCCGCGATGCAAGGCCGATATCGGGCCAATGACATCACCATCAATGGCGATAAACCGCCAGAGAATGCCGACATCGATATGACCCACTGGCAAGCAAGTGCCGCTACCGGGCTAGCATTTTACCAGCCTCGCTGGGGCACAGATATCAGTGTTGTTGTACACACGAAAGACTATAAGCAAGCTACCGATGACACCTATAGCTACGTATCTTGGACCGTGCATTATCGGTATTAACATCCATACTCTCGTTTCGCTTTCCGTCACCACTATCGAGGTGTGGCAGCAACGGCTTGTTTAGGCGACTGACTCTTTCGTTTATCCGTGAGTTTCATCAACACCAATGACGCTAAAATCATCGCAATACCTAACCACTGTAACGGCTGTAACGTTTCATTGATCCACAGTACACCAAGGGTTACTGCCGTAAGCGGGTTAAGAAACATAATGATAGATTGACGATTTGGGCCAAGTACAGTGATCGAGCGAATATAGGCCCAGTAACCGACAGCAGTATTGAGTAAAATAACCCAAGCAAGTCCTGGTACGGCCTCCATGGTTATCGCCTTTGGCGGCCCCGCAAAGAGCCAAGCAAAAGGAATAAGCATGATGCCACCAAGGACTAACTGCCAAGCGGTTAATCCAAAAATGTCTTTCGCTTCCCAGCGCTTCATCCATAGTGTCGACTGAGCAACAAAAAATGTGGCAAGTAACATGGCACCGGCCCCTATCCAATCGATATTGGAAGATGGATTCAATAATAATACCACGCCGAAAAGCCCTAAAATCGCCAGCCCAAGTAGTTTAGGCTGAGGCCGTTTCCCTTCTGTTAACCACTGAAGCAGCATCAGTACTAAGGGTAAGGTCGCGCCTAAAGTCCCAGCGATAGCACCAGGTAGCCGATAAGCGGCAATAAAAAGCAGTAAAAAGAAAGCTGCGATATTAAAAAAGCTTACAGCAAGCATTCTCGGCAAACTTAAAGGTAAACCACGTCGACTGATCATCAGCATTAACAGGCCTGCTGGCAATGCTCGCCATACTGCCATCCAATAAGGGGAAAGATCTCCCAGAAACAGAGCAACCGCTGAATAAGTACTGCCCCAAAAAATCGGGGCAAGAATAGCGATAAAATAATGCATAACCTTTCTCTATGTATCTTCACGTAAAGATACAGTAGCTGTTATGTTAGTTGACATCAAGTATCTTAATGGTAAGAAAAATGTATTAGCGCTCAAAAAGACAACGCCATAGCGAGAAGGTGCTATGCTTATTTGCGCGATAAAACAGGGGGATAAAACAATGATCAATACTGAGAATGCGGTCGTTTTGTTGATTGATGTACAAGGCAAACTGGCACAAAAGGTAACAGGCAGCGAAGCACTACACCAAAAGCTGGCCCAACTAATGCGTGCCTGTCAGTACTTTGATGTGCCCGTGGTGTGGGTCGAGCAACTGCCCGATAAGCTCGGAGCGACCACTGAGAGTTTGGCTGAGTTAATCCCAACGGATACGCCCATTGCCAAGCAGACATTTAGTGCTTACGCAAACCCCGATGTTAAAAAACGACTCGATGATCTTAACCGTAAACAAGTCATCCTATGTGGCATCGAAACCCATATTTGTGTTTATCAAACAGCCTGCGATCTACTCAGAGCCCACTATCACGTTCACCTAGTCACGGATGCAACCTCATCCTGTGACGCGTCTCATTACCACACCGGAATTGCAATGATGCAGCAACATGGCGCCTGGATCACTTTGGTCGAAGCCTTGTTGTTTGAGTGGCAACAAGCAGCCGGCGGTTCAGACTTTCGATCTTTTTTAACGTTAATAAAGTAGAAAGCAAATAGATCTCTAAGTAATGGGCGTGAAGATCTAGGGGTTGAATACGTATACTCCTAAAATATCCAGTATTTATGAGATATATACCCGTGATCATTGAAGATGCTTGATTTTACGTAGAAACAGGATCATGATTCCTACCTATGAAAGTGACTTTAACCAAACAGCAGAAGCTTGAACTCGACCGCCAACATGGGACGACTCGTGATGGGCGAGTGCGCGATCGTATCAAAGCAGTGTTACTCGCGTCTGAAGGTTGGAGCGCTGCGATGATTTCTCAAGCATTGCGTATTAACGAAACACA
>AQOF01000105.1 GCA_000565345.1 Salinivibrio costicola subsp. costicola ATCC 33508 = LMG 11651 | reverse complement strand
TCATTTTTAATCTCCTAAACGTTAGGAGACCATTAAATCGCACTGAAAATGATCAACAAATTGATCCTTTTATTTTTACACATTATTTTAATTAATAAATATGGCATAACGTCACGGTTTTCAGCCCTAAGTGACAACTTAGTCATTAAATTGCTAGCCAGGTGTGGCGCGGATCTTCATGCGTTTTCCCTGAGCTCCTACGTAAGAACGATCATTAGCGGTGATGTCTACGATGCAATGTGATCCTGTTTTTAAAGCAACGTATACTCGATAGTCGCCGCCGGAAATCCGAAAAAGTCACCATTATTGCCTGTGTACGTAAAATGATAGTGATCTTAAATTCGATGCTCAGAGACGGCGTGATGTGGGATAAAATCTCGCTAAAATTTAGTGATTGACGACATACTCGTTATGTGATGCTGTTCGAGACTACGATATGAAGACACTAACCACCCAATCAGGCAATCCGAATAAAAATGACCAACCGCCCAAAATAGCTGCTATTGGTGAAGTAATCGGGAACAACGCCAATGCAAACATTGCAAAACCGCCAATTTTTACTGCAACCCAAAGCCAGTAGACCCAACCTAGTGGCAATAGAAGCCACATACTCATCATGACCCAACTAAAAAGTGTTGAAATAACATTTCCCATACGCTAACCACCTGTCTTTTTTGCAAAATATAAGCATATGCTTATTTTAATTATTGTATTCTGAGTTGTGTCACTATTGGGAGGTCACATAACGTCAGCCAACACGCGCGCCTACAAAGCCGCAATGTAGTAGGCGTCGCCTTGATTGGTCTTGTTATGATGTTTCTTCATCTGAATCAATAAAGTGCCCTTTGCTTGACCAACCTGCTGTATACAAATGGTGTTTAGGAGTAGTACTCCCTTTTGTTTCGGTATGTCTATCAATAACTACTTCATCAGATTTTACCCGTGGAATCGAAACCATGGATTCAATACCCAAACCTAACCTAGGTAGATGCCTAATATCACTTTCATCTTTTGAATGGCCTGAAGTGCCCCTAAGATTTGCATAATATGATTTATCACGGACTTCTGATGGTTCGTTTAGCCTCCAAGTACTTTGTGCATCACTCGGTATTATCTGAATACCTGATTTCTTCTTTGGTGATTGGGCAGTATTACTTTTCTTTTTTGCCCTTAGTTTTTTGTCCTTATATTTGGTTCTTATTTTGGCGTGCAGTTTCGTAGTCAAACGAGTTAAGTACATTTTTTAAGTCATCTGCGAATGATTTACTATTGACAGCGTTAAAATCAACAGACTCAAAGAGTTCTCTCAAGCGACGTTTATCAGTTTTAGATAGCCTATACGTCGAAGTGTCTATTACGAGAGAATAGAATTGACCAAAGTTCTTAAGTACCTTTCTATTACTTTTGATAAAATCGATATTGACCATAGTCATCTAACACCTAGCAAACATACATATAACGACCTGCACAGCGGCGCACGAAGTGCGTCTGGGCCAGAAGGGCCTTTACTGGTCCTGCCTGTTATATGCCTCTCAAAACGCATAAACACCGATAGCTACCGTCATCGCAGCGAGTATCACTTTGGTAGTGATTGCGGCGGATATATTTGGAGTAACTTCTGCATCTATAGCCTTGCTTACGTACCAATCAGAGTTTGTCAAAAAGCACGATAATCATGATCGCGCTATGGGCGGCCACTATGAATGCGATAACGCTCACAATAGACATTTATCTATCCTCCGCTTCAACAGAGTAGCTCAATTTGACCCTTGATGTAGTTTGCGTCGGCTGCGGAAAACTCCAAGCTCACCAAACTTCCAAAGATCATCCCGAGAAATTGATTTTTCTTGTACCAACCCATGCCCTGCTCTCGAACTACAGATGCCGCCATTTGAACAAGCTCATTCATGCTTGTTGGCGCACCTTCACTACACATATTAGCCAAAATAACTTCTCTTTCAGAGCTTTCCACCTGCTGGAGCATCTGAATCTGCATAGCAACAGCGGCGATGCCCTGGGACATGGTTAATAGAGTGCCCTTAGAAGGCCCACCGAAGAATCCCATAATCCCTCCTTTGCATATAACGCTTTGGCTTTGCGGCGCAACTGAGCGTCCGCGTAGGAGCGTCCGACAACAGCCACTTGTTATAACCTATTTCCACTTGGCCACGGCATTGGCTTGGCAAGAAGTTATACCGGTCAGCCCATTGCGACCCATTGAAATCCGAATTCTTTGCTCGTTGACAGGCACTATCTTACGTCCCTGATTATCTGCATGCTCCCAAGCGATCGCGGTAAGTTGGCTTTTACAAGCTGTCGCTAATGCATCACTTTCAGGTATAAATTGATAGCGTGAATAGTAAACGGTGATCGCGAATCCGTCGTCCCGTTTTTCGATACCATACTCGGTATCTTTGTCATAGGTTGAGAGAGGTATGTTGGTATGGCTTACAGGTGTCGCACACCCGTTTAGTAATACCGCAAGCAGCAAAAAGCCCCAAGTTTTCATAGTAACCACTTGTTGTTATAGACCACTACAGAGTGTATCGGCATCATTAGCAAAGTACAGAGACGTAGAAGTTTTTCTTGACCACTACAAACGGGCAGTGACGTAGCGGCATAATGGCGAGGCGCCGCTGCGTTACTGTCCCAGTGAACGGAGTGAACGAGTTAAGCGCCTTTTTATGCCCCACCGCTAACGCTTCCTATTTTCTATTATTTGACCTGGTTTAACTTCTGTTGGAGTTTCTAAGCTGCCTTTCGCTACGCAAGAAAACTCCAATTCTGTTGACCCTAATTGAGCAGGCCGCGCTGGAGTGACAGTTTCTTTGAGGATTTTGATTTCTAGTTCTTTTGCTTCGCAAAACTGCCTAGCTTCCGAATAAACAGCGGCTTTGTTTTCCAGTGAGACTCCCAAGCCGGGTGAGCCATCCTTTTTTCCAACATAGTAAGAGTTTTGACCCAACGGAACTACACCAGTGCTTTTGCATGCAGCCAAAAGAAAAATGATTCCAAAACAACTTATCCATTTAAACATTTGAATTCTCCAAAAGGGCATAACGACTTGCGCTACTGGTTAAAACTCACCGAGGCTGCATCATTGCGGCTGACCGGATCACCGGCACAATCGACATAGCTGCATCCTGCGGATAACCCGCTTTGATTAGCAGCGTAGGTACCATTGATACAATGTGATTCGCCTGCTTTTGATAACGGGCGTGCTCTTTGAAAATTTCCGAGATTCTCTCAGGATCTATATCCTCCGCACTGGTCACGTACTCACAAATTTCGGCAGCACACTTCCGATTAAGAGGATCACTGTTCCTTGAGCCATTCACGAACAAGTACAGGCCTATTATCGCTCCGATTCCCGCCACCACATACCACATAAAGCCTCCCTGAATAGTTATCGTGAGGGTTCCGGAACCCTATTCTGGCTCTTTCCCAGAGCCTCCACAGTGCTCACATTGGATTTGCTCATACTTCACGCCGCCATTCTTCCGAATGTCACTTATATCTTGGAGCTCAGCTTTCGACACACCTGAGCCCCCGCAACGATGACAGGCTTCTCTGTCCTTTTGTGAGGTCATCATCGCCCCCATTTCTATGTTCGCAGTTTTAACATTGTATTAGTGTGCATACTCGATTTCACAAAACCGTTATACGCACTCTTTTCTACCTAACCGACGGTTCCTGTAAGGATTTTCCATCTTTAATCGGTACTGCTTTCCGCGAACGTGTGTATGCCGCCTATTTCTATTCTGGTATTCACTCTACCCCCTAGCGTGAGTCTGTAATCAACTGACTAATAGACTCTTTTTGTCATTCGTTCTGGGATAGTGTGAACCTGTCGCGGATAAACGCGCACGTTTTTGGCTGCATCTAACCGATAAGCTGGTTAACCGTTCAGTCTTTAGCCATGCTACCGCCGATCAGTTGTCGGCACCTAACACGCCATCGAGTTGGCAGATTTGGGACTAGTGTATCAAAGGCTGTTTTGGTTTTCGTGCGCTATTGTCCAAAGTGTTAGATAAGCCATATTTTGTGAGGTGGGTGCAAGAAGTTACCTAGGGCACAAGGGATGAATCGTTTTGGTAGGCGTTTGTATAAGCAAGGTAAAAGATGACCGTTGGCAGGATCAGAGTGTCGAACACCTCTCAGTGTTACCCCGCTGATTTTTTCTAATGCAAAAACGGGAGTTGTACCCGTTCCTTGTTTGACTAAGTGTTTGACTAAAAATCAGCAGGCACAAAAAAGGCGTAGTAGGTACTAACCTGCTACGCCTTGCTATGACTGGTGGCCCCTCCCAGACTTGAACTGGGGACCAATCGATGATGAGCCGGAAATGGAAACCGTGACCTACACCCGCAAACGGGGCCGCAAGCCTATCAACCCGGACTTGCCCCGTGAGGTGATAGAGTACGATTTAGCTGACGATGAAAAGACCTGCCCCTGCTGCCAGGGTCAGCTGCACGCCGTGGGTGTTGAATCGTCCGAGCAGCTCGACATTATCCCTAAGCAAGTTAAAGTACTGCGCCACGAGCGCAAAAAATACGCTTGCCGCCACTGCGAAAACCACGGCGAAGGTAGCAACATTATCACCGCTGCCATGCCCCGCCAGCCGCTGCCCGGCAGTATCGCCACTGCTGGGACCCTGGCCACCGTTGCGGTGAGCAAGTATGCCGACGGCCTACCGTTATACCGCATCGAAAAAGAGCTGGCCAGGGTCGGCGTCGAGCTCCAGCGTACTACTCTGGCAAGCTGGATGATTAAAACGGCTGAGCGGCTGTCGCCGCTGTACCTCGCTATGCAGGAAAGCTTGCTCGGAGAGTCGGTTATCCACGGTGACGAAACGACGCTTCAGGTGCTGAAGGAGCCAGACAAGCGAGCCCAGAGCCAATCCTATCTCTGGGCCTACACCAGCCCGGCGCAAAGCACGACGCCGGTGGTGCTGTTCGACTACCAACCAGGCCGGGGGCACACTTACCCCAAGGCCTTCCTCAATGGTTACCAGGGCACGGTCATGACCGACGGCTACTCAGCCTGGCGGATGCTAGA